>NZ_OY761553.1:908250-1211000 GCF_963664735.1 uncultured Cohaesibacter sp. | reverse complement strand
ACCGGCGTCGTAGCCACCTTTGAGGCCAAAGGTGAAAACAGAGCCTGCGCCTTTTGGCAGATATTTTTCCTGAGCTGCCTTGTGTGGGCTTGATTCCAGGCCCGCGTAGGAAACCCAGCTGACCTTGTCGTTGCTTTCCAGCCATTTGGCAATTTCGAGAGCGTTAGCGCAATGTTTTTCCATGCGCAGCGGCAGAGTTTCTACACCAGTCAGAATTTGGAATGCGTTGAATGGCGAAAGGGTCGGCCCCAAGTCACGCAGGCCAAGTGCGCGGCAGGTGATGGCGAACGCCATCGGGCCGAAGGTTTCATAGAAATTCACGCCGTTATATTCCGCGCGTGGTGTGTTGACCATCGGGAATTTATCAGACTGAGCCCAGTCGAAATTACCACCATCGACGATAATGCCACCCATGGAATTGCCGTGGCCACCAATGAATTTCGTCATGGAGTGCAATACGATGTTTGCACCATGCTCGATTGGGCGGCATAGATAAGGGCTTGCCATCGTGTTGTCGACGATAAGGGGCACGCCAGTGTCCTTGGCCACTTTGGCAAAGCCTTCGATGTCGCAGATCACGCCGCCTGGATTGGCAAGGCTTTCGATGTAAATGGCTTTTGTATGCTCATCGACCAGAGCCCGCGCAGCTTCCGGATCAAGCGCATCAGTCCACTTTACGTGCCAGTCGAAGCTTTTGAATGTGTGGTTGAACTGATTGAATGTGCCGCCGTACAATTTGTTGGCTGCGACCACATTGTCGCCAGGTCCCATCAACGCATGAAAAGTGACGAACTGAGCTGCGTGGCCAGAGGCAACAGAAACACCAGCAGAACCGCCTTCCAGAGCTGCTATGCGCTCATCAAGAACTGCTGTGGTAGGGTTGGTCAGGCGGGTGTAAATGTTGCCGAATTCTTTGAGAGCAAACCGGTTGGCGGCTTGTTCCGGGCTTTCAAACTGATAAGACGTCGTCTGGTAAATCGGAGTGCTGCGGGCACCTGTGGTCGGGTCGGCCTGTGCGCCAGCGTGAATTGCTAATGTAGAAAAGCCGTGTGCGGTTTCTTCGCTCATAAGATACCTCTTGAATAAATTTGCACTGCGAGCGAACTGCTTCGCTTCATGCTTGGCCAAGAAAATTTCTGTTCGTCTAACAGACTTGTGTGCTGGAGACTGTATCCCAGCCGAGACAATTGCGCCATTTGAAAGTTGAAAATAGATTTTCAATTTTCAGTTCTGGGGAGCACATATTTTCTAGAAAATGGCGAAAGAAGACAAAGTGATAAAAATCAAATGCGTGCATATGAAAAAGAGGCGAGCTGACGATGAGAGTATCTCCGTCAGCTTCAGGCGCGTAAAATGGCTCTAGTTGACCATCAATGCATCATGTTCGATTTTCGGGCAGCGGTCCATGACGACTTTTAGGCCTGCATCTTCTGCTCGTTTAGCTGCGTCTTCATTGTAGACATTGAGCTGCATCCAAACGACTTTGGCGCCAATTTCAATGGCTTCATCAGTAACGTCGCTCGCCGCTTCAGAATTGCGAAACACATCGACCATATCGACAGGACCATCAATGTCGGCAAGGCGAGCAAAAACTTTCTGCCCCAGAATTTCCTGACCCTCCTTGCCCGGATTGACCGGAATAACCTCGTAGCCTCGATCAAGCAGAAATTCCATTACACGATAGCTGGCGCGTTCGGGCCTGTTACTGGCGCCAACGAGTGCAATGCGCTTGACGGACTTAAGAATGCTGGTCAGGTATTCTTCACTATAGTGGCGGTGGTCCATTCTATATATCCTACTTGATGCTTGGCCAGTCTGCCTTGCGCTTGTTTAAAAAGGCATCAATGCCTTCAATCGCGTCGTCGGACAAGATGTTTTCAGTCATGATCTGCGTTGCCAATTCATAGGCATCGGAAACGCTCATGTCGTCCTGTTGATAGAATGCAACTTTGCCCATCTGCACTGAGGTCGCTGATTTTCCGGCAATTTCCGTTGCATATTTGTCCAAGACGATTCTGAGATACTCTTTGGGTACAACGCGATTGACAATTCCATAGGCTTTTGCCGTGTGAGCGTCGATCAATTCTCCGGTAACAAGAAGTTCCATAGCCTGTTTGCGCGGCACAGATCGGCTGAGTGCAACCCCTGGGCCCGTACAAAATAGCCCTACATTGATTCCGGGCGTGCCGAACATGGCTTCATTGACCGTAATGGCCAGGTCACAGCTCGCCACAAGCTGACAACCGGCAGCGGCCGCAGTGCCTTGCACCTCGGCAATCACGATCTTCGGTATTGATTGAATCCTTTGCATCAACTGGGAGCAGTTGCTGAACAATTGAGAAAAATAGAGTTTCCCCTTGTCCGGGGTTGCCCGTTGGGCTTGCATTTCCTTCAAATCGTGGCCTGCGGAAAAAACCGGACCATTTGCCGCAAGCACAATGACCCGAGTTTGCTCGTCTGCGTTTGCTTCCTCAAAAGCAACGCTTAAGGCTGCGATCAACTCCTGCGAAAGTGAGTTCCGACTTTTCGGCCTGTTCATGATGAGGCGACGAACTGGTCCGACCTGCTCGATTAAAACTGCTGCATCAAGTTCTGCGCTATCATTGCTCATAATGAGCTCCCGAGATTCTTCTTTTGCCTAAGGGTTCGACAATGCCTGCGAACAGTTCTGCCTGTCAAGCTTGTCAGTTCTGATTGAAGTGGCCCAAAATCGGCTGAAAACAACAACTTTTCGGATTGTTTTGATGCCATATCAACTGACAGGCCTCAGCCAAACGACTAATTTCGAATTTACAGCTTTTGTTGAATTGGCGAAAATGGGAGATGTGAATCGAAGTTCAAAAGGGAGATCCGTTATGGAAAGCAAATATGCATGCGAAGCCCTTAAGAATCATGACGTTCTGAAGATCAACTATCATGGTTATGATCGGGAGGTTGAGGTCCACGCAGTCGGCAAGACACTTCGTGGTAACGAGCTGATGTATGTCTACCAGACAAAAGGTGGCGCACGCTCAGGTGAACTTGGTTGGAAACGTATGAAAGTGGACGACGCCAAGTTTATCGGCACGATCAATGGAGCTGCAAAGACTCCACGGTCAGACTATCGGGCCGAAGAGAACGGGTTGCATGACATTTCATGCGCCTTCTAGCTTGAGTTCTAAACGATAAAATATCAGCGAACTGTTTCTGCCGCCCTGTCAAAAGGAGGAGAGGGCGGCCAATAGTGCTTTTTCATATTCATCTTTTCTGATAGTGAGGTATTTGAAAGAAGCTCTATGCTCGCTGGGTGCTTGATGAAAAATGTGATTTTGTGTGGTATTTAATTACCGCAAAAATAAAGCATTGATTTAAAAAGACTATTTTTAACAAAACTGCTTGACAAAAATATGAGTTTCTATAAAAGAAGCGCCAGACATTGCGGCGACCACCAAACGGTCGCCGTTTCACGTTGTCAAAACGACACCGAAATACGGAAGTGCAATGAAAACATTTTCTGCAAACCCTTCTAACATCGAGAAGAAATGGATTCTCATCGATGCTGAAGGTCTGGTGCTGGGCCGTCTGGCTTCGCTCATCGCGATGCGTCTTCGTGGCAAGCACAAAGCTACCTTCACTCCGCATATGGATTGCGGCGACAATGTTATCGTAATCAACGCCGACAAGGTTAAACTGACCGGCCGTAAGTACGAAAACAAGAAATACTACTGGCACACTGGTCACCCAGGTGGCATCAAAGAGCGTACCGCTCGTCAGATCATCGAGGGTCGTTTCCCTGAGCGTGTGATCCAGAAAGCTGTTCAGCGCATGCTGCCAGGTGGCCCGCTGTCCCGCGTTCAGATGTCTAACCTGCGCGTTTATGGTGGTGCTGAGCATCCTCATGAAGCTCAGGCTCCAGAAGTGCTGGACGTTAAATCTTTGAACTCCAAGAATGCGAAGGCCTAACAATGAGCGATACTGTACAGTCTCTTGAAGACCTCGGCTCCGCAGTTGGCGTAGAAGCTGAAGACTCCGCTCCGGTTCATGTGCAGAAGCTCGACGCTCATGGTCGTGCCTATGCTACCGGTAAACGTAAAGACGCTGTTGCTCGTGTTTGGGTAAAACCAGGCTCTGGCAAGATCATCGTGAACAAAAAAGAATACAATGTCTATTTTGGTCGCCCGGTTCTGCAGATGGTTATGAAACAGCCACTCGTAGCAGCAAACCGTGATGGTCAGTTTGATGTTGTCTGCACCGTTGCAGGTGGTGGTCTCTCTGGTCAGGCTGGTGCTATCCGTCACGGTATCGCCAAAGCTCTGACCTACTATGAGCCAGAACTGCGCGCAGTCCTTAAAAAGGGTGGGTTCCTTACCCGCGACTCTCGTGTTGTTGAACGTAAAAAATTCGGTCGTGCAAAAGCTCGCCGTTCTTTCCAGTTCTCCAAACGCTAATACAGTTTCTGTATTGTTTCGAAAAGGCCCGCTTCGTGCGGGCCTTTTTGTGTTTATGGCTGTCGCAGCCTTTGGCGGTGCGCAGTAGTTTGTCTAGAAGCTCGATCAGGCAGCAAACAAAAGCGCAGGCCCTTTGGGAGCCTGCGCTTGATGATACAGGTTGTTTATTCAGGTGTGGTTGGCTTCAAATTTCCTGACCTTAAAGGGTTGGAAAGCTGGGGCGTTTGAAGATCTCGTTGATCAAGGTGATTGCTGCGGCAATGCCGCCGATGGTAAACATCACCGCCAACAGCGCCGCAAATGATACCCCAAGCAGCTCCACATCATAGGATTCATGCTGACTAGCAAAGGTCATGAGGCCAACCAAGCCGTGCGCTGCAGCGCTGCCCGGAATCATCGGAATGCAGCCGGCAATTGCGAGCATGCTGCCTCCGGTGGGAACATAGACGGGCAACAGATATAGAAGGCGCACATAGACAGTGACAGCCGCCGCCGCCGCTGTCGATGACATGGCAAGCCCCCAATCGGCATCCATTCCCAGAGTTCGCACCGCAAGAGCAATTGCTCCGCCCACCGCCGTGAGGCTGACAGTCCGCCAACTGAAATTGAATAGAATGCCGAACCCTGCTGCTGCTATCGCACCAAAGACGACATGATGGACGAGGCCGTTGCTCACCAAAAGATCGTGCGCTTCAAACGGCCCAAATCGCATAAGAAGATAGCGGGAAAGCGCGACGCCCACAGTCAGAAACACCAGTATCATCATGACGGTCAAGGCGCGTGCGCTGCCCAGCGTCGGAGAACCTTCCATAATGTCCGTCTGGGCATTCATTGAGGGCACACCCGGCACCAGAAGCAGCACTGAGGAAAACATGGCCATTTCGGGGGTCTCGCTGCCGAAATAATAGGATATCAAGCCGCCAATTGCAGAAGACACAAAGGCGACGATTGCCACCATGGAAAAAACGTTCTGCTTGTTAGACACCATGAAGTGGCGAATGGTCTGACCGATAAAACCAGCAAACCAGATGGGAAAAAAGGCAAATGCGTCAGTCCCGAGCAATTGGCCAAATGAAGCGCAGGCCAAACCCGTGGCCAGTGCGACAACGATCCAGTGATGCTTGGGCGTTATTTTGCGCAAGACCTGAACCTCGTCACCGATGGCCTCAGGAGTAATGCCGCCTTGGGAAGCTCGAACGGCAAGCGCACGGGCAGCGTTGTTGAGCTGCAAATTGACCCCGTGGTGTCCAACCTGAAGCAGGCGACTGATTGTGTTGCTTCCGTCTTTTACGGTTAGACTGATAGAGGCATAGCCAATACGAACAGCAATGGTTTCGGCTCCCAAGCCGCTAACTACCATTTCAATGCCGTTGCGAACAACTTCAGCCTTTGCACCCGTTTCCATCAGGAGGCAGCCGACATTCAACGCGGCCATGGAAATTTTTTCAAGGTGCCGATGCCGGAGGCGAATAGGATCGGATTGTGAAGCAAGGTCGGTCATTTCTGGTCTCTGTAAAAGCCTGTTACACTGTATGTTGGGCAGTCTTTATGGGCCGGCAATTTTCTATTCTATGGTCGTAAAATAGTTCTTCGCTTGAAGTGTAGTCCCATGGTTATTGCTGTTCGCCCAAGCGCCAACGAGGCTTGGTCCGGTTTGGCGTGGCGAAAACGAGACTTGACTTCAAAGAATAGCATGAGAAGGCAAATCACGTGAATGACCCTTCAGTAACGCACCCTTCGGTAAAAATGCACCGGGAATGTTGTTAACGCAGCTCGCTTAATTATGCATAGCTAAGAGAGTAGGGTGGCTATGTGTGAATGGGTTGCCGCTTTGCGCGCAGACTTGTTGCTAGAAGTAATAGAGGGGAGGAAGACACAAACATATCGTTTGAAAGTTGGCCGGGGCTGCAAGGCAAGGGGCTACGGTCTGCGAAAACTAAATCGCACCAAAGCATCTTGTTAAAGAAGCTCTGGTGCGATCCTGTTCCCAGTAGAACTAAGAAGTTCAGCTGGTTTTGTCCCGGCTTAATAGTGGGTCTATGTGGGGGCCGGGTTATCCCAAAATGACGTGAGGTCATCTTGGAAATTCTTGCTTCCATTTAACAAGAAGCTTCGGGGCTAAATTGTTTCTCCCCGTTTGAACTTGACGCCATAGAAAATGGCAAAAAGAACTGGCACAACGATCAGTGTCAGCACAGTTGCTGTGGCTAGACCAAACATGATGGTCACGGCCAGCGAGTCAAAGAAAATGTCCGTAATCAGCGGAATGAGCCCCAAAACGGTGGTCAACGCAGCCATGGTAACTGGGCGCAAACGGGAAACCGCAGCTCGGGTGATGGCATCATGAATCGATAACCCATCCTCTTCGTTCAGGCGTTTTATTTCCTCAATCAGAACGATACCGTTTTTAAGCAGCATGCCGGAAAGCGACAAGAAGCCGATAAGAGCCGTAAAGCTGAAGGGCAGTTTGAAAATCAACAGACCAACCGTTACGCCAATGACCGCCAATGGAACGGTCAACCACACGACAAGCGTTTGTTTGATCGAGTTGAACAGCATGACCGTGATGGCAAACATGACGAGTATGCCCAACGGAACATTGGCAAAAACGGCGCCTGTTGCCTTGGTCTGATTTTCATATTCACCGCCCCAGGTTAGTTCATAGCCCAGAGGCAACTCAAGAGCTTCCACCTTGCCCCGCAAACGCGAGAATAGCTCAAGGCTTGTGGTCCCTGAATTCGGGTCCACATCAGCCCACACCTTGATTGTGCGCTTACGATCGCGCCGCATGATCAATGGATCTTCCCAATCCAGATCAATGGATTTGACCACCTGATCAATGCTGACATATTTAGATAGAACGCTGCTATAGACCTGAATATCACCGAGCTGATCTACGCTCGTGCGTTCCTGTAGAGGAGGGCGCAGCACAATCGGCAGGATGTCGGAGCCATCTCGAGCCTGAGCGATTGTGAGCCCATGCACATTGAGCAGCAAAGCCTTGTCAATATCTGCCTTGGTGATACCAAGACGCCTTGCTTCAGCTTCTGCAAATTGCGGGCGCAGGACCTTGGTTCTCTCTTGCCAGTCTTGTCTTACGTTGATTGCGTCAGGGTCGGTGTGATAAATATCCATGACTTTATCGGCCAGTTGACGCAAGACCGCCGGGTTCGAGCCTGTTATGCGGGCTTCGATTTTGGCTCCGGCTGCGGTTCCAAGTTCGAAACGGCTGGTCTTTATGAAGGCATAAGGTGCGTTTTCTGTCAGTTCCTTGTCAAGCCATTGACGAACTTCGACAACGTCTTCGAAGTTTTTGACCTCGACAATAAACTGCCCATAGTTCGGGTAAGTGCGCTCGGCCGAGTAAGTCAGCATGAAACGCTGGGCTCCGGCTCCGATCGTCGATGTGACTTGCTTTATCTTGTCATTCTTCTGCATCACCTTCTCAAGGCGATCCATATCTTTGATCGTTGCCCTGATGTCAGATCCCTGAGGGAGCCAGAAATCAACTGTCAGCATCGGCAGTTTGGAGGTTGGGAAAAAGGCTTGCTCAACGAAGCCGAACCCATAAATGGCACCAGCCATACCTGCAGCCATAATCAGCATTGTGCCCCAACGCCAGCGCAAGGAAAAAAGCAATAACCCTTTGTAAATCTGATAGATAAATCCCTTGTACGGATCTATGGCTTCGGCATTTTCATCATCGTCTTGGACTTGGGATTCCGAGAACATCACTGACGCTAGAAATGGCGTAATGGTGATTGCCAGAATCCATGAAATCGTAAGAGATATCATCAATACCCAGAACAGGGATCCCGCATATTCCCCGGTTTTGTCTGGTGACAAACCAATGGGGGCGAAGGCGACAATCGAGATGGCCGTTGCACCGAACAGAGGCCAGACCGTCTGAGTGACAATGCGGTGTGCTGCCTTGACTTTCGTTAGCCCTTGTTTGAGCCCCACAAGAATGCCGTCGGTGATAACGATCGCGTTATCTACCAGCATACCTAGCGCCAGAATCATGGAGCCAAGAGACACGCGGTGTAACGGCATGCCGATCAGTTCCATAACCATCAGGGTGCCGCAAATTGTCAACAGCAGGATCACGCTCATCAGGATGCCAGAGCGCAATCCCATTGTAACCAGCAACACGACAATAACGATGACAATAGACATGCCCAGATTGACGAGAAAGTCATTGATTGAGGCGGTGACTTGCTCTGGCTGGTTGTAGATCGTGTGGAGCTGAACTCCGATTGGCCGATTGATGTCGAGCTCTTGCAGCCTTTTCGAGACATTGTCGCCGACCTTGGTGACATTGACACCATCGGCAAAGGAGATGCCGATTGTCAGGGCAGGGGCGCCATTAAACCGATAAACGTGGCTTGGCGGTTCTGCATAATCTACTTTCACGTCGGCAACATCTGACAAATAGACAACATCGTCGCCAGTCTGTCCAAGCAATACATCCTTGATCTGATCTACATTGCTATAGTCACCCGTCGAGCTGATGCGAATATATTCCGAGCCGACCTTTATATTGCCGGCGTTGGTGACCACATTCTGATTTTGCAGAAGGGACTGCAAAGAGGCAATGGACAGATTGTGTGCCGACAGTTTGGCCCGGCTCACTTCAAGCACGATTTCCTTTTGCAAAGTTCCGCCGATGGAAACCTTGCCCACGCCATCGACCAGTACCAGTTCACGACGCAGATAGTCTGCATAGTCGCTCAGCTCCTGATGGCTATATCCGTCGCCAGTCACAGCCATATAGATGCCGTACACATCACCAAAATCGTCATTGATGACCGGAGAATAGGAACCTGTTGGCAGTGATGATTCCATATCGTGTATCTTGCGCCGCATTTCATCCCAGATTTGCCTGAGCTCTGCATCGCGATATTTGTCCTTCATCTCAACGGTGACCTGGCTAAGTCCTGACGATGAAATGGAGGTGATGTGATCGACATAAGGAAGCTGCTGAAGTGCCGTTTCAATAGGGAGCGTGACTTCGTCTTCCACCTCTAGAGAGGAGGCCCCAGGGTAAGACGTCACAATGACGGCTTCCTTGATGGTGAATTCAGGGTCTTCAAGACGGCCAAGATTCATATAAGCATAGATGCCACCTGCCAGAAGCAGAATGGTCATCATCCAGCTAAAGACCTTATTCTCAATGGCGTAATCTGTGAGTGTCATTCCTATTGTCCTGAAGGCTTACTTGAAGAGACTTGCCTCTTAACGCGCCAATCGGCTTTTCTATCTACCGAGTAAAATCGATCTGCATTCGAGAAACTTACCGGGCAATCATGCCGCTTCCATCAAAGCCCGTCTTCCTTCTTGAAAGCTCTGACTTCCATGCCTTCAGTGACATAGGAGACGCCAATTGCGATAACGCGATCACCATTTTTCAGGCCCTTGGAAATGCGAATGCTGCCATCCTGAATTCCATAGACATTGACTTCCGTCTTGTGGGTTTTGTTGTCATCGGAAACCTTCCAGACCCAGTGCTTGCCATTTTGTTCAAAGACTGCCTCCAGAGGAATGAGCACACCGCCATCGTCATTGTTACTCAGCATCGCTGCGAGATTGAGGCTTGCCGTTACGCTCATGCCCGGGAAAATGGTCATTGTATTTGGCCGTGGCATCGTCACCGTAACCTTGTAAGATCGCGTGACGCTATCCGGAATCGTGTCGATTTCCTTGTAGGTCGCGACAAAGGTCTTGTCCGGGAGAGCATCAAACTGGATATTGAGTTTGGGCATCACGGCAAGTTTGCTCGGATTGAAACGAAGAAACAGTTTCTCTGGGACGCTAAATTCAATGTCTATGTCTTTAACATCCTGAAACTGGATAATTGATGTGCCTGCAGAAACCGTCTGATAGCGCTCAACATTAGTCTTGGCGACCACGCCGTCAAACGGAGCAAAGAGACTGGTATAGTGCACATTGTCTTTGGCTGATTTTAAGGCTGCTTCAGCTGAAGAATAATTGGTCGTTGCAGTATCAAGAGTCGACTTGGCAACATGTGCCTGCTCATAAAGAGTCTTTGTTCGCTCGAGACTGATTTTGGCCAGGTCGTAAGCGGCTTGTTGAGCAGCGACCACATTGCGGTAGGGCGTATCGTCAAGGCGAGCAATCAAATCACCCTTTTTGAGAATTTGCCCAGAGCGCACTGGAAAGTCTTCAATCTGTCCATCAACACGAAATGACAGAATCGCATTGCGGGATGCTTTGGTTACGCCGGGGAAAGACTTCGGTAAATTGATCGCTACCTGACGTGCAGTTGCAATTTTTGCGGGGCGGGCAGAAGAATTGTCCACGGCGTTTTCGTCTGCATCAGCAGAAGAGAACACGTTGTTACACCCGGTAAGCAAAAGGGCCATCAGGCCGATCAGCATGATTTTTTTAGTCATGGACCAAACCGCGGAAATGTTAGATGCGAACTTTTGGCACATTGTCATAAATGCGCTGGTTTGAGTTTATATACAAACGTGTATGATTAAATGTAAAGTGGAAACTTTTAAAGATACCTGATATATCGCGCTTTATTGGTAAACGAATTCACTCAAGGTACTGGTGAAAAGAGAAGTGGCACGTAAAACAAAAGCCGAAAAAGAAAAGACATATCAAGCATTGCTGGAAGCATCTGCCGAGTTGTTTCAAAGCCATGGATATACGGCTACGACTCTGAACGAGATTGCCGAAAGAGCCGGGGTCACGCGGGGTGCGTTTTATGGTCATTTCCCCAATAAACCGGCCGTAATCCGTGCTATCTGGGAAGAGCAAGCCTTGCCCTTTTTTGAACCCATCAGGAAAACACTGATAAACTTGCCGGATAAAGATCCTTCTGTTGTTTTCAGACAGCAGATTAATGATCTGCTCGGCCTATTCGAAGAGAACAATATTGTTGGCCGTGCATTCTTTATTATCATGCATAATATGGAATTTTCAGAGAAGGACAAAGCCTTGGAGGACTTTCTGTCCGACAAGTATAAATTTTACGAAAATGCGCTCTGTTGTGCCTATAAGAAGCTTGGAGATGTTGGGCATCTGAAGCCTGGCGTCGTGCCTGAGCAAGCGGCTTTGGGGTTTCTTTACATCATGATCGGCATGATTAACATGGCGCTGCTGCCATTTTACGATTTTGACTATAGTAGAGATGGCTATCCCGTGTTTGAGCACTATCTGAACAGCGTTCTCAAGGACTAATAGATCCGCATGACGAGATAAGTGAGACTGAGGATATTCCTGCGGCAATTTGCCAAGCCGTTGTGCGTACGCTGAAATTCGCCCTGTAGCTTCCGTCGTTTCTATTCACTTCAATTTTGTTGCAAAATTCCGAGGCATATGTGGAAATGTCAATCTAATGACAAAATAGCCATTGATTCACCTCTACATGATCTTTAAACAGGTCCGCGGAGAGGTGGCCGAGTGGTCGAAGGCGCGCCCCTGCTAAGGGCGTAGGCGGGTAACTGTCTCGAGGGTTCGAATCCCTTCCTCTCCGCCATCACCCCCTCAAGTTATTGATCTTCCTAAAAGCTCTTGCAAATCAAGACTCTGTGCCCCATGGTTGGCCCCATTAATGGCCCCAAATAGGCGCGGAAATGGCAATGGCTAAGGCATCTAAAAACCTCCCTCAATACGTCTCTATGAATCGCGGTGGTTACCGTGTTCGCATGGTTGTTCCCGAAGACTTGCGTGGTCTGGTTGGCAAGACGTATTTGGAAAAGCGTCTTGGATCGGACAAGAAGACAGCCCTTCAGAACTCCTATGCCGTCATAGCTGATTTTCAAGCTCAGATTGAAGATGCAAGGCAGCGCCGCGAAATGGAACTACAGAGACAAGAAAGGCAAAAGCCTTCTTTGGCGCATGCTGCAAAAGTGTTCTATGCCAAAATGCTTGAAATGTCCGACAAGGGCCGGGCTGTGATGCCCATAAACGATGAGGCTCAGAGAGATTTCAAGAAATTTTCTCAAAGCATATATGCGAATAAATTGCGTCTGCTTGTCGCCAATCAGATTTCCATGGAAGAAGCTGAAGCATTGATCGGATTTGGTGCGGACTATCTGATTGAACATAATTTGATTGGTAAGCCAACAGTTCAAGAAAGAAGAGAAATTCTTCAAGCCCTAGCTGAGGTGCAACTTGATGTGCTTGCTGCTGATCAGAGCCGCGATAATGGGGTGGTGCATGACCCGGAACCAAGAAGCAAGATTTTGAATGCACCGGAACCGACCCCAACGAATGAAAAGCCTGGTTTGACACTGAGACAGTTGCTTGATGCCTACTTGGCTAATCCATCGCGGAAAGCCAATGAGAGGACAAATAAGAGCTACGGCGTTCATTTCAGGCTCATGACTGACGTGCTAGGTGAAAACCGAGATGTGAAATCAATCACACGCGAGGATTTTAGAAGAGTCCGCGACATATTGGTTAAAATGCCTGTAAACGCACAGTCAAGCAAACTCTTCAAAGGAAAGAGTGCTCTTGAAGTGGTTGAGCTGGCAGAGGGTCAATCTGTTCCGACATTAAGCGCCAGCTCGATAAATAATCGCCTAGAATTCATTTCCGCGATTTTCAAATTTGCTGAAGAAGAAAACTACGTCGAGAAAAATCTTGCCAGGGGCTTGAAAGTTGCTGGTGAGAAAAAGGCAAAGGACCGGCGGAAGTCTTTTACGATTGAAGACCTCAATAAGATATTCTCAGCGCCTCTCTATGCGGGTTGTCTTAATGATGGGAGAGGGTATGCAAAGCCTGGAACTCGCATTGTGAAACGCGGACGGTATTGGGTGCCTCTTATTGCTCTATGGACCGGGATGCGTCTTGGAGAATGTTGTCAGCTTCATAGCTCAGACATTAAAAAAATTGACGATGTTTGGTGCATTATTATCCAGGAGACCAAAGACGGCAATGACATTGAAGATGCCGACCGTAAGCGCGTAAAGACTGATGCTGGTGAGCGGTATGTTCCGATCCATTCAGAACTGATCAAGCTTGGTTTTGTCAACTTCGCCTTGGAGCAACAAAAGACAAAATATGTTCGTCTGTTCCCTGAATTGAAGCTCGACGCTACAGGTTATCTCTCAGGGACATTTGCAAAGTGGTTTAATGGCGAAAACCGTTTTCTGGATAAGGTTGGTGTCTGGAAAAAGAATGAAAAGGTGTTTCACAGTTTCCGGCACACCTACCGAGATGCAATGAGTTACGCCAGGTTGACGCCAGATGTAATCATGGCACTTGGTGGTTGGTCATCGGGTGACACAAAGGACATTTATGGCGGACAGCTCAGTCCTAAATTCTTGAAAGAGCAAATTGAGAAGATTTCATTTCCAGGGCTCAAAAACCCATAAATGAAATTCCGAAAAGTCAATATCATTTATGAAAATGATGAAAAAATAAAAATAAATCAAAAAAATTGATTGTTTGGATTCGCGGTGATTCGCGTTTGTGATAAAGTAATAACAACAAACGTAAGGACAATATGCTGTGAATTTTCTTTCTGTATTCAGTCGTCGCAATAAAGCTTCAGTTAAAGAGGGTGAACAAAAATCATTAAGCTTACTCGATCCTGGAATAAGCGAGATTTTTGACGTTACGCCTACTTACTCAGGCGTGAATCTTTCAAAAGAAAAGGCGTTATCTGTTCCTTCTGTTCTTCAGGCTGTGCGCCTTGTTTCTGAAACTATAGGCTCGCTACCTTGCAAGCTTTACCAGGAAGAGGAAGACGGCAAGGCCGAAGCTAAAGCCCACACGGCGCACCATATCGTGCATAAGCGGGCGAATGAATGGACCGGCGCGGGTGACCTCAGAACGGAATTGACTAAAGACGCCCTGCTATATGGGGGCGGATTCGCGAAGGTGGTGCGTTTCGAAGATGGCCGACCATTTGAGCTTCACCGGCTGAAGCCTGGTAAGGTTGTTGTGCTCGAAGACACCCAAACCGGCGCACCTGTCTATCGCGTTTCTGAAGCGTCCGGCGTTCGTGACTACCCCTTCACTGAAATCCTTCATATCAATTCGTTTATGTCGATATCGCCAACCGCCTCCGGGAAAGAGGCTGTGGGGCTATCTTCTATCCTGGAACGGCATGGGGCGGAATTCTTCAGCCAAGGCGCAAAGCCTTCCGCAGTGATTACTAATGAAAGAGCCCAGGGCGGGGAAGCGGGCGCAACGACCGTTTCCAATATTCGCAAATCGTTCGCCGCGTGGCTCAAGAATAAAGGGCCGCTAATCCTAGACGGGGGGTGGACTTCCTCATTTCCGGCCATGTCTTCGACTGACGCCCAATATCTCGAAAACAGAAAATTCCAGGTGGTTGAGGTGGCGCGAATTTTTGGCGTGCCGCCGCACCTTCTGTTTGACCTCGACCGCGCCACATGGAGCAACGCCGAAACAATGGGCGCAACGTTCCTGCAATTGTGCTTGCGGCCCTGGCTTGACCGTTGGTCCGAGGCCCTGGCTACGGTCCTTCTGACCGAGGACGAACAACTCACCCATAATTTTGAATTTGTGACCGACGACCTCATGCGGGCCGACGCCGCAAGCCGCACCGCCAACATGACGGCGCTCGTAACAAGCCGGATCATGACACCGAATGAGGTGCGGGGAATTCTCAATCTGAAGCCGCTACCAGGCGGCGACGAACTGGCGAACCCCAATACGATTAGCGCCGCTCTGCTGACATCGGCGACCAAGGAGAAATGACCATGAATGAATTCCGCGCCTTCTTTGGCGACAAGGAACATGTATTCGCGATCAAAAATCGCGAGATGATTGAAGAGCTGGAAAAACAGACGGCCAAAGGCATTGGCTCACTGTTCCGTAGTTTCCGAGACCAAACGTATGAATTTGCAGACCTAATGCAGGTATTGCGCGTTGGCCTGATCGGCGGCGGTTTGCCTCCGGCTACTGCTGACCACTTGGTCAATACCTATGGCGTGGCGCGTCCCATCGCAGAAACCATCGATATTGCAGACGGAACGGTTACGGCACTGTTCTTTGGTGATGACGAAGCACCCAGTGAACTAGCAGCGGATATGGCCGAAGCCTACGCAGACGAAACAGGCGAGGCCGCATAATGACAGACCGAATTGAAGTTAAGGCCGTGCTGTCTGTCGATGAGGCGGGCACCATCACCGGCCTAGCATGGCCGTTTGGAAGCGCTGACCGCGTGGGGGATGTTATCGAGAAAGGTGCTTTCCCGGCGAGTGCTAGCCTGCCAATGCTATTTGCTCACGATCAGTCTCAGGTTGTTGGTGTGTGGGATGAGGTAGCGGAAACTTCTGAAGGGTTGTCAGTTAAAGGCCGCATGCTGATTGAAGACGTTGAACGAGCTCGTGAAGTGAGGGCTATGATTCAAAGCAAGGCCGTCACCGGTCTTTCCATAGGTTTCATTGCAAATGAAACAAGACCCAGAAGGAAGGGAAGAACGATCAAATCTCTCGATCTGCATGAAATTTCTGTCGTTGCCGTTCCGTGCCATCCGGGCGCGCAAATTACCTCAATCAAGGCCGCAGATGGCGCGGCAGTTTACAAACAACATAACATTGGAAACGAAATGGAAAACGAAGAAATCAAAGTTGAAGAAACCAAGGCAGCTTCCCCTGTCGCCTCTGAAGCCGAAGTTAAGGCGCTCAAAGATGAGATTGCTACCATCAAGGCAAAACTCAATCGCCCATATGTTGCTAACGACAACCTCCGGGCACCGGCCAATGATAACAAGTTGCTCAATGAAGCAAACGCCGAATTGAAAAGCGCCTTCCTTGAAAAAAAGACCCTGACCATTTCCCTGCCTGGCACCGGTGGCAATCTGGTCACTGATACTCTGATGAACAAGATCATCGAACAGCTTGGTAAGAGCAACCCGGTTCGCCTGCTTGCTGACTCTATCCAGTTGGACACCGGCTTGTTGAAAATTCCGCGCCTGGTCGACGGCGTTGCACCTGGTAGCGTGGGCGAGACTGAAGCTAAGCCAGAAAGCACCCCGACCTTTGAACAGATCAGTATTGAACCGTTCATGATGGGTGCCCAGGTGCTTGTTTCCCGCTCACAGCTCGAAGACAGCGCCATTAACCTGCTTGGTTGGATTTCCAATCACATCGCGAACAAATTTGCAGAGCTTGAATCTGCATGGTTCGTCAATGGTAACGGCACCACCCAGGCCCAGGGCATCATGACTTCGACCGAGATTGAAGCGCTCGACACCGCCGCCGCTGCTTTGTCCGTCGATGATCTGCTTGACCTGTTCTATGGCGTCAAAACTTCATATGCCAATTCGGGCGCATGGCTGATGAACCGAAAGACAGCCCGCTTGGTTCGCGGTCTGAAGGATGTTGACGGCAATCTGATCTGGGAACGCAGCTTGCAGGCTGGCGAACCTGGCAATCTGCTTGGCCGTCCGGTTTACATGGCCGACGACATGCCGGACCCTGACGCTGGTAAATCACCGATTATCTTCGGCGACTTCAAACGAGGCTATCTGATCACCGATCGCGTGGCCTTTGAGCCTTCCGTTGATTACGCCAAATTCTCCGAAAATGACATTGTGCAGTTTGTTGGCCGTCGCCGCGTTGGTGGCAAAGTCATTCAGCCTGAAGCGCTCAAAAAACTGACATTGGCCGCGTAACATGACCTATCAGCGACCCGTATATGAAGAGGTAAAGATCAGGCAGGGCGAAAACGTCCTGACCTTGCGCCCCTCATTGCGGGCCGCTGCTATCCTCGAACAGCGCTACGGCTTCAAGCGGCTATACCAGGCCCTGGCCGAACAGAATTTCACAATTATCTCAGACATCATCGAAACGGCAATTACTCCAGGTCGTGATGATGCAGCGGCTTTTCTTTTCGCTCACTTGGGAAAGCCGCTGACCCTTTTCTTTGTCGCTGTCCTCGGACCAGTCGCCGAACTGCTCGCCATGTTCGCACCGGAACCAGACCAAGGCACAAAGCAAGGCACCGGTAAGGGCATTGCATGGAAAGACTACTACGCCGACCGCTTCGATTGCGCGACCGGCTGGTTAGGGTGGACCCCAGACCAGGCATGGAACGCGACACCAAACGAAATCACCCGCGCATACAACGCCCACATAGGAAAGCTACAGGCGATCCACGGAACCAACGAGAACCAGGCCCAAGACGCCATAGACCCGGAACAGGCACAGCGGAACATAGAAGCTGGCCTTGATCCTGAATTTGATCGCGCCGGACTCCGGAACCTCAAGATGGACATTCAACGATGATCAGAAACAGGATTCCCCGGATATGCGCATGCGGTATCGAGACCGGCCCAGGTGAATTGTGCCCATGCGAGCACGAAGGCAAAAAGCGCAGAGGTGCCAAGCACGACCTAATCAGGCCGACAGCTTCGCAGCGTGGCTATTCCTATCAGTGGCGCAAGGCCCGTGAGCTATTTCTCTTAGACAATCCGTATTGCGCCGAATGCGCAAAGCACGGGATCAACCGGCCCGCAACTGTGGTGGATCACATCATTGCTCACAAGGGCGACCCGGTTTTGTTCTGGACCCGCGAGAACTGGCAACCCCTCTGTGAAAACTGCCACAACTCAATCAAGCAGCGCCTAGAGCGCTCAACCAACCTCACTCAGTAAATCAGACAGGAATGATATGGACATTAATACAAGCATTTTGACGGTAATCCTCTTTGGGATTTTTGTGAGCCAAGTAATTGAAGCTCGCCGCAAACGTAAGATCGAAGAGCGCAATAGAGATACTGAATTCTTCAATCAGATGTGGGCTCTCAAGGAGTCTGAAGCAGAACTAGTGAAGACCGGGGATCTGGATCGCTGGGAGTTCCTTCTGATCAAAAGACTAGGCTTGCTTGAAATGCACGCGGAAAATCTGGCCAATCATCTCATTCCTTCAAGACGCGACCAAGGACAAAAGCGAGTAATTCTTCGCGAGCTATCGCATGTCCTAAGAGACAGCAAGGCCAAGCAAATCTACGAGGGTTTGGTTGATCGGAAAGACGGAACCCTCTGTCACCTCGACCACCTCCGGCTGACTGCGAACCAATCATAGGCGGGTAGGCGGGGGCACCCTTCCGACTTTGTGCCTTTTCGGGGACCGGCGCGGGGAGCACTGCACAAGAGACACCGAATATAACTTTTTAAGGAAACAACCATGACGACAATCACCCTGGACCTGGCGAAGGCGCACCTAAAGATCGACGGCACGACCGAAGACGAATTGCTGACGCTCTACATCGAAGCGGCAGAACAGCAGGCCGCGAACTACATCGGGAAAGAGCTTTCTGAATTCGACCCGCTACCGGCTGACCTCAAGCTGGCTTTGTTGCGCCTGGTCGCGTTCTTCTATGAGTGCCGGAACATTGCCGTGTTCGGCATCACTTCGCAGATTGCGCCCCTCAATATCGCCACTGTCTTCGACGCCTACCGCGAAAGGTGGTTCCACGATGACGAAGAATGACGGCGGCTTGTCCAATCTAATGAAGGCAATGGACCGCGTGAAAGACGCGCCCCGCAATAGCATCATGCAAGCCCTGGCGAAGTCTGGTGACGAACTGGCCGACGCCCAAAGAGCACTTGCCCCGGAAGATTCCGGCGATCTGAAAGACAGCATCGCGGTAACTCTCCCAGGCGAAAGCACCCCACCATACTCTCAACCAGGCGGCGCACGGATCGCAGGCGAAAACGAAGTCATTGTCACTGCTGGCAATAGCGACGTGCGTTATGCGCACCTGGTCGAATTTGGAACCTCGAAGACAGAAGCGCAGCCCTTTTTCTGGCCCGCGTTCCGGCTTCTCAGAAGACGCCAGCAACGCCGCATAGACCGCGCAGGCAAAAAGGCAATCAAGGAAGCATGGAGCAAAAAGAATGTTTGAACCTGTAATTGCTCTTCAAGCCGCAATGCGTTCGGCCTTGGTCAACTCGCCTGACGTTCTTCTCCTGGTTGACGCCGACAGCATCCGGGCGGGCAGCACCCGGCCAGATACGACGCCTTGCATCATCATGAGCGGCGGCACGACCGAATTGAACGGTCACGACTACCGCGCCCAACGCAACGCTTGGGTGAACATGGATTTGCACGTTTGGACCTTCGGCAAGGGCCAGGCGATGGCGCACGACATCATAGGGGCAATTATGCACGCCCTGGACAATCAGGATTTACAGGTTGATGGCGGCTATTGCGACCACTTCAGAACAGTAACAACGCACTTCATTCGTGACCCCGACCCGGACTATGGGCATGCGATCCTGAAAGTTGAAGCGTTTATCAGGTGGATGATTTGACATGTTGAATATTGGAAAGATGGACCGGCGCTTGTCGCTCGAACGCTTCACCCAGACAATTGAAATGTCTGGCTACCCAATCGATGAATGGGAAATCCTGGACGTTGTTTGGTGCGAAGTAGTCGACGCGACGGCCCAGGAAGAGGAAACCGACCTCGGCGAAGAACAGACCGACCGGCTGACGTTCCGCATTCGCTACCGCTCGGACCTGACGACCGCCGACCGCGTGACCTATGAGGGCACGGGTTACAATCTCAAACAGATTAAGGAAGTTGGCAGACGTGACGCCCTGGAACTGATCGCGGAGGCCGTCAAATGACCCGTGGTGTAAAACCTAAGAACATTGTTTCGGGCACCTCGACCCTATCCGGTGTTCCAAAGACCCCGCCGCACCTGTCCAATGAAGCAAAGGCGATCTGGCGAAACACTGCCCGCATTCTGATCCTGGAACGCAAGACGCTAACAGAAGCAGACATTCCGGCCCTTGAAAGCTTTGTTGTGCCCGCAGGTATGATGCAGCGTTGCGAACGTGAAATGAAGGGGCAACCGCTCGTTATCGACGGCAAGCGCAACCCGCTTACCACGATCTATAAAGACGCTCATTCGCAAATGCTGAAAGCCGCCGCAGTGCTTGGTCTAACGCCCGCTGACCGTTCGCGTGTATCGATCATGGACGCGACCGACGACGAAGACGACAACCCCTTAGCTATCGGGCGGCATCGCGCAAATGGCTAAGAGTGCTTTTCCGCATTGGGTGTTTGATGAAAGTCCGATCCCTGACCCATTTGGATACGGGCAAGAGGCCGTCGATTTTTTGCGAGCGCTCAAGCATCCGGCAAGCACGGCACCGAAGCAGCGCTTCCAGCTTTTCGACCCTTTCGAGCGCATGACGAAGAGAATTTACGGCCCGCGAGATGAGAACGGGCGGCGCATCGTCAAAAGGGTTTTTCTCATGTTGGGGCGAGGCAATCGCAAAACCAGTCATGCCGCCGCCTGGTCGCTTCTGCATTTACTCGGACCTGAAAGGGTGCCAGCGGGGCAGGTGATCTTTGCCGCTTGTGATCGCAAACAGGCAAGCATCGGTTTCAAGGAAGCCGCTGGCCTTGTGCGCATGGACCGGCACTTGATCGGCGCGACCAAGATCAACGAAGGTTTCAACGCGGCAAAGCAGATTACAAGCCTGGTTGACGGATCGACCCTGCAAGCGATTTCCAGCGATGGCAAGGCGCAGCACGGCACAACGCCGACATTCGTTCTGGTCGATGAAATTCACGCCTGGAAGGGGCGCGCCCTTTGGGAAGCGATAGATTCCGGCATGGTCAAAGCCGACGACCCGCTGATGATCATTTGCACGACAGCAGGGCGCGGACAAGACAACATCGGGTTTGAGCAATACGACTACGCCTATAAGGTGGCGACCGGCGAAATTGACGACCCGTCTTTTCTTCCGATCCTGTTTCAAGCGGAACCTGGCGACGATTGGCGCGAGGAACAGACATGGCAGAAGGCAAACCCCGGCCTTCGGTATGGCTTCCCCAATATTGAGGGTATTCGCAGAGCGGTAAAGACAGCAGAGAACAGCCCGCCCGCCCGATATCAGTTTGAACAATTCAGCCTCAATATTTGGCAAGCCGCATCCCGCGATCCACTCTTTGACATGAAGGTTTGGGACGCTGGCCGTGATCCGAATTTTGACCTCTCAGACCTGGAAAGCGCCCCTTGCTGGCTCGGCGTCGATCTGTCCCGGTCTGGCGACCTCTCGGCGATTGTTGCCGCCTGGCGCGACCGTGACGGACAGATTGCCTTGCACCCCTGGTTTTTCTTGCCAAGCGAAGGGCTCGAAGACAAAGCCAAGCTTGAAAAGCTTCCTTACCTGCAATGGCGCGATGACGGTCTTTTGAATGTGATCGACGGGCCGGTGATCGAGCCGGAAGCGATAACGGACCACATCATAGAGATTTGCGCGACCTATGACGTGCGCGAAGTGATCTTTGACCCGTCATTGGCGGGGCCGATTATGCGCAAATTGCAGGATAGGGGGATTCATGTCCTGCAACATACCCAGACGCCTAAGAACATGCATGGCCCGATTTGCGACCTGGAAAGGACAGTGAACGGGCGGCGCGTCCGGCATAGTGGGCACCCGATCCTACGGAACCATTTTGACGGCGTTGTAGTGAACCGCGCCACCAATGCGGGCCAGTTGGTCACGATGCACAAGGGCTGCAGACACACAAACCACATAGACGGCGCGATTGCGTCGGCCCTGGCCGTTGGCCGTGCCGTGGCAAACGACAACCAACGTTCAATGTATGACCTCCCACCTGAAGAATTTGAACGGCTCTTTGATGACGCCGACGCCGCATAAGGAATTTGACCATGAATGACGAACAGAGACTTTTAGTTACCTTCGAAGCCCGCTTAAACAAATATGAAAAAGACCTGGAACGCGCGAAGCGCAAGAGCCGCACGAATTTCCGATCCATTCAGAAAGAGGCAGAACAGTCTGCGACGGGCATTAACAAGGTGTTTTCGAGCGCCTTGAAGGGCTTCGGTAAAGGGCTTGCGGGTGGTGTGATCGCCGGCTTAACCGTTGGCGGCATGAAATCGCTTTTGACGAACACAAACAAGCTTGCCGAAAATATCGCCATGATCGGCAACGAGGCAAAGCGCGCCGGTCTATCAACCAGGGCATTCCAGGAACTGAAATTTGTTGCGGAACAGAACCGCATCGAAGTTGACGCCCTGACCGATGGCATGAAGGAACTGTCAATTCAGGCCGACGAATTCATTACGACCGGCAAGGGCACGGGCGCGGAGGCATTTCAGCGCCTTGGTTACAGCGTCGAAGACCTTCAGCAGAAGCTAAAAGACCCTTCGGCCTTGCTGACCGAGATCATAGGCAAACTAGGAAAATTGAACGAAGCCGCTCAACATCGCATCGCTGAAGAAATTTTCGGCGGCACAGCGGGCGAACGGTTCGTTGAACTGATCGACCAGGGCGCGGAAGGGATCGGCAAGACCATCCAAAAAGCGAATGAACTCGGCATCGTGATGGATGAGGAACTAATCAAGCGGGCTGATGAACTCAATCGCAAATGGAGCGCAATTGGTGACACCATTAGCACCAAAGTAAAAACCGGTGCCCTGGAACTAGCAATCGCCGCCGATAACTTCTTAGACCGCTTCAACGAAATCGACGAGCAAACCACCCGCAATGTCGAATATCGTTTGGCTCAAGTCGTAAAGCAGTGGGAAGACGCCCAACAAGAGATTGTCCAATTGCGCAGGGATAAAAAAGTCTTCCCTGGCGACATGTCAATTGATCTGAATATCGAGCGCCAAACCCAGAACGTAGCCGACTTTGAAGAGGAAATCCGAAGCCTACAAGACATTCTCAATAAGCGGGCCGACGACAAGAACGCTATTACCAAGGCGGGCGAAGACGCGACCGAGGCAACACCCCCGGTCAACAGTCTCAATAACGCGCTGTCCGGCACTGGCAACGCTTCCCTGAATGCGGTCAACGGTATCAACTCCTACACCGAAGCCATTCGAGCCTTGAAGGATGAAGTGCCGGAACTGGCCGCAAGCCTTCAGCAGCTTGACGCCAAAACCAAGATTGAAGCGATCTATCAAAAGGCACTCAGCAAGGCCCAGGGGCAACGCGAAATTGCCCTGGCAAATGAAATGCGGGGCCGCGCCCTGTCGTCTCTCAATATCAAGAGCGCGACCGACGACCCGACCCGCTACCTGTCTACATTGCTCGGTAGCAAGACGGTCAATATCGCTGGCCTTCAAAGTGAGTTTCAGCAGAAGCTTTCAAAGATGATTGCCTCCATGCCTGAAAACCTCAAAGGCGCGGTAAAGATCAATAGCGGTTTCCGCTCAATTGCACATCAACAAGAGCTATGGCTGAAGGCCCTAAATAAATACGGCTCGCCAGAAAAGGCGCGTAAATGGGTAGCACCTCCGGGCCGGTCTCAGCACAACATGGGTTACGCCGCAGACCTTGGCTTTGCCAATGATGAGGCGCGTCAATGGGTGCACCAGAACGCCGGTAACTATGGCTTGTCCTTCCCCCTGGCGAATGAAAGCTGGCACATCGAAGACGGAGACGCACGCTCAAAGCAGACCGCCGATGAGATCGAGCGTTTGACCCAGGCCGCGAACCAGCAGGCCGACGCTTACGCCAATATCACCGGCCAGGCTCGGCAATATATCAGCGCCCAGGGCACCGAACAGCAGGCCCTAACAATGACGGCCCAGAAGGCCCAGGCGTTGCGCTATGAACAGCAGATGCTTAATGAGGCCCAACAGCGGGGCATTACGCTTACACCGCAACAGCGGGGCGAAATTTCCAAGCTTGCCCAGGGCATGGCTCAGGCCGAAGCCAACACCGAGTCATTCCGCGAGCGACAGGAACAGAGTAACGAGACCGCGCGTTTCTTTGGCCAGTCCATGACTGACGCCCTGACCGGTATCATATCCGGCACCATGACCGCAGAACAGGCCATGCAACAGCTATTGCAGACCATGATTAAAGCGGCCATGCAAGCGGCGCTCATGGGTGAGGGGCCTTTAGCAAATCTATTCAGCGGTAAGGGTAGTGAAGGCGGCGGCAAGTCAAAAGGCGGCGGCGGCGCGGGTGGTCTGCTTAGTTCATTGCTTGGCGGCTTATTCGGATTTGCTGAAGGCGGATATACAGGCCCAGGCGGCAAGTATGATCCCGCTGGGCGTCGTGCATCGCGGCGAATATGTCCTGACCAAAGAAGCAACCCGCCGTATCGGTGTGCGCAACCTGGACGCCTTACAGCAAGGAGCGCTTAAGGGCTATGCCGATGGGGGCCTTGTAACTGAAGCCCCCGCGATCCGCTCGGCTAATATTCAGTCGATGACCAGCAGCAAGCCGACCCAAGAAATCCAGATCAATGCTCCAATTACAGTCAATGGCTCAGCAGGCACCCCGGAACAGAATACAGACCTAGCTCAGAAAATGGCGAAGGAAATGGAGCGGAACGTCAAAGGGCTTGTTGCTGATGAAATGCGCAAACAGACCCGGCCAGGCAACTTCCTTGGCGGCGTAGGCAGAAGAGGATAAGAGATGGCACTTCTAACATTTGATCCACCGGTTGGTCCCTCCCCAGGGACCAATCACAAGCCGCAGGTCAATCTGCGCGAAAATGAATTTGGTGACGGCTACACGCAGACGAGCCCGAAGGGTATCAATCATATCAAGCGTAATGTCGAGCTGTCGTGGGATGCGCTTACGTATGCTCAGATGCTGCAAATAGACGACTTCCTTCAGGCACGCGGTGGCTATGAGCCATTTTATTTCAAACCCTATGGGGAGCGCTTCACGCTGAAATGGACTTGTAAGGAATGGACCAAGCAAGCAAGTGACGGCGTCTGGACTGTCTCAGCGACACTGGTTCAGTCTTTTACTAATGACCTATAATGAGGCGTCCTTACTGATTGGGTATGCTTAAATTAGAC
Organism: uncultured Cohaesibacter sp.; assembly: GCF_963664735.1. Lineage (NCBI taxonomy): Bacteria > Pseudomonadati > Pseudomonadota > Alphaproteobacteria > Hyphomicrobiales > Cohaesibacteraceae > Cohaesibacter > uncultured Cohaesibacter sp. The sequence goes on along the minus strand of NZ_OY761553.1, from coordinate 1,185,809 downwards.
TTGAACGGCTCATACAAGCAAAAATTGACCTGTCAATAGAGATTCACACTGGAAGGTCAATTTTTGCTTGTGTGGGCTATTTTGAGCGATTGTGGCGATTTTGTAAGTTATAGTCACTTAACATTCTGGATATTTGGGTATACAATGCCCATGTAAGCAAAAATAAACCCCGGCATGTGCTGAAGATGCCAGGGTCTAAATACTTACTTTTGAAGAATAGAACACCGCTTCTGATGACTGTCAAATAAGCAATGCTCTTTTATTAATATAGTCGATATTGCCCAATTTGTCAAATTTTTAGAGCGGTTAAAACACTGAATCTAATCATCGATTCAGTAGGTTAAAGGCCGCAAGAATGAATGCTCCGGTAACTGGCAAACACGTTCAAACTTTGGACAAGCAAGTAAAGGTAAACGTAAAGTCTGAGGGTGGGGCGCTAGGGCCACTTGAAAGGCTCAGCTTAACAGGGCCGGGGCGAAAAGTTAGGTCTGATACCTACTATTACGAATATGGCGATTGCTATCTAGAAGCACCGGCAGGCTACGGCAATATTATCCGAAATAGGACCGCGGCAGAAAGCCACGAAACGGCAGAAACCCCAATTGTTGCACATGATCTGAAACGAGGTAGGGTAGTGTGCAATAGCACCCCTTCTTCTACCTCTCACACGACCACCCGCACCTCGACCCTTACACCTGTCAAGTCACCTGTCCTCAAGGGTAAGACCGTCGTGGAGCCGTGGGTGTGTCCGCCTCTCAATTCATATTCAAAAAGAGGGATGCGAAGGGCGTCGAAAAATTATGCGGGGCGCTGGCGTGACTGCTCAAAGCGACAAAAGCTACATCGCGCTTTTGTTCATGCCGAAGTGTCGCGCCCTGGATTTTCAGTCGCCTGGTCCTTAAACCTCTCCGGCACCAAACAGAAGACCCTCAAGAAATCGTCTAATCCGGCTTACCAACTGTCAAAGGATATTAGCGCTGCTCTGAAAAAGCGGGGCCTGGATGCTCTTGCCTATGCATTCGCTCTAGAAGTCGATCAGGGAAAGCTTCATGCACATGGAGTTTATATGCCTTCCCGGTCCGATGAAGCGTATTTTTATCTGATAGACGAAGCGCTGACCGAGGCGGGTGGGAAGCTTACCAAGAAAGAACGAATGCTTGCTGGTGGCGAACAGTGCATTTGCAGTTGGCTTTATGAGGGGCATGGGTGGTTTGAATATGTCTCGAAGGCTTCAAGGGGGCTTCAAGAGATCTTTCCCGCAATGGATGACAAGCAGTTCACCTTCATTTCGAATGCAATGGTAAACCGTTGTAACCCGAAAGAGGCCGAAGAGCTTCCCGGCCAACAGATGAACCAGGAAGATTTTGAAAGCTACAAGGCACGGGCAGGACGGGCGCTTAAGCGTCTAAATGTGCTACGTCTCAGACGCCCCAGGAGAGCCCGTAGAGTCCAGTCCTGGCCGCTAGGGTATCGCTCACCATCCCGGCGCAGAATTGTTCTCTCTGGACTCTATAGGCGCATAGGTGGTCTTCGTCCGAACAATATGAAATTAAGCCTAGCTTTGTTATTCTAATAGCATATTAAAAACTTGTTCAGACCCGGCATTCAGTAATGCAGCGAGTGGTAATGTCGCCATTTCATTGCTGGAGAACAATTTCTTTAGTCGGTTCCATAGGGTTTCATTGCGAAGAAGATTAAGTAAGTCGTGTCCATTCCAGCTCAGCTCGGGATTGCTTACCTCAAACGGACTAGAGAATACAGAATAAACGCTTCCTTTTACGAAGCCCTCTTCGTAAAGCAATTTTACATTATACTCTACGTCTTCAGGTTTGTATGAATCGAGCTTGATCGGCGACTTACTATTGGCAGGGCGCGCGTCTAGGTCTTCAAGAATTTCTCTGATAATTTCAAAATTTCTTTGCATGGTAGTTAGTCCTATTTTGTTTAACTAATCAGAACCATAAAGAATCCTATGTGTAATATGCAAATTTTTGTTCATGATATGTTCTTGTCGAGGGCGGTTTTTTTGCCGTGTGTCGCAAATGCAACATAGTTATGCACCTCGTGCATACGCATCCAATAAATCGATTGCTATAATAGAGGTGTGGTTAGGTCGCTGTTCATTTCCGGTAACTTAACCCAGACAACAGGTGTTAACTCATATGTAGTAGCCAGGCGTGGAGTGTGTTGCGCGCCTGGCTAAGTTTTACGTATTTTATCTGCGTCATTTAGTGCTTATCCACCGTCGGTTGAAATCGCCTAAAATCGCCTACTGAAATCCTATCTGAAGTATGAGATATCCTGAAATGTTCGGACATGTTCTAAAGTGCCCGGACTACATCTGAATATGTGCCCTGTGGCAAGCCGCTATGAATCCGTCAATTCAAGCGACTGGCACGGGATAAGTGCGTTCAAAATTCACTAAGTAATTGATTTTAAAAATAATTTGTCGATTGCCTCTTGAAACCCAACGCACGCATAGCCAGTTCAACAAAGCGATAGCAAACAAGTAAAACAGAAGGAAAAGACAAATGAACGAAGAAATGAAAATGGAACTACAGGCATTAATTGCACAGGCAGATGGTCTATATGATGGATTAGGGTATTTGGCAGGTTGTGCAAGTGACAACCTAAAGGAATATAAGGAAGAACTAAAATCAAGCGGTCGAGACGAAACGCTCGAAGATATCGCAATGATCAAAAAAATGGAAAAAACTGTTCGGCACCTAGAAACCATTTGTCAATGTGCTTACGAGATCGAATCTTCAGACGAACAGATTGACGATATTAATGCAGAATATGAAGAAACGCTGAAGTCATCGGAAGAAGAAGCTGCATAATAAGTAAATGATTACTTATCTAAGGGTGTAATTTCTGTGATTTGTGTCTAAAAGTAGTTGTTTTGTTTGTCTTTGTGACTCATGTTTAGGAAACAAATACAAAATATTTACTGAGGAAATTCGATACAATGAATGAAATTTACATAGAGACAGCGAAGCATGAGGCAATTGTTTCCGAGATTGAAAGTCTCATGCTCGCAGGGGAAGGCCCAGACGCCGACCCTATCGAAACAGGCATGTTCCGCACCCGGATCATTGAAGCGCTTGGCGATAATCTCGGTATTTGGCCGGACTGTTGCGAGCGGTAAAACATAAAGGAACTAAAATGACAATTCATCACATGAACTCAAAACAATACGGAGACTTCAAAGCTGAAAGAAAAGGGGTTGAAGTGAAAGAAGCCAGTTTTGCACCGTCTGGCGTTGAAGTCCTTCATATGAAAGGTGACTATCCAGGCGTTGTTGTTGCGTTCGATGATGGCAAGGGAGGGGCCTTTGTTGTTGGAGATACGATAGATGTATATGCAGGAGATGAGCCTCCGTCATATTTTGCCTAATTGTTCGGAATCCTAAAAACATTAAAAACATGCCCGGTGCATTTGCTTCGGGCATTTTTTTTTCGTCCTATCGATGCTGATGAAGGGAATGGAATTTATTCACCCCAAATTATGACCCCAAAAGCGCCCCAAATTGATTTGATAAATTATATCTAACTATTTGAAAATATTGAATAATAATTTGACTTTATCGTTTCCCTTCCTCTCCGCCATTTTCCCTTTGTTTCCCCTGCAAAATTGCTGGCTTTCTGAGCTGTTGTGAGGAACTTCTGTTTCCAAAAGCAAAAGCAGCTTTGCCCCGTTTAGCACTCGGTTTTCGCGTCATAAGGCAGCGTTGGAAACAATTCCACTCCATACGCAATGAGCTGTGAGTGAAATACGAGGCGTTTAGCTATCACGAGCGGGAAATCATTCATCAACTCAATGAGTTCCATCTTGTATGTGACTTGCGCGGGGTTTTAAGCTGAGAGCATCACAATACCGGCAAGCTGTAACAAATATGAAGAATGGGTAGTGATACGCTTCGAAGGATATTTGTCTTTCAGAAAAGTGGCGCAGAGCTTGATCGGTCAATGGTCGATTTTTCCACTGTTGGGCCAGCTTTCGCTTCCCCGATATCTGTCTAACAGAGTGTGCAACATGGCTCGACAAGCCTCTCTCGCCGCCGTTGAAGGGCGGGTTTTGTCTTCACAGATACAGAGCGTTCGGGACAGCGCAGGAGAGGTGATCCGCCGCATCCGGGTTCCTTCTGCACGGCGGTCATGTGCGATGAGCTGCGGTGATGCGATGGTTACACCCAAGCCAGCGAAGAGCGCTTCCCTGATGCCTTGCACCGAATTGAGCTGATAGGGAGCGTCCCGCTCGAGCCGGCGAAGCAGTTTGGATTGTCCGACGAGGGCGCGCATGGTTTCGCCCTGATGCGGCAAGATGAGGGGAAGGGCCAATATCTCTTCCAGTGCGATCGGTTTATCTTCAGTCCCCAGAAATCGGGAATCTCCGATGCAGAATAGCTGCTCCTGCAAAATGGGGGTGCACGCCATCTCTGCGTCAGGCGCAGGATTGAAAACCAGAGCAATGTCCATCTTCCGCTTCAACTGTTGGGCTACATGATCGCTCAAAACCCCAGCCTCCAGAGAGATTTGCACGAGGGGATAGTCATCTCGCATCTCTTTGAGGAATGCGCCGCCGATGACGCTGATAACGCTGTTCGCCATGCCAACGGATACCTTACCCTCGACCTCTCCGGACAGGCTGCGAATGTCTTGCTTGGCCGCAGCAACCGCCTCAAGCACGGTGCGGGCATGCGTAGCCAGACGATGTCCCGCCGCCGTTGGTTTCATGCCTCTGGGCATGCGCGCAAACAGGGGCGTGCCCATTTCTGTTTCCAGATTGGCCATATGCTGACTGACCGCAGACACGGCAATGCGACAACTGTCAGCTGCGGCCGACAGGCTGCCCTTTTCGTAAATGGCAAGAAAGAGGCGGAGTTGATGGATATCCATAGAGATTTCTGAATTTGAGAAGGAAGGCTTATTTTATTTCTAATTTTTAGAAATAGCTAGGGCTGTTATAGCCCGACCATGGCAAAAAAACTTCTCCTTCCTATCGGTCTGCTCCTGTCTCTGGCAGCCACAAGCGCAAATGCGGCCTCTTTGAGTGGCAAAGCGGTGGCAACAATCGAAGAAATGATGCCGGATGAACAGCTCGTTCAGCGTTGCGATATGGAAACCCTTGAAAAGCTGGATGCCGAGCGCGTGCTTCCCTATGCTTTCGAGCCGTTGAAATATGGAGATCACAAAATCATCGCCAAGGGTGCGGCTTATCGGCGGGGAGGCAAGTGGTATCGTTTGCAATTCGAATGCACAACCAGCCCAGATCATCTTACCGTCGAAGCCTTCCGTTTCACCAAAGGCGAAATCGTGCCACGGGATGAATGGGACAGCTACAACCTGTTTCCGTGATGGTCTGAAGACACCCGTCCGCTCCACAATCCACCGCTATAAACCTCGTCTTTGAGCAGTTGAAAAGGGGCTTCCATCCGGTCTTCAAATTGCTTCATTGCATTCAAAGGCGCTCGTCCTGCAACCTCTATTAGACTTTTGACTAGATTTCCTCAGATTGACAGTGCCAGATCTGAAATGGTATGACATCGATGACATGACATCGGTGTCATTTACATCGGTGCCTATTTCGGAGGAAGCATGGCGACGATTTACGATGTAGCCAAAGAAGCGGGCGTATCGCCCAAGACAGTATCGCGAGTGCTGAATGGTGATGCGCCAGTAAGGCAACAAACACGAGATGCTATAGAGGCTGCTATTAATGCGTTGGGATATGTTCCATCCAACGCAGCGAGGATGATGCGGTCCAATAAATCCGGTTTGATCGGATTGATCACAGGTGCAATTTCTCATGGTTTGGAGCCAACCGAGCCAGAAGGGCTGCCGGACTTATTCATCGTACAGGGCATCCAGCAGATGATGGTTGAAAGCGGCAAAACGCTAATGATTGCCGACACCAACAGCGTTGTTGGACGAGTGCCACAGCTCATTAGAACGTTTTTGCAGCATCGCGTAGAGGGACTCATTTATGTAGCCGATCACCACAAGAAGGTCGAGTTGCCGCCAATTCCCCAAGAATGCCCCATCGTTTTAGCCAACTGTTTTGATGAGATTGGCCATCCCTCAGTTCTACCAGACGACCGCACTGGGCAAAAAGAGTTGGTTGCAAAGCTAATTGAAAACGGACATCGCAGGATCGGATACCTGACGTTGGATAATGCATTGGTCGCAACGGGGCTGCGCACAAAGGGTTATCTGGACGCTCTCGCTGAGGCGAACATCCATTACGATGAAAATCTTGTCATGATGGGCTATAGGGAAGGGCAAAAGGATAGCCAGTTGCTCGTGCAAACTGTTGAACACCTGCTATCTCTTGATCAGCCCCCCACTGTCATTTGCTGCGGTAATGATGAAATGGCTCTGCGCCTCTATGGCATTCTGCGTTCGCGTGGGGTTCAGATTCCTGACGATATTTCCGTTGCCGGATATGACAATTACCGCGTGATTGCCGAAACACTTTTTCCACCGCTGACCACCGTTGAGCTGCCGTATTTCAAGCTCGGGCAGGTGGCTGCGGAGCATTTGTTCAAATTGATTTCAGGTCAAGAGGAAGTTCCTGAAAGTCCCGGGCTCTTGCAAGGGCCCGTTTGTTGGCGGGATTCGGTGGTCGCTCCGAAGCTCGCAAGTAACTAAAATCATTGGGAGGAATATCAAATGAAACTGACGAAAGCAACACTTGCATTTCTATGTGCCTCGACGCTGCTGTCCGGGGCAGCTTATGCTCAGACCGATCTTTCTTTGTGGTATCACGGTGCTGGCAATGACGTCGAAAGCAAGATCATCAATCAGATTGTAAAAGACTTTAACGCCAGCCAGAGCGACTGGAACGTGGTTCTGGAGAGCTTCCCGCAAACGAGTTACAACGATTCCGTCGTCGCCGCAGCCCTTGCCAAAAACCTGCCGGACATTATTGATGTTGATGGCCCTGTGATGCCCAACTGGGCATGGTCAGGTTACATGCAACCGCTGCAGATAGATGAAGCGAAAATCGAGAAATTCCTGCCGGGCACCAAAGGGATCTGGGATGGAAAACTCTATTCCATCGGTTTGTGGGATGCTGCGATTGCTCTATATGCACGCAAATCCACGCTTGACGCGCTTGGTTTGAGAACTCCGACACTTGATAAGCCATGGACAAAAGACGAGTTCATGGATGCCATGAAAAAGGCCAAGGAGTCTGGCAAGTATAAATATGCCTTGGATCTTGGCATGAATGATCAGGGTGAATGGTATCCATATGCCTATTCTCCATTCCTTCAGAGTTTTGGCGGCGATATCGTTGATCGTTCAGCTTACAAAACCGCTGAAGGGGCTCTCAACGGAGAGGCTGGTCTTGCTTTTGGTGAATGGTGGCAGAGCCTGTTTACCCAAGGTTATGCAGCAGGAACCAGCGAGAGCCCGGCAGATCAGCAAAATGGTTTCATTGATGGCAGTTTCGCCTTCCAGTGGAATGGCAACTGGCGTGCTGTGGCCACTATGGCAGAAGTTGACGATGTGGTCTTTCTGCCAGCACCTGATTTCGGGAATGGACCAAAGATCGGGGCCGGTTCCTGGCAATTCGGTGTTGCTGCCTCGTCCAAGCATCCTGACGGCGCATCTGCCTTCATTGAATTCGCGCTGCAAGATAAATATCTGGCCGCCTTCTCAGATGGTATCGGGCTTATTCCCTCAACGGCGACTGCAGCCCAGATGACCAAAAACTACAAGGATGGCGGGCCGCTGGCCGTATTCTACGGATTGTCCAATGCGCAAGCGCTCGTTCGTCCCGTCACTCCTGGCTATGTCGTCCAGTCCAAGGTTTTCACAAAGGCTATGGCCGACCTTGCCAATGGGGCCGATGTTGCTGACACGCTTGATGCCGCCGTTGATGAGATCAACGCCGACATTGAGAAAAACAATGGCTATGGACATTGATTTGTGATGATGGCCCGCGCATTTGCGCGGGCTTTTTCAAAGCCAACGGGAGGGTTAATTGGCTTCGAAACTGACACGATCAAATGGCGCAGGATGGGCGTTTGCATTTCCCGCTTTTTTCCTTCTCGTCATTTTTATTATCTTGCCGTTTTTCTTCGCCTTTTGGTTTTCCTTGACCAATCAACGGTTGATCTCTCCCAATCCGACGGAATTTGTCGGCTTGCAGAATTACAAGAACCTGCTGGGAGTGGCTCTTGTTACTCTTGAGCCCAAACGCGATGCGAACAACCAGATTGTTTATGATCGTGACGGCGAGGTTTCTTATCCAAGGGTCCGTACCATTACCCGCAGCGCGGATTTTCCTCAGTATAAAGGCATGCGCGAATGGTTTCGTTGGCAGTCGGGAGACAATGCAAAAGTCGTTGTTGCCAGAGATGTGGTCTTCATGAAGGCTCTGGCCAATACCATGCTTTTTGTTCTGATCATCGTTCCCCTGCAAGGGGGAGGGGCGTTGGGATTGGCACTTTTGATCAACCAGAAGCTACGCGGAATAAATGCCTTCCGGACGATATATTTCATGCCGGTGGTCATATCGATTGTGGTGATATCCTTGTTGTGGCGATTTATCTATGACGGAGACGATGGATTGCTCAACAATATTTTCTCAGCTCTCACATTTGGTGCTTTCGCTCCGGTGGACTGGTTGGGTAACAAGGACACCGCGCTAGGGTCGATCATCGTGATGTCCGCGTGGCAAGCCATGGGGTTTCACATGGTTATCTGGCTTTCGGGACTGCAAACCATTCCTGCTACCCTTTATGAAGTGGCCGCAATCGAGGGCTCCTCTCGCTGGCAGACCTTCCGTTATGTTACGTGGCCGGGGCTCAGAAACACAGCCGTTCTGGTTTTGATTGTTATTACAATGCAGGCATTTGCCCTATTCTCACAGATTGATGTGATGACAAAGGGCGGGCCGCTTGATTCTACCCAAACCCTTGTTTTCCAAGCTGTCCAACGCGGCTATGGCAAGCAGGATATTTCTGGCGGGTCGGTTATCTCCGTGATCCTGTTCTTCATCGTGCTGTCTATCTCGCTGGTGCAGCGCTATCTGACGAGGGAGAGACGATAATGGCTTTGGTCTCTGAACAAAATCGCGGTTTGCGTTTGTTGTCGCGCTATCTCGTTTTGGCCGTGGTTGCATTGGTATTTATGTTTCCACTGGTCTTCATGGTTGTCTCTTCCTTGAAGCCTGACAGTCAGCTGCTGGCAGATACCAGTTCCTTCAAGGCGTTCCTGCCAGTTGGTAATATTAGTCTCGATAACTATTTTGCTGCTTTCAGAAGGGCGCCTATTGGTCAGTTCATGCTGAATTCGATGTTTGTAACGTTCGTTACGGTCATTGTATCGATTGCAATTTGCTCAGTCGCAGCCTTTTCATTCGTCTTCCTGAACTGGACTGGTCGCAACATCTTGCTCTCAATTATTCTGGCCACCCTGATCATCCCCTTCGAGACCATTGCTGTTCCTCTGCTACTCATTGTTTCTCGGTTGCCATGGGTTGGATTTGAAGGGATGGAATGGGGGTGGCTCAATACCTACCGAGTTCAGATCATTCCGTGGATCGTTGATGCGCTGACGGTTTTCCTGTTTGTACAGTATTTCAAGGATTTGCCAAGGGAGCTGATTGAAGCCGCTCGTGTTGAAGGGGCCAGCTGGATGTCGATCTACCGCCGGGTTGTCATGCCGCTGTCCGGACCCGTTTTGGCAACCGCAGCCATTCTGAAGTCTCTCAAGATGTATAACGAGCAATATCTCTGGCCTCTGATTGTGGTGCAGGATGAAGCGCATAGGCCGATCATGGTGGGGCTGGGCTATTTCTTCCAGCTTGACGTGGCATGGGGTGAACTCATGGCCTATCTGACGCTGATTTCCGTTCCGGTGCTCGTCTTCTATCTTCTCATGCAAAGGGCGTTTATTGCCTCAATAGCTTCAACCGGCGTTAAAGGATAATCAAAATGGCAATCGCACTCAAAGAGCAATGGATTTGGGACAGCTGGTACGCTCATGATGGATCTTGTTGGCACGGCTATTTCCTCAAGGCAGACAAGTCCCTGAAGAATCCTGATTTGCGGCATATGAATGTGTCCCAAGGCCACGCTACCAGCGATGACCTAGTAAACTGGACCCATCTGGGCACTTGCTTTGCGCCCTCGGAAGGTCCTGCCTTTGATGATAAAACCACTTGGACCGGATCAGTTTTGCAGGGCCCGGACGGGCTTTGGCATCTCTTCTACACGGGGGCCTGCAAAGCAGAAAACGCGCTATATCAGCGGATCGGACATGCCACTTCTACGGATATGCATAACTGGCAACGCGTGAGTTCCGCGCCTTGCCTTGATCTGGTTGGCGAGGCGGCTGCGCATTATGAAACCGAACATATGATCGGTCATTGGCATGATCGGGCGATGCGTGACCCGTGGGTCATGCCAGATCCTGAAGGCAATGGCTGGATGATGTTCTTTACTGCGCGAGGGTCAGGCATCGAAGAAGCCAATGCCGCAGGTGCAATCGGCTTTGCAACGTCCACAGATCTCTATAACTGGACATTGCAGCCGCCGGTCTTTGTGGGAGGTTTTGGCCAGTTGGAGGTTCCCGAGGTCTTCGAGGTGAACGGACGCTGGTACTGTCTGTTCTGCACTTCCGCTATCCATTGGTCAAAACAGCGGCTCGAGGAAACTGCAATGAAGCCGGTTACAGGCAATCACTATCTTGTTGCTGATGATCCGAGAGGGCCGTGGGAACTGGCTCCGGGCTTTTTTGACGGGGGAATGCCTTGTCGGCGCTATGCCGCTCGCATTTTGAAAACAGACAAGGGCCTTGTCATCATGGGATTTGATGACAATGGGCGTGAAAATTTTGTGGGTGAAATCAGGGATCCGCAGCCGGTGTTAATCGATGAAGCGGGCTATTTGCAATTGGCAGAAAATGGTGGGGGTGTGTAATGGCAAAGGTGGTACTTAAAGACATTCACAAATCCTTCGGGCATGTCGAGGTTATCAAGGGCGTGGACATCACTATTGAAGATGGTGAATTCGTCGTTTTTGTCGGTCCGTCCGGATGTGGCAAATCAACCTTGCTACGCATGATTGCCGGGCTTGAAGACATCACGTCAGGCACGCTCGAAATCGGCGGTAAAGTGGTTAATGATGAGCAGCCCAAAGAGCGAGGGATTGCGATGGTGTTTCAGAGTTACGCCATTTTCCCGCACATGTCTGTAAGAGAGAATATGGCTTTCGGGCTGACCATCGCGGGTGCCTCCAAAGAGGAAAAAGAGCGCAAGGTGGCCGAGGCAGCGCGAATCTTACAGATGGAAAACCTTCTGGATCGCAGGCCGAGTCAGCTTTCTGGCGGGCAACGTCAGCGCGTAGCAATCGGACGAGCCATCACCCGTAAACCATCTGTTTTCCTGTTTGATGAACCTCTATCCAATCTGGATGCCGCCTTGCGCATGGATATGCGCATGGAGATCGGCCAGCTTCATAATCAACTTGATGCAACAATGATCTATGTGACCCACGATCAGGTAGAAGCCATGACATTGGCGGATAAAATCGTTGTGTTGAAAGATGGCAAGGTGATGCAGGTCGGCGCTCCGATGGAGCTCTACCACGAGCCGGCCAACAAGTTTGTTGCTGGCTTCCTTGGTGCTCCATCAATGAATTTTATAGACGTTGACATTCATGAACTGGACGCGGAAGCAGCGACAGTCGGGAATACTTCCATAGAACCAATTCGGGTAAAGACTAGAGGTCGTTCTTTTGCCAAAGGAGGCAAAGCGATATTAGGAATTCGGCCTCAATACCTCAAGCGTGCAAACAATGCGTTGGGGCAACTGCATGGAAGTGTCACATTATCAGAACGCTTGGGAACAGAGACTGTCGTTGAACTTGCGTTAGGCGATGGGGGCAAGATGATCGCTTCCTTTGATGAGGACATTGTTCTGCCACCAAGTGAGATGATAAATCTCACATTCGACCCATCTCAGGCCCATTTATTCCTTCCTGAATAATGGATTGAGCTTTTGGCCAATATTGGATGGATTCATCCTTGGCGGAATGTCTTGTTGCGCAATATGCCAAGTTGAGCAAGGGGAGTACCCCTTGCTGTTGGGAGGACATTTTTGATTGCGGCATCATCAATGGTTGTGTCCGGCATGGCTATGGTGGGTCGCCTGCGCATTTTCAATTTCGACATGAACCTCCAGTTCCCCAAGGCTCGTATCGAGATGAATTTCGAACATTTCGCCCTCTTTTAGCGGCTTTGTCAGACCGGCAAGCATAAGCGCGGCACCATGCGGTTCGAAATGAAGCTCTTTATGCGCTTGTATGGGCAGGGTTGAAATATCTTGCCAGCTATCCATACCGTTTTTCAATGTGAAACCGACCAGCTTTCCAGAAGAGGCAATCTCACTATCTCCGCCAGAAATGACGATGGTTTCAGAGCTTTCATTTTCAAGCTCCATAAAGATCAGCGCGGTTTTTTCCGAGGTTGCTCTGGTCCATGCATGAACAACACGAAATCCTTTGAGCTCTGAAACGTGATCAGAATGAGCGTCGTGCTCTTGGGCCCAAACGCCAAACGGCATCGTCAAAATCATCAGAATTACCAGGATATAACGCATATTCTCATCCTTTCAAATCAGGCGCGCAGCCCGGGTACAACGGGTTGCCGCAGGACTACGGCTGCGGGAATTAGCGAGAGGAGCAAGGTGACAGAAACAAAGCCCGCAAGCAGATGTATCTCACTCATCCCAAGCGGGGCAGTAACCAGAATATCGGTGCGGGCGGTAACAATTTTGGAAAGGACCGACGCAGCGCCAATGCCCACGCCAAGCCCGAGAGTAGATCCTGCTATGAGCAGTGAGGCACCGAAAGACCATACAACCGAAAAGACAAAGCGAGCTGGCGCACCAAGAGCACGCAACAAGGCAATCTGGCGATTGAACAATCGTGAAATAATAAACAGGCCGAGCAAAACGGCCGCGGCGACAAGAATCTGGGTAACAAGTGCCATAAGGGACATGATTTGACGCACATCACCAAGCACATGATAGAGCTGCGCAAGAACAGCTCCCGGGAAAAAGGCCATGGTTTCCCGATCGCGCGTAAATTCGGACTTTAATGCATAGTTTGCCCAAAGCGCCTCTGATCTTACAACGATCGCAGGTGTTCCGGGGAAATAGTGCGGATCAAAAGGTGGCCCAAGCTGGGTCGTATGTTCAGCAGAATGACCATTTCCTAGCCCGTGGACTTCCCACACAAGTTCCACCGGAACCAGAATTGCTCGATCCCATGGGGTTCCTGTTGGAGCCAAACGACCGACGACCCGTAGGTCAAACCCTTCATGCGCTTCAGCCTCCGCTGAATCGCCATGGCCATGGGCGGGCGTAAAGCTAGAGCCTATTTCGAGCGGGACCAGAGCTCCTGCCAGAGCTTCTGTGGGAGCCTCCCACATGCGGCCTTCAATCTGATTGTTTGCAAGATAGCTTGCGAATTCCGCCGTCGTTCCGATAACCGAAGCGGCCCCGAAGCTATCCCCGAAAGCTAAAGGTGCCGCAACCGAGACATTCTCATGCTCTGAAATCTGATTATAGGTCTCACCATCCAGTAGAGGCATGTCTGTAGGCTGCAGAAAGACTGCGGCCATCATGACTGAAATTTCACTGCCCGGTGCAGAAACGATAAGGTCAAACTTGTCGGCTGCATGGGCTGTTCCTCTCCTCAATCCCCGTTCTTGTGCAAGAAGACCGATCCCCATACCGACAGATATTGCAATCAACAGGACGAACAGAGCCGAAGACCCTCGGAAACGCCAGAGGATGGCGCGGACAAGTTGCCAAGGGGCATATCCATGCAAGGTAATAACGCCCAGGATGATGGACGGTGAAAGCAACAAGAGTGTGAATAAAATATCTTGGGTCAGAGCAGGAAGGCTATCCCAGAACGCGGTCATTGGACACCCTTTCTATCGGCGGTGATGGCACCGTCTGCAATTGTCAAAATTCTATCCATTCTGGAAATCAGCCTACTATCATGGCTGACAGCAATAAGGGTCGTACCATTTGTGCGCGCGAGATCTACGAGATCGTCAATCAGCTTGTCTGCGGCAGCTCGGTCGAGACTCGCTGTCGGCTCATCCGCCAAAAGAACCGGCGCTTCGGCCGCCATTGCGCGAGCAATCGCAACGCGCTGGCGTTCTCCTCCGGATAGACTGACCACATTGCGGTCTTTGGTATGTCGTTGACCCAGTCCTAGAATTTCAAGCCTTTCAGCCGCCCTTTTCCTAAGCGCGGCGCGCTCTCGGCGAGGTCTGAAAAGCGCAGTAAGAGAGGCATTTTCTCCGGCGTCGAGTTCTTCGAATAGCAAGAAATCTTGAAAAATCATGCCTATGTGGTCAGCGCGAAAGGCTGCGCGTTTTTCAGCATTGAGACTGAGAAGCTCTTCATCTCCCCACCGAATGGATCCTGTTGCTTGCAGCAGTCCGGCGAGAGAATAAAGCAGGGTCGATTTCCCCGCCCCAGATGCACCTTCAATCCCTACAAGCGATCCTTCAGGCAGATCCAACTTGGAAACCGTGAGTAAAACGCGACCTCGGTTACTTAAAACCGAGAGGTCTGATATCGAAAGAGGTAATCCCATGGTTTACTCGTAACTGGCGTTCATAAGTCTGACCATGCTGACAAATCCGGTTTCTGGATCACGATAGCTGCCAAGTTCCAATATTCCAGATGTGACGACTTTAACGTTATAAGGCACCACATCGACGATCCGCTTGGTGTAGACAGCCAATATATCGTTTGGCCATTCGGCTTCGGATTCACAGAAAGGGCAGACGGACATCGGCCTGCGGGTCAGTACGAAGAACTTGCTTTCTGCCTTAAGCGGCGGCGCCATGTAGCCGTCAACCGAAATTCGCTTCCCTTCATTGGCTTTGGCAAGATCGGAAATTGCCTTGCGATCATAAAGATAGCGTAGCTTGAGCGGACCTTCAGCAGCATAAGCTGAGCGAATGATCATCGGACTTGCGAGAGATGCGGTTAAGAATGTGCGGCGCGTCAACAAGGGGCTTCTCCATTAATGATGCCTATGGAGATCTCTCGATCCCGACCAGGCGAAACAAGGGGCAGATAAAGCCCGGCCCCTTGCGTCTTTTCGAAAATTTGAAAACTTATTTGTCAGCGTGCGCTGCATAGTTCATCACGTGGAAGATGACATTCTGTTCGATGGTGCCATCTACAAGATGAGCCCAAGGGCCTTTTGCATAGATCGCAACATCTTCACCGGAGTGGGTTTCAGATGACATCGGGATCAGAGCCTGCTGAAGGTAATCCAGATCCATGGCTTCTTCCTGGGTAACTTCCGGACGGGAACCTGAATAGTCGTTTTCACCTTCACCTTTTTTCAGGATGGAACCAGACCCATTGGTGTAGGTGATGACGGAATATGGTTTGCCGTCAGCAGCAAGAGCCAGCTTGTCGGAATGCTTCTCGCCAGTCTTGGCAATTTCGTAGCAAAGGCCCTGAATCGGGGTGCCGCGACCGCAATAGCCGTTGAAAGCAATCGCGTGCTCGTGGTCTGCCGTGACGATGATCAGCGTGTCTTTGTCATCAGTCATTTCGTCAGCCAGAGCAACAGCTTCGGTCCAGATCATGCCATCTTTGGCCGTACGGGCAAAGTTGCCCGCATGGTTGGCATGGTCAACGCGACCAGCTTCGACTTCCAGATAGTAGCCATCTTCGTTCTGGCTAAGGAACTCGATAGCCTTTTTCGTCATGTCAACCAAAGAAGGCTCGGTGTCTGGACGGTCTGCTTCATAAGATGTGTGGCTGTCAGTCCACATGCCGAAAATTGGCTTGGACATATCGAGTGCATCAAACTCGGTTTTGTTGGATGCATACTGGATACCGGCTTCTTTGATATCTGCCAGAAGATCCACGCCATCTTTTCGGTGGCCTTTGCCGCCGTTTGGAGTAGCAGTGCCTTTGGGAACAAAGTAACGAGCGCCGCCGCCAAGAGCAATGTCGATAAAGCCAGATTTGAGGCCATCGACCAACTGTGCGGCAATGTCTTTCTGTGCCGTGCAGCCTTCAGGCAGAGAGTCTTCCCAGTTACGGTTAGCGGTTTTGGAATATACTGCTGCTGGGGTTGCATGGGTCAGGCGAGCGGTGGTGACAACACCAACTGACTTTCCTTCTGCAGCAACGATTTCAGCAAATGTGGTCAGTTCATTGCCAGCAACGCTAGAGCAGTCGTCATGGATACCGGTGCCGCCGATGTTGATCATGTTGAAACGTTGTTTCACACCAGTGTTCATAGCCCCTGCGGTCGGAGCAGAATCAGGTGTTTGGGCATTGATGTTGTAGGTTTTCACGATGCCGTTGTAGAAACCGTTGGTTTCATATGGGAGAACATGTTCTTCCCCCAATTTGCCAAGCTGCTGGCCAACATAGAGGCGGGTCGCATAGTTGGTGCCAATACCGTTTCCATCCGCAATCATCAAGATCACGTTTTTAGCGCGACCAGTATTCTGTTCGCGTGCGATAAGTTCCTTGATGGTGGTTTGACCAGCGGTAAACCAGTCGCTTGTTGTCTGAACTTCTGGCAGCCCTTGTGCAGAAGCTGCTGTTGTTGCCATAAGGGCCAAAGCAAAAATATAGGTCGATCTCATGAAAAATTCCTTAGGTATCATCCCAGTATCGGCGACAGAGCCAATTGTACGGCAACGGTTGTATGGTGGCTTTGTTACAGTTATTTGTAAGTTGAGCCAGTTCTTGTGAAGAATAGGAAAAATTATGAGATGGGTTGAATTTGTATATTGGGGTTAATGTTATAGTATAACATAACATTTCACTTGTAGTTTCGGTGTAAAATCTGGATTTACATTAATATAATCATAGAGATGATGTTTAGTGATTGGGTTATATCATATCATTTCTTCGGGACTGCTAATGACGAGTTGTTGCGGTGTTGAAATTACCGATTTTCTCATAGATCCATTTTCGCCATTCTCTCCAGATCGCGCAAAACTGCCGGGTTGAAGGCCTGAGGGATGTTGACGTTTTTTGAAAGCCAATCCCCAACAATGACATTGGTAGAAATGATTAAAAGCGCCAGTTTCCCTTGCTTTTGAATACTGGTATCCATTAAGCTTCTTTTGAAGAGCTCAGCACCACACCTGACATCAGACTGTTTGAATGTTCCCTTCCTTGCAAGCTTCGCTGTCAATGCAGTCAAGGAAATGGAAGAGTTAGCCAGCGTTACTGGGCGCTATGCATATGCCGATCGAAATAGCTTGCAAAAGACGAGATGCCCGCCGGAACAGAGGGGCTTCCAAGCCTCTTTTAGCAGTCTTTATGGCCTCCACCGCGCTCATGGCACCAGCTGCCTATGCAGCCGATATTTTGCCGAGCGGTGCCAGCGTTTCATCCGGTTCGGTTAGTATCGGTCAATCGGGCGCGTCCATGACGGTCACCCAAGGTTCAGACAAGGCGATCGTTAATTGGAACAGTTTCTCGATCGGCCAGAATAGTAGTGTTCAATTCGTCCAGCCCAGTAAGACGTCTGCCATTCTTAACAGGGTAACGGGTGCGACCGGTTCCAGCATTGCCGGGTCTCTTACCGCCAATGGTCAGGTCTATCTCATCAATCCCAATGGTATCGCTATTACATCCACCGGCACGGTCAATGTTGGAGGCGGTTTTGTTGCCTCGACGCTGGACATAGTGGATGAAGACTTCCTGTCCGATAATCTGACCTTTAGCGGCTCCGGCTCCTCTGCAGGTGTTTCCAATGATGGTGTTATTACCATTGGCCGCGGAGGGTACGCAGCGCTAATGGGCGGAACGGTCAAGAATGATGGCCTGATCGCAGTCCCTATGGGTAAGATCGGGCTAGGCTCAGGCGAACAAGCCACGCTTGATCTTTCTGGTGACGGCTTCCTGCAAGTGGCAGTTCCAACGGCAGACGGAGCCGAAGATGATGGGGCTCTGGTGGAGAGTGGCGGCACCCTCTCAGCCAATGGTGGCACCGTCGTCATGAAGGCTGCCACGGCACGCAATGCGGCACGGCAGGCGATCAATATGTCCGGACTGGTGGAGGCCAAAACCATTAGTGGCCACAATGGCGCCATCACCTTTGGTGGCGGTGCTGGTGGCAAGGTCAAGGTTACGGGCAAGGTGGTTGCTTCGGCTCAAAAGGGCAAAGGCGGCTCGGTTACCATTACCGGTGACGCAATTGATCTTGAAGGAGCCAGCATTGATGCTTCCGGCGCCGCAGGCGGAGGCACAATCAATATTGGTGGCCTGAAGCATGGGGCAGACGGTCTGCAAACAGCATCGACCATGACGATTGATGAAACCACCACCATCAACGCCAATGCAACAGAAGATGGTAACGGCGGCGACGTTGTGGTCTGGTCGAACGATCTGACGAGCTATGCTGGAACGATCACCGCGATTGGCGCTGGCATCGGCGCAGGCGGTGATGCGGAAGTTTCCGGCAAGGCTCTACTTGAGTTTAGTGGCAACGTCGATCTCAGCTCCGAGAGCGGGACCTATGGCACCCTGCTGCTTGATCCTGCGAACGTAATTATCGGGGATACCTCGTCTGGAAGCCGCTCGGTCTCATCGAATTCCGATCCTGTTGTCATAACGGCCTTCTCTGATACAACTTATATTTCAGTATCATCGGTAGAAACCTTGCTCGGTAGTTCAAATTTGCTTATCGAGGGATCTAGCATTTCTTCATCCGAAGGCAACATAACCGTTGCAAGTGATATAAGCTGGTCTGCCGATACGACTTTGACGCTCTCCGCCGCCAACGATATTTATATCAATGCTGATATTACCGCGAGCGGCGACGCAGCTGGTCTCGTGCTGACGACCACCGCAGGCGACTATTCCATCCAGTCCGGTTCATCGATCACGCTGTCAGGTGCCAACGCATCACTGACGATTAATGGAGCAAACTACACTCTTATCCATTCCATGGAAGAGCTGGACGATATCGATACGACCGGACTTTCTGGTTATTACGCCTTGGCGGAAGATCTTGATGCTTCTGGCACAACATATAACAAAGCTGTTGTTGGGACTTCCAGTTCGAGTGCATTTTCAGGCACCTTTACCGGGCTTGGGCATACCATCTCCAATCTAACTATCAAAGCGGGATCCAGCGACTATATCGGCTTGTTTGGTTATTCAACGGGAACCATTTCAAATATCGGCCTTCTCGATGCTTATGTGAGCGGAGATGACTATCTTGGTACACTCGTCGGTTACTCGACCGGCGCCGTGAGCTACAGCTATGCCACCGGGACTGCTTTAGGAGATGATAATAGTGGTGGGCTAATCGGCTATGCAGAGGGAAGCGTCAGTAACAGCCATGCTGATGTGACTGTTGGTTCTTCAATATATGGTGGAATGAACGTAGGCGGATTGGTTGGATTATCGTTTGCGACAATAACATCAAGTTATGCCACAGGTGAGGTAACGGGAAATACCGCTGTTGCCGGATTGGTCGGGGACCTAGAGCAAGCAAGCATTTCCAACAGCTATGCCACTGGAAACGTAAATGCGAAATACTGGGCTGGAGGATTAGTCGGGTATGTTTATGATGGCTCCATTAGTTACACTTACGCTACGGGTAATGTTGAGGGAACAAGCTATGTCGGTGGATTGATCGGTTGGATGGTTTCTTCAACTCTGAGCAATAGCTATGCATCCGGGGCGGTTTCGGGAACAAACTATGTTGGTGGTATTTCCGGGATGGCGTATACTAGCACAAT
The DNA here is from genome assembly GCF_963664735.1 of uncultured Cohaesibacter sp. Lineage (NCBI taxonomy): Bacteria > Pseudomonadati > Pseudomonadota > Alphaproteobacteria > Hyphomicrobiales > Cohaesibacteraceae > Cohaesibacter > uncultured Cohaesibacter sp. The sequence goes on along the minus strand of NZ_OY761553.1, from coordinate 1,166,034 downwards.
CACCACCTCATACTGGGATGAAGAGACAACAGGACAATCAAGTGCTGTAGGAGATAACACCTCTTCGTCCGTTGGTGCAACCGCACTAACCACGGCCAAGGCACGCACAAGTGCTGGTTACTCAAGCTATAATTGGGATTTTGACACCGTCTGGTATCAGACCGGAGACATGCGCCCGATCCTGCGATCCGAGGCGAGCGAAGCCTCTGCGGGTGTCATAACCGTCTCTAATCTGCACCAACTGGCTCTTGTCGGCGCAGACCTGACAGCCAGCTATGTGCTGATAGATGATATTGACGCCAGCGAAACTGATGCAGAGGATAGTGACGCCGGTATCTGGGGCTCAGAAGGATTTATCCCGCTCGGATCGAGCAGTTCAAGTTTCTCAGGAACCATTGATGGCGATGGCCATACCATTTCCGACCTGACCATCCATGCTGGTTCCAGCGATTATATCGGCCTGTTTGGTTATTCTTCTGGGACGATAACCAATATTGGCCTGATAGATGCGTATGTGGGAGGAACCGGCAACGGCGTAGGCGCTCTGGTTGGCTATTCTTCAGGTTTGGTCTCGAACAGCCATGCCTCCGGACGGGTCGAGGGCAGCGACTATGTTGGCGGACTTGTTGGGGTCAGCGTTGGGGACGTCTCAAACAGCTATGCTATGGCTTCTGTTTACGGCGATGATTATATCGGGGGGCTTGTTGGTAAGCTAAAGGGAACAATTACATCAAGCTACGCCTCTGGTGATGTCTCTGCGACCTATTACATGTATGTCGGAGGCTTGGTCGGTCTGGCTGACACCAATAGCGTTATTTCAAATAGTTATGCCAGCGGGGATGTGAGCGCTACCAATTATGCTGGAGGCCTCGTCGGTAAGGCCAATTCTAGTACCATTGAGTACAGCTATGCCACTGGCCAAGTTGAAAGTACACAGCTTATGGGTGGACTCGGTGGTCTTGTTGGTTTGGCAGCCGGTGTTACGATACGGAATTCATTCTGGAATAAAACAACTACAGAGCAATCCACGGCGGCGGGAAAAATTTCAACCGCTTCAACGATTGATGCTACCGGGTTGACGACTACGCAGTTTCAGAATACCGCCACTTTCATGGCGTTGGCTACGGATTGGGATTTCGACAATGTCTGGGCCCCGCCCAGCGATGGATACTATCCTGAGCTTTATGCGGTCACGCCCGTAGTCTGGTTTGAGGGCCTCAATATCAAATCTGCTTATGGCGAAAGCTCGGCTACCGTGTCATCTATTGTATCGGCAGGGGGTACAGATACCTATGTCTTTGGAGATAGCGACGACAGTCTGACCTTGAACAGCGATACGTTTTCTGTTGACCCCACCACGTCAGTCGGAACGACAACGTCAGACATGACGACCAGCAACAGCACTGTTCAAAGTTCAAACGGGGTTGCTTATCGTGTCTTTACCTATGGCGCGATAAACAGAACCGTTACGGCCCGCGCCATCACGATTACTGCCGATGACTTCAGCCGCACCTATGGCAACACCAACGGTACGCTTACTTATACTGTGGGCGGATCTGGCTTGGTCAATGGTGACAGCTTGACTGGAACACTAACAACAACGGCGGTTTCTTCCTCAAGCGTTGGAGATTATGCCATCTCTCAAGGCACACTCTCTGCCTCAAGCAATTATGATGTGACCTATACGGCCGGCACCTTGAGCGTCACAGCCCGCGCCATCACCATTACGGCAGATGATCTCAGCCGCACCTATGGCGATACCAATGGCTCGCTGTCATACAAATTGGGCGGAGATGGCTTGGTCAACGATGACAGTTTGACCGGCAGTCTGGCCACTACGGCAGACAGCACGTCTGATGTCGGCACCTATTCAATAACGCAAGGAACCCTCGCAGCATCAAGCAATTATGCCGTAACCTATACTGCTGGCACCTTGAGCGTCACAGCTCGCGCTATCACCATTACGGCAGATGATCTCAGCCGCACGTATGGCGACAGCAACGGCACACTTACCTATACGGTGGGCGGATCAGGCCTTGCCAATAGTGATACACTGACCGGAGCACTGACAACAACAGCCGACACCACCTCTGACGTTGGCACCTATGCCATTACCCAGGGCACGCTTGCTGCATCGAGCAATTATAGCATTACGGCCTTCACAGCTGGCACGCTTACGGTGACAGCTCGCGCTATTACCATTACTGCCGATGACGACAGCCGCACTTATGGCGACAGCAACGGCACGTTTACCTACAACGTGGGTGGTTCGGGCCTTGTTAATGGTGACAGCCTGACCGGAGCACTAGCAACAACAGCCGACACCACCACTGACGTTGGCACCTTTGCCATCACCCAGGGCACGCTTGCCGCATCGAGCAATTATAATATCACAGCCTTTACTGCTGGCACGCTTACTGTGACTGCCCGCGCTATCACCATTACTGCCGATGACGACAGCCGCACTTATGGCGACAGCAACGGCACGTTTACCTACAACGTGGGTGGTTCGGGCCTTGTTAATGGTGACAGCCTGACAGGGGCACTGACAACAACAGCCGACACCACCTCTAATGTCGGCACCTATGCCATCACCCAAGGCACGCTTTCAGCATCGAGCAATTATGCCATCAGCTATAAGTCAGGCACCTTGACCGTAACTGCGCGCGCAATCACCATTACTGCCGATGACGACAGTCGCACGTATGGCGACAGCAACGGAACATTTACCTACAAAGTGGGTGGTTCTGGCTTCGTCAATGGTGACGGCCTGACCGGCGCTTTGACATCGGTAGGGGTTACGGCTGATGTCGGCACCTATGCCATTACCCAAGGCACGCTAACAGCATCGAGCAACTACGCCATCAGCTATAATGCGGGCACTTTGACCATTACGGCCCGCGCCATCACCATCACCGCCGATGATCTCAGCCGCATCTACGGTGACGACAATGGCTTGCTGACTTACAGCGTCGGCGGATCAGGGCTCGCCAATGGGGACCGCCTGACCGGAGCGCTCACATCGGCAGGGGGGGAGGCTGATGTCGGGACCTATGCTATTACCCAAGGCACGCTTTCAGCGTCGAACAACTACGCCGTAAGCTATAATGCAGGCACCCTGACTATTACCCAAAGGGCGATTACCATCACGGCGAATGATCTCAGGCGCAGCTATGGCAACAATAATGGCACGCTGACTTATCGTGTCGGTGGCTTTGGCCTCGTTAATGGTGATGTCCTGAAGGGAGTTCTCGCAACCGAAGCTCACGCCATGTCTGAAGTCGGGACCTATGCCATCACACAAGGAACTCTCGCTGCCTCGAGCAATTACACTGTCACCTATGAGGCAGGTACTCTGACTGTTAATCGCATCGTACCGGCAAATAGCGCGGCGTCGCTGGTTGAACTCATTGTTCCACCTCTGGGCTCTGCCGAGAGACAAAGACAGGGTCCAAAAGAGGCTTCTCCAATACAACAAGAGCAAGGTGATATTGAAATAGAAGACGCTGGTGCATTCCTGTGCCTGATCAGCAATGGCTGTGCCAGAGGTCTATGAACCTTGACAGGAATAGCGCATTGACCATCTTTGCGCTTCCCTAAGGCGCTCTGCCTATTGCTGCGATCATGGCGCTAGGCCGTTTTAATATATGAATGACCTGCATAAATGAATGCGTGTTTTCTGGCCTTATCATTTCTATTCGGTGGCTTAAATTGCAGCTAGACGCAGCGATAAACCTTGCAATAATTCTCGAATTTCAACTTCGTTGACCTTCCCCCATCCAATCATGACCATGGATGAAGAGGTGGGTGGCGCAAGAGCTTGCATTTCATTCTTTCTTGAAGAGTGAACATGGAGCCAATGTGCCAATTCGGGCAAAATCTAGTGGAGCAACTAAGAATGTCCAAAGAACAGAACCCTGATGCTATCTTTGAACGTGGAGCCGAAAATACCGCCTATGCTCAGTATTTCGTAGGTCAAAGCTATCTGAATATCCTGTCGAGCGAAGGTGTGTTCATCGGCAATGTTACCTTCGAACCCGGATGCAGAAACAACTGGCACATACACAAAGCGGAAACCGGCGGTGGGCAGATCCTGCTTTGCACGTCTGGCAAGGGCTGGTATCAGGAATTTGGTAAACCGGCCCAGTCTCTCAGGCCCGGCGACGTGGTCATTATTCCGGCCGGTGTTAAGCATTGGCACGGCGCCGCCAAGGATAGCTGGTTTGCCCATCTCGCCGTGGAAGTGCCCGGAGAAAACACATCTAACGAATGGTTGGAACCAGTTTCAGACAATGATTACAACATATTGGCCTGAATGTTTGGCGACTAGCTATAAGGCTTTTCTGCAAAGCGTTCATGATCAAAATGAGAAACGCGTAATGCGCTAAAGGAGCGGCGACAGTGGAGCGCTTTGCCGCTAAGATGAAAGGGGCTGGATCACATCATGGATCCAGCCTTTTTCATAGCGGGGCTTCCAGCTTTGCTCGCTTCCATGGCTTCCATCGATTTTCCAATGGTTGGAATGAAGCTGGTCTGAATATTCTGCTTGGCAAGGGCCAGTTCTTCGTCTTGAAGAGACATGCCGGGATGCTCTGTAGACGAAGTCAGGCGCACAACGTGCTTGCCCGAGCGGGCAAGTTTTCCTAAGAGGGCTGTCGTATCCTCGCAAGTTTCACCAAGACTGCTGACTGCATCATTGATGGAAAGGCGACGTGCCTCACGCCGGGCCAATTCGAGAATTTCACTGCTCGTCTCATCTCCATACACGATGATATCGGCAGAATGCAAAGCGCGAATCGCACGCATGGGCAACAGATCGCCTTGCCCATGCCATGTATCGATAAAAGTCACCTTGCCGCATTTTCCTGCTGACGCGAGGTTTGCGTCAGTGAGGATCTCTTCAATGGTGGTGGCAGTGGTTGCAGTGTTGCCAGAAAAGGCGCGATCGACGAAGGCTTCCCAGAAACGACGGCGACCTGATCCGGGTTTGAAGCGCTTCATCACTACCGGGCGCAGCTGTTGTGCCAATTGAGCCCAGTTTGCGATCATGGGGGGGATAAGACTTTCAATTCGGCGCCGGATGGCTTGTCCCAATATGGGGGCTGCTCCATCGGTTGAAATGCTGATGACCACGGGAGACCGATTGACGATGGAACCAAACTGGAATTGGCAATAGTCGGGGTTATCAATGATGTTGACCACGGCGCCCGCAATATTTGCCGCAGCGACAAAGCGCTCAGCCTCATCTCTTTCTTCAATATCGCCGATTGCCAGCGTTGCACCGCTAAAACAATCATGTGTCCAGATTTCCTGATGCCAGACATAGTGACGGCTGACAGTATGTTCTGCCTCGAGCAAAAGGCGCATCTCTTCACCGGGATCAGGCGCGTAAATATGGACAATAGCTCCGGCTGCGGCGAGCAGTTCGGCTTTCCATGCCGCGCCATCGCTTGAGCCCGCGAGTACGACCTTCTGACCTTTCAGGTTGAAAAAGACCGGCAATGTTGCAAGGTCTGCGATGTGATCTTTGCGCCGGGCCCGTTTCGGATTCGGGGTTTTATTCTGCTGCAACGTCATGAAGCATCTCCGCTATTTCGGGTTTGCAGGAACCACAGTTAGTCCCGGCGCCAGTTGCCTTGCCTATGGCGTCTACCGAACAACAGCCCTTGGCTTTGGCCGCAGTTATTTCATTAAGACCTACATTCATGCAGGCGCAGATGATCTTTCCCTTATCCGGCGTTTCTTTGCCGGGTACACCTGCAATCACCTGAGCCCTTTGCGCGAAGCTTGACCAATTACCCGCCAGCAGACTGGAAACAAAATCCCGGGATATGGTAACCGGTTCTTTGGCAAGAAACACCGAAGCGACAAGATGCTCGCCGTCGAACCACGCATAGCGGGATCTTTGCTTTGCCCGATCCAGAAAGACGAGCGGTTCCGTTGAACTGGCAATTCCCAGAGCCGTCATGATGAATTTTGAAGATGTAGCTCCCGCGTTTTCCTCAAGGCCAAATTCGAGGCGCCAGCCATCTTTGCTGCGAGCAAGTGTCCAATAGGGAAGGGTGAGGTTTTCCGGTTTATCGCGAAGAACCGCAAAACCGAAGCTGCCGATTGAGGCGTGTGAGATCCGGACGTGCGCCGATTTGGATGCGGGTTGGCCGGAAACAGGGTCTTTGATGGATGGCACAAGCTGATCAATACGGGCGTTGGCACTATATTGGTCGGTCCAGTGCATGGGAACAAACAGCTGGCCCTGCTTGATCTTGTCTGAAATTGCGGCTCGAACAATGACGCTTCCTAGCGCATTTTCAACGAGGACAAGATCACCATTCTTGATTTCCAGCTCTTGAGCGTCTTCAGGATGAATCTCGCAATATGGTTCGGACAGATGCGCCGACAAGCGGGCGCTTCGTGCCGTGCGTGTCATGGTGTGCCAATGATCGCGCACGCGGCCTGTATTGAGAATAAAGGAATGGTCGGGCAGGGTGGCCTGAGCTTCAAGGGCGCAATCTGTTGTAACCTTGACTGCTCGAGCCTTGCGGTCCGGCGTAAAGAAACCACCATCGGCGAAGAAACGATGATTGGACGTGCTTGTGGTTCCTTTGATGGCCGGCCACTGGAATGGGGCCATTGTCCCATAGGCCTCTTCATCCTTGTCCCGCCAAGCACCGATGTCAAAATCCCTTGTACCTTCATTCTGTTCCGCGCTGAGAGCCGCATATTCACGAAATATGTCGGCAGGGCCTTGCCAATCGAATAGCGAACCATACCCCATGCGTCGACCAACTTCGGCCATATGCCACCAATCCGCCTTGGCTTCACCCGGAGCGGGCAGAAACGAACGCTGGCGTGAAATGCATCGCTCGGAGTTGGTCACGGTCCCGTCCTTTTCGCCCCAAGCGATTGCAGGAAGCTTGATGTGCGCTAGATCTAGCGTGTCCGTGTGGGCTTGCACGTCAGAAACAATGACGAGAGGGCAGGACTGGATGGCTGCACGCACCGCATTCGCGTCAGGCATCGAGACCACCGGGTTGGTTGACATGATCCAGAGCGCCCTGATCTTGCCATCAGCCACAGCCTGAAACAGCTCTATTGCTTTAAGGCCAGGTTCGGTTGGCAAGGTGCCGCTTTTCCAAAACTCACCAACGATGCGGCGGTGGCTCGGATTTTCGATGTCCATGTGGCAGGCCAGCATGTTGGCGAGTCCGCCAACCTCACGACCTCCCATTGCGTTGGGCTGTCCTGTAACTGAAAAGGGGCCCATGCCGGGGCGTCCAATGCGACCGGTTGCCAAATGGCAATTGATGATGGCATTGACCTTATTCGATCCTACGCGAGACTGATTTACGCCTTGACTATATATGGTTACGACTTTTTCGTTACTAACGAAAAGCTCGTAAAAGGTCTTCAATTCAGCTTCTGTCAGTCCAGTTTGTGACATGATCTCTTTTTGTGACAGAGAACATGCAGAAGCCACAGCATCTTCCATGCCGTTGGTGTAGGCGCCCACATAGTTTGCATCAAACTGATCGGATCGACTGATCTCGGCCAAGAGCCCCAAAAATAATGCGATGTCACCATCTGGGCTGATGGGTAAATGGAGGTCCGCAATATCGGCGGTCATCGTGCGGCGTGGATCTATCAAAACGACCTTGAGCTTTGGGTTGCCCTTCTTGGCCTGCACAATACGTTGATAAAGCACAGGATGACACCATGCGAGGTTGGTTCCTGTGAGCACGATCAGATCCGCAAGTTCGAGATCTTCATAACAGCCCGGAACCGTATCTGCTCCGAATGCGCGTTTGTGTCCGGCAACTGAAGAGGCCATACAAAGGCGCGAATTGGTGTCGATATTGGCAGAACCGATTACGCCCTTCATCAGCTTGTTGGCTGCATAATAGTCTTCTGTGAGAATCTGGCCGGATACATAGAAGGCAATGGCGTCAGGGCCATCCTCGGCGATGATCTGCTTGAAGCGGTCGGCAATCGTATCGAGTGCGTTGTCCCAACTGGCGCGCTCGCCGTTGATCTCCGGATAGAGAAGGCGTTCTTCCAGCCCGACAGTATCACCAAGGGCTGTTCCCTTAGAGCACAAGCGGCCAAAGTTCGCCGGATGATCGGGATCGCCCTTGACCCTTACGGATCCATCCGGGTGCTTCTCTATCAGGACGCCGCACCCGACCCCGCAATAGGGGCATGTGGTACGGGTCACATTTTCCATATCAGTCATCCTGTCCCTCATTGGTGTTGCCGAAGACACTTCAAAAATTCAGCCCGAAGCGGCCAATCTCATAACTCGTTGGGTGGTGCCTTCATTGGCTTCTGAAACGGCCGGGTTCTCTTCGATTTCTCCTTCAGCCAGCCGATGAAGCTCCTGTCGGGGCGAGCGCAGCCAAAGTGGTTTCGCTTTGATAGGCCTGACCGAAAATGAGCGTTTCGCGAATTGCAGAAATTTCAGTCTCATTTTTCAGGAGGTCGAAGAACCATGGACCATCAGCTGTTTCTCCGTAGAGTACGGCACCAACGATCCTGTTATTTTCCAAGACGAGGCGTTTATAGATGCCGCTATGTTCATCTCGCAGAAGGATCTCCTCGCGGTCTTCCGTTTCTGCAAAATCGCCTGCGGAATAAAGATCAATGCCGGTTACCTTTAGCTTGGTTGCCGTTACTGAACCATGGTAGAGGGATTTCCCGCCTAGCAGGGTTTCAGCCAAAACCGCCCCCATTTCATAAAGGGGGGCGACAAGGCCGTAGCATTGCCCGCGATGTTCTACGCATTCTCCAAGCGCGAAGATATCGGGATCGGAGGTTCGCATGTAATCGTCGACCAAAATGCCGCGATTGAACTCCAGACCGACATGCTGGGCAAGGGTAATGGATGGGCGTATACCGACCGCCATGACTACGATGCGGGCATCGATTTCGGTGCCATCCTGAAGCCTGATGCCGACTACCTTGCCTTCTTCGCCAAGGATTTCTTTGGTGTTTGCCTGCGTTAAGACATCTATGCCGCGAGCCTGAAAGGCCTGCTCCAGCAAAAGCCCCGCCGTCGGATCAAGCTGGCGTTCCATGAGTGTCGGCATGAGGTGGAGAACCGTGACATCCATGCCTTGGGCGCGCAGCCCGGCAGCCGCTTCCAAACCGAGCAAGCCGCCGCCGATTACCACGGCTCGACCACCATCCTTGGATACCTTGAGCATACGTTCAACATCGTCAAGGTCTCGATAGGTAAGAACGCCGTCAAGTTCATGTCCCGGCACGGGAATGATGAAGGGGCTGGAACCGGTAGCGATGACCAGTTTGTCATAAGAAGCTTCAATACCATTGGCCGAGTGGACGATCTTGGTTATCCGGTCAATCTCTGTCACCTTGGCATTCTTGTGCAGAGTGATGCCGCGCTCGGCGTACCAATCATCGCCATGGGTGATGATATCCTGATAGGTCTTTTCTCCGGATAGTACCGGCGACAGCATCAGACGATTGTAATTGACGCGAGGCTCCGCGTTGAAAATTGTGACGTCGAAAGCATTCGGGTCCATCTCGAACAAATGTTCAAGCATCCGCCCCGGAGCCATGCCATTGCCAATGATGACGAGCTTCTTTTTCATAGCGTTCACTCAGCCGCACAATTGGATTGGCCGCCGCGTTGGCGCGCAAGACGAGAGGCACGTTTTTCCTGAATGGATTTGAGCTGATCTTCACTCGGGTCTGCTCCTCCTTCATAGGCTTCGAGGAAGTCAAGCAATTCCTCGCGATAGGCATAATAGTCGGGATGGGCGAGTAGCTCTTTGCGCGAGCGCGGGCGCGGCAGATCCACTTCCATGATGTTGCCGATGCGCGCCCGTGGGCCGTTGGACATCATCACAACGCGGTCAGCAAGCAGAATGGCCTCGTCAACATCATGGGTAACGCAGATGGTGGTAACGTTGGTTCGGTCCCAAACTTCCATGAGCACATCCTGCAACTCCCAGCGCGTCAGGCTGTCAAGCATGCCGAACGGCTCATCAAGAAGAAGCAATTTTGGCGAGAGAGCAAAGGCACGGGCGATGCCCACGCGCTGCTTCATGCCATTGGAGAGGTCCGATGCGAGCCTGTCGAGGCTATCGCCAAGGCCTACTCTGGAAAGATAGTAATCGACAATATCCGCCCGTTCGGCCTTGCTGGCCTTGGGATAGACTTCATCGACACCGAGCATGACATTGTCCCGCGCCGTCATCCAAGGCATCAGGGACGGTGCCTGAAAGACCACGGCCTTGTCCGGGCCTGCGCTCTGGATATGCTTGCCATCAAGAATGATGCCGCCAGCCGATATCGGGTTGAGACCGGCGGCCATGGAGAGCACAGTCGATTTGCCACAGCCGGAATGACCGATTAGGGTGATGAATTCGCCCTTGTTGACCTTCAGGTCAAAGCCGTCGACGACCGTCAGAGGGCCTTTGGGTGTGGGGTAGATCTTGGTCAGCTGGCTGAAGTCGAGATAGCCTTGCTCCCGATCCGACCGGGCCGTGTCGCTATAGGCCGTTGGCAGCGGTCTGTTCTTGCCGCGTCTGGCTTTTTCAATCGGTATAAGATTGGGCAGGGTAATGTCTGCTTCCTGCTGTTCAGCTGCTTTCTGGGCGCTGATCGACATCAGATATTCAGTCACAGCGGCACGCAAGGCGATGAAATCATCGTCATGATTCATGGCGCCACGATCTCGCGGGTGGGGGAGGTTTACCTTGAATTCCTTGCCAAGCGTTGCATTCGGGCCCGGAGTTAAAGGAATGATCCGGTCGGCAAGCAAAATAGCTTCGTCAACATCGTTGGTAATGAGGATGATGGTTTTCTTCTCTTCTTGTGAAATGGCTGCAAATTCGTCCTGCAACTTGGCGCGGGTCAGGGCATCAAGCGCCGAAAGAGGCTCGTCCATCAGAAGCACTTCTGGCTGCATTGCCAGAGCGCGTGCGACGGCAACGCGCTGGCGCATACCGCCCGAAAGCTCGGACGGATTACGGTCCTTGGCGTGACTGAGGCCGACCATCTCGATATAGTGCGCCACCAGTTCAGCACGCTCTTGTTTGGACTTGCCCTTGTGAACGCTGTCGACGGCAAGGGCGATGTTGCCATGAACCGAAAGCCAGGGCATCAGAGAGTAGGACTGGAACACCAACCCGCGCTCCGGGCTTGGGCCGTCAATCTCCTTGCCCCTGAAAATGACGCCGCCAACGTCAGGCTCGATAAGGCCGGCAAGCAATGAAATGAGAGTGGTCTTGCCAGAGCCGGAGAAGCCGACAATGGCGATGAACTCGCCTTCTTCGACCTTCAGGTTGACATCGGTCAGGACATCATTGCGATGGGAGCCTTCGCCATAATGCTTCGATAGATTGGAAATTTCCAGAATAGTCATGGCGTTGCCTTTATCGGTTGGAGCTGAAAGTGAATGCGCGCTGCAGGGCATACATCACACGATCAAGAATGAAGCCGACCAGACCGATCGTCAGTACCGCGACCATGATCTTGGCGAGGGACTGGGAGGAGCCATTCTGGAATTCGTCCCAGACGAATTTGCCCAGACCGGGATTCTGTGCCAGCATTTCTGCGGCAATCAGAACCATCCAGCCCACACCGAGGGACAGGCGCAGACCGGTGAAGATCAGCGGCAGCGCGGACGGCAAAACCAGCTTGGTCACGGTCTTCGAAGTGGAGAGCTGCAACACGCGGCCGACATTCATCAGATCCTTGTCGACAGATGCAACTCCCAGCGCGGTGTTGATGAGCGTTGGCCAAAGCGAACAGAGGGTCACTGTGACCGCAGAAATCAGCAGGGATTTGGGCAGCCAATCCACCACGTCCACATAAAGGGCCGAGACAATCATGGTGACGAGCGGCAACCATGCTAGGGGAGAAACTGGCTTGAAGATCTGGATCAGCGGATTGATGGCGCCATTGACTGTTTTGGAAAGGCCGGACGCAATGCCCAGCGGGATGGCAATCAGGCTACCAATCAAAAAGCCGACGCCGACAGTGATGAGCGAAGTAAAAATCTGATCGATATAAGTCGGTTTGCCGGTATAGCCGCGCCATTTGATCTTGTCGGTCTTGCCTGCGGCTTCCAGCTTGGCGTTGCGATCATCCTGACGCTCGTAGAAGTCAGCCGCTTTCTGACGTTCGCGCAGATGGTCTTGCCAAAGGTTGCCTGCCTGATGCCACACCTGAACCGGGCCGGGGATGGCGCCGAGGGACGTTTTGACCTGCGGCGCGAGGCCTGCCCACAGGAACAAGAAAACCAGAATACCCATCAGGGGAATAAGCAGCACGCGCTTGAGTTCTGACAGCTGTTCTTTGAGATTGTCCCCTGCAGCAATCTTGATGAGGGGTGTCAACCAGGAAAGACCGAGCGCATCCAGCCACCCGCTTGCCTTGTTGACGAAAGCAAGGATGCGTTGTTGTCGCATACTTGGTCCGGAATTACTCACAGAGTTACTGGTCGTATCGGTCATGGGTCTGGTCTCTTCGAATAGCGGGCTGTTTGGGATATGGTTTGGAAGCGGTTATCCGGCCGGGGGGGCCGGATAACCGCCATCTTGGGGCCTATTTCGTGATGATGTTGCTGCCTTCTACGATCTCTCCGGACTTAAGGCCGATCGTGAGAGAATCGATATAGGCATTGGGTTGCTTGCCGTCATAGGGGACACCGTCGATGATATCGCCTGCAGGGGTCGGCTCGCGGTAGCCATCACTATCCCATGGGAAGTCTGCCTCATCGGCATAGCCTTCATCGACCAGCATCTTTGCCGCTTTCAGATAGATGTCAGGGCGATAAACCGATTTGGCAACTTCGTCATACCAGCTATCTGGCTTGGCTTCAGGGATCTGGCCCCAACGACGCATCTGTGAGAGATACCAGACTGCGTCGGAGTAGTAGGGGTAAGTCGCATAATAGCGATAGAACACGTTGAAATCAGGTACCGGGCGTTTGTCGCCCTTTTCATATTCGAAGGTGCCGGTCATGGAGTTGGCGATGACTTCCTTGTCCGCGCCGACATATTCGGAACGGGAGAGAATCTCGACCGCTTCCATGCGGTTGGCATTGTCATTCTCATCCAGCCATTTGGCCGCACGAATGAGGGCCTTGGTAATGGCCAGCGTGGTGTTCGGATATTCCTCAGTGAATTCTGCGGTCAGACCAAACACCTTTTCGGGATTGTTCTTCCAGATTTCATAGTCGGTAATGACCGGTACTCCGATGCCCTTGAACACGGCCTGCTGGTTCCATGGCTCGCCGACGCAATAGCCATAGATGGTTCCGGCCTCAAGGGTGGCGGGCATCTGTGGCGGCGGGGTGACCGAGAGAAGCGCATCGGCCTTGATCTGGCCGGACACGTCGGTGGGCGAATAGTAGCCCGGATTGATGCCGCCGGAAGCAAGCCAGTAGCGCAGTTCATAATTGTGGGTGGAAACAGGGAAGACCATGCCCATGTTGAACGGCTTGCCTTCAGTCTTGAACTTGTCGACAACTGGCTTGAGGGCGTCGGCCTTGATCGGATGTTCCGGTTTGCCGTCGGCACCGGTCGGGATATTGGCTTTCGTCATCTCCCAGATTTCATTGGAGACCGTTATGCCGTTGCCGTTCAGGTCCATAGAGAATGGCGTTACAATATGCGCCTTGGTGCCAAAGCCGATGGTTGCTGCCAGCGGTTGGCCTGCCAGCATATGGGCGCCGTCAAGCTCGCCGGTGATGGTGCGGTCGAGCAGCACCTTCCAGTTGGCCTGAGCTTCCAGCGTGACAAACAGGCCTTCATCCTCGAAATAGCCCTTCTCGTAGGCGACTGCCAGAGGGGCCATATCCGTCAGCTTGATGAAGCCGAATTTCAACTCGTCTTTTTCCACGTCCAGCATCTCAGCCCGGGCAAGGCTGGTCAGGCTGGTCGAAGCGATCGCCAGGGAGAGCAGGAAAGCGTTTCTTGTCGTTCTAGCAAATGGCATAAATGCCTCCTGTTAGGGTCAAAAATCCATAAAAAAAGCCATATCGTCGTGAATGCATCCGAGGGGGATATCATTCAATCCGATATGGCTTCGTTGCCTTTTATATCTGCCCTTCGTTGGGCCTGCTGCTCCACTGCAGCACTCGCCTATTGCATTGCAAGCGGTGTGCCAATTGCGAGTTCTGAAATCAAGCTGCTGAAATATATTCCGAATTTTTTACTTTTCGACTTTACGCTCCGGCCGGAGTAAAAGTTAATAGTGACTAAAGAATGGGCGTAGGTATAAATACCTGCTCAAATAAAGATCATTTTTGCTTCGCCAGATAGCCGGTCAGGTCGTCTGGATCGAAAATCCGGCCATCGAAAAACTGGTCTGGTCCGAATTTGATCTCTCCTGCCGTGCTCGGCAATGCGCTTGCATGGCTGAAAGAACCTTCAGGTTTTTCTTCGGCGACAGGCAGAGAGATGCCCAGAGGCGTCAGTGCCTGCTTGAGAAGGGCAGGGCTGAAGGTCTTGCGTACCTTGGCGATCAGCGTGTCGCTGAAAGGGGCATGACCCCAGCGAACCATCTGGCTGTAGAACCAAAGGGCGTGGCTGTTCCATGGATAAAGCGCTGCGCGTGAGACCGAGAGATAGAAGTCAGGAATATGGATGGTCGGTGTCTTGCTGTAGCCGGTTCGAATTTCCCCACTGAACCCGGCAGCCAGATAGTCTCTGGGCTTTCCAAGATAGTCATTTGCAGACAGGATGTCGCAAAGCGCAGTCAAATTGGCGGCATCCTCTATCCAGAGGGCTGCTTTATAGAGCGCTCTTAGCAAAGCGAAATGGGCCTGCTGCTGCTCTTTGGCGAAATTTGTGCGAACGGCCAGCACTTTTTCCGGGCTTGATTGCCAGATATGGGATTTGGTGGTCAGCAGCAATCCTTCTCCATCGAGAATGGCGCTGCTGTTCCATGGTTCGCCGACGCAGTAGCCGTCAATTGCGCCGGATCTGAGCGCATCGGGCATGGTGGACGGTGGCAGAAACACGATATCGACATCCGCTTCGGGGTCGATGCCACATCCGGCGAGCCAGTAGCGCAATTCATAATTATGGGAGGAGAAGGGATGGACCGCGCCGAATTTCAGTTTGGCCAGCCCGAGCTGCTGTCTGATCCTGATGATGCTTGAGACATTTTTGCCCGCCTGACCGGCGCTGAAATCGCCAGTTTCCGCAGGGCCCAGATGGCGCTCCCAGATGGCGCGTGACAGGGTAATCATATTGCCCCCCAACCCGAGCGACATGGGAACCACGACATCAAGCGGCAAGGGAAAGAGATTGCAACTGGCAGCGACAGGAATGGACGCAAGAATATGGGCAACGTCGAATAGCCCGATGGCAAGCTTGTCGCGCAGGGTGGCCCAGCTTGTTTCCTTTTGCAGTCGCAGATCGATGCCTTCCTCCTGGGCAAAGCCGCATTCTCTGGCAATGATCAGAATTGCAGCATCATTAAGAGGAATGAAGCCAGCCTGTATGGGGAAAAGAGAGTTGGTCATGGCGTTCCGGCTCCTACAAGTCCATCGCTTCTGCGGCGAGTACAATGCTATGCGCAACGTCGGACATTTTCTTTTGCTTGTTCATGGCAGTCGTGCGAATTTGCCTGTAGGCCTCGTCTTCCGTCAAGCCCTTATGATTGATGAGGATCTGCTTGGCTTTTCCCAGAATGTCGCGATCCTTCAGTTGGGATCTGGCTTCCTTGAGTTCATCTTCCATCTTCGAATAGGCACGAAAACGGGCAATCGCCATTTCCATGATGGGGCGCACACGGTCCTTTTTCAGGCCATCCACCACATAGGCGGACACGCCCGCATCTATGGCTTCCTGCATGGATGTCAGATCGGACTGGTCAACAAACATGGCAATGGGGCGCTTGATCGATCGCGACAGCGCAAAGAAGGCTTCCAGAGTATCGCGTTGCGGATTCTCCAGATCGACGACGATGACATCTGGCTGAACCGCCTCGACGAGCGCGGCGAAGCCTGAAAAACTGGTTATGATCTCGACATTGGAATAGCCGTTCTCAATGAGCCCCAATTTGATAATGGAAGCACGAGAGCGGTTTTCATCTGCGACGAGAATTTTCAAGTCCGATTGCTGCATGCCTTTAATGTGGCACATGGAGCAAATCATAAAAAGCTGAAAGAAACAGCGTTCGGCGGTCCATCCCGTATAAATATCGGGCCATATTCTGGCTGTTAATGCTTAATTAACAGGCAAGAAAATCGACCTGCTGCCTATTTGTTCAAACAAATAATGACGTCCTCTCATCAGGTTTCGAGGTTGGGCTGATACGTAGATAAACTTAAGTGATTGATTTCATGTAGGGCAGCTGTTCCGGCTTCAATCTGGCACGGCATTTGCTTTGGTAAATTCAAGTTGCAGATTGACTGCAAACTGCGTCCAACGGCGGACGGTATATATGGCAATGAAGCTATCCAGGTGTTTCCTCTTCAGGGCAAGACATGCCTTGTGTGGTAGCTGTCTTGTCACCTTGCGCCCTTTTCAAGCCTGACAGTGGTCATACCCGGAAAATTTTATGCCAAACCCAGTCGCGCATCATGTGTGACTTGAATTTGACAGGAGTTTTCAATGGCTTATGTGAAACCATCAGAGTTTGCCGCCCAGATGATCGAGGCTGGTGAGGCCAAAGTCTTCATGTCCACCAAGGACACCCTGATCCGTGCCTATATGGCGGGGGCCATTCTGGCGCTTGCGGCGGCTTTTGCTGTCACGATTGCCGTCAATACCGGCAATTTCCTCGTCGCTTCCCTTTTGTTCCCGGTCGGCTTCTGCATGCTCTATCTGCTCGGATTTGATCTTCTGACCGGTGTATTCACGCTTGCTCCCCTTGCCCTGCTTGCCAAGCGCTCCGGCGTCACCTGGGGCGGGGTGCTTCGGAACTGGGGGCTGGTCTTCATTGGCAATTTTGCCGGAGCCATGACAACGGCCGTCTTTATGGCAATCATCTTCACCATGGGCTTTTCGCAGGAGCCGAACGATGTTGGCCAGAGGATCGGCAAGATCGGTGAGGCACGCACGCTGGGATATGCGGCCGCCGGTGGTGCGGGCATGTTGACCGTGTTCATTCGCGCCGTCATGTGCAACTGGATGGTGTCCACCGGTGTTGTTGCCGCGATGATGTCCAGCTCCGTGTCCGGCAAGATCATGGCCATGTGGATGCCCATTCTGGTCTTCTTCTATCTCGGTTTCGAGCATTCCATCGTCAATATGTTCCTGTTCCCGTCAGGCATCATGCTGGGTGGCCAATTCACCTGGTTTGACTATCTGGCCTACAACGAATTGCCGGTGATCCTTGGTAACCTGGTGGGCGGTCTCACCTTCGTTGGCGGCATGATCTATGCGACGCATTTCAAAACCTCTCCGTCCCGTCGTCCTGTGACCACAATCGCCGAGCCTGCCGAATAAGCAGGGTGCTCTCAAGGTGCGGGATCAGGGTGTCGCTGGATGCCCTGATCCCTTGCAGAGGAACCAAGCAAGGTTTTTGCCAATGCTGTCTGTGAATCCGGATCATATGCCAAACAGATGTGATGAGCTGATCTCTCTTGGTCAGGCGACGCTGTGCGGCCGCAAGGAACGGAATGACGACTTTCATGGTGCTCTGATACCAGAAGGCAAGACGCGCAGAACAAAGGGGCTGCTATTTGCTGTGGCAGATGGGATTTCTAGCTCGGCTTATGGCGGCAAAGCAGCTCAGACAGCAATTCGCTCTCTTTTATCCGACTATTACGCAACGCCGGATGCATGGACCGCGAAAACGGCCATATCCCGCGTTCTGAACGCTACCAACAGCTGGCTCTATGCTCAGTCCAGTTTCAAGGGCATTTATGATCCAGACAAGGGTTATGTCTCAACGCTTGCGGCTTTGCTTTTCAAGGGGCAAGCCGCGCATATTTTCAATATTGGTGATAGCGGAATTTGGCGCCTTTCAAATGGCTGCCTTGAGCCTTTGACCCGTCAGCACCGTATGACCATGAGTGATGGGCAAACCCTGTTGTCCCGCGCACTAGGAGTTGAAGCTGCGGTCGAGATCGACTACCGACAGGAGAGGCTTACCAAGGGTGATATCTTCCTTCTTGCCACGGATGGACTGCATGAATTCTGGGATGAGCACCTGCTTGTCTCTCTGCTCAAGGATGCCGGCGAGGAACCGGACTTTGACGCCATTGCAGAGAGAATTATTCAAACAGCGCTCAATAATGGCAGCGATGATAATTTGACGCTACAAATCGTTCGGATCGACGCGGCAATCGATGAGGAAAGCTTTGACTTCTCTCCGGACGAGACGCTCACCCCGCTCGCCAATGATCTCAAGGTCGGCGATACGCTGGATGGTATATCCATCTTGCGACAGATTCATGCCAATCACCGGTCTGAAATATTTGTCGGGCGACTGTCCGATGGCCGCAAGGTTTGCATCAAGATTCCTGCAAGCGAACTGCTGCATGACGACGCGGCCCTGCAGCGTTTCATGATCGAGGAATGGATTGCTCGGCGATTGTCGAGCCCCAACCTTCTGTCTGCCCCAAAGGCCGAAGCCAAACGGTCCGGCCTATACTTGATTACCGATTATGTGGAAGGGCAAACCCTGCGCCAATGGATGCACGACAATCCAGAGCGAAGTTTTGAACAAATCAGGACGATTCTCGAGCAGATCATCGCTGGTGTAAGAGCCTTTCACCGGCGGGAAATGTTGCATCAGGATTTGCGGCCCGAGAATATCATCGTCAGCCCAGATCTGCATGTCACCATCATCGATTTCGGCTCAGCCTATGTGTCCGGTGTCCAAGAGGCTGGCCCTCTGGGGGCTGATGCCGAAATTCTCGGCACTGCCCAATATACGGCCCCCGAATATTACACTGGGGAAGCCATCAACTGGCGCTCTGATCTCTTCTCCCTCGGGGTTATCGCCTATGAGCTTTTCACCGATGCGCTGCCCTATGGCGTACAAGTCTCCCGGATGCGCAAGTCATCCGATCGCAAAAAGCTGCGTTATCTGAGAGCCGTGAGCAGCAGGCGGATCATTCCCGACTGGATTGATGACGCCCTGATGCGGGCGGTTCATCCGTCTTCTGCCCGCAGATTTGACGCGCTTTCCGAATTCACCAGCGCGCTTCGCAAGCCGAATATTCATTTCAGGCCAGCCCGCAAAAAGCCGCTGTTTGATCGTGCTCCGATTGAAGTCTGGCGCATCGTTGCGGGATTTCTGGCCTTCCTTTGTCTGGTGCAGGGGTTGGCTCTGGCCGATCTCTTGTAACCGATCCAATGACCGAACCTTACTGCTCTAAAGGAGTTTGACCATGATGACGAAAGACGATGTGACCATCCTCATTCTGGAGGCGAAAAAGAAGCAAGGATATAGTTGGGCCGATATCGCCGGGAAAATAGGCATGTCACCGGTATTCACCCATTCGGCATGTGTGGGCATGAATGCCTTTCCGCTGGCAAAGGCCAATGAACTGGTGGCTTTGCTGGGCTTGCCGGCTGAAAGTGCCGACATTCTGGCCGAGAGCCCGACCAAGAGTTGGGAACAGACGGTTCCAACCGATCCATGCATCTATCGTTTCTATGAAATTGTCGGTGTCTATGGTTCGACGCTGAAGGCCCTGATTCATGAAGAATTCGGTGACGGCATCATGTCGGCGATCGATTTCGACATGAGCGTGACCCGTGTGCCCAATCCCAAGGGTGACAGGGTCAAGGTCGAAATGAGCGGCAAGTATCTCCAGTATAACGCCTGGTAATCTCCGCATAACAACAAGCTGCATATCTATAGGAGTGACCGTCCATGCATGCCCCGGTAGAAAAGAAAAAAGGCTTCAGCCCCGAGCAATTGTCCTATCTTGTCGACGCCATGGCCCAGCTCAATCTGCATGAGGCTTTTTCCGGAGGGTCTGGCCAAGAGGCCAAGCCGGAGATGGTCTATGGCACGCCTGTTGACGATCTGTGCAAAGAGGAATTGGCCAAATATCAACTTCATCCCAATGATTTGCGCATGAAGCTGGAATGTTGGACCGACCGCAATGAATTGGCAACCGGACTGGATCAATTCTTGCTGCGCCATTGGGGCTTCTTTAACGTTGAGCCTAACAGCCCCGCCTATATGCTCCGGTTGCGTTTGCCCGCTTGCAAATTGCGCGGAGATCAAATGTTGATGCTTGCTGAAATCGCTGAACAGAATGCCGGCGGCTATGCACACATTACCACGCGTGGCAATTTGCAGATGCGGGAAATTCAGCCCAAAGACGTTCTGGTGATCATGGACAAACTGCACTCGGTCGGGCTTTCCTGCCATGGCACAGGTGCAGACTCTGCACGAAACATGACAGCAGCGCCCACGGCCGGTTTTGACCCTGTCGAACTGATCGACATGGCACCTTACACAATCCGCCTCTCCAATCTGGTGCTCAACACCCGTAAACTGCAAGGCCTGCCGCGCAAATTCAATGTATCCTTTGATGGTGGTGGTCAGATTTCCTGTGTCAGCGACAGCAATGACATTTCATTTCAGGCGGTCAGGATTGGCGAGAATGATGCGGGTGTCGAGCCGGGTATCTATTGCCGGATCCTGCTTGGTGGCATATCCGGCCATAAGGATCTGGCCCGTGATACCGGTCTGCTCTGCACTCCGGAGCAAACTGTCATGGCGGGAGCTGCCATGTTGCATGTTTTTGTTGAACATGCCGACAGGACCAACCGCAAGAAAGCCCGCCTCAAATATCTGCTCGATGCCAAGGGGCTGGATTGGTTCATGGAAATGACCGAGGCCAAACTGACGGAATTCGAGGCTGGCTTCAGTTTCATTCGTCTGGATGCCAGCCATGATGCGCCGCGTTCCCCCATTCAGCGTCAGGGGCATATCGGTATTCATCCGCAGAATGATCCCGCTCTCAACTATGTTGGGGTTGCTCTTGAGATGGGGCGCCTTTCGCCACAACAGATGCGCATCATAGGTCAGCTGGCAATGGAAAAGGGGAAAAATGATCTGCGTTTGACTGTTTGGCAAAACCTTATCATTCCGCATATTGCTGCTGATGACGTCCCAGTTGCAGCATCACTATTGGAAGACGCCGGTATAGCAACCCGAGCTACTGCATTTGCAGCCGGAGCAGTTGCCTGTACCGGCAAATGGGGCTGCAAATTTGGCCTTGCATCGACCAAACAGGATGGAACACGGCTTGTGCGCCATCTGGAGAGCCGGTTCACGCTTGATCAGCCCATCAACATACACCTTACTGGATGCCCCAACAGTTGCGCTCAGCACTATATCGGGGACATTGGGCTTGTGGGCGCGACCATGCCGGATGGCGGAGAGGGTTACTATGTCGTTCTTGGCGGTGGGAGCGACGGCGATCGCGGCATTGGGCGGCCTTTATGCGGTCCGGTCTCAACGGCAGATGTTGATGAAACCATTGAGGTCTTGATCGGCAACTATCTGGAGCAGCGCAGCCCGGGAGAGAGCTTCCTTTCCTTTGTGCGCAAACTCTCAGATGAGCAATTGCCAGCTCTTCTTGAGACGTCTCACTAACATTTTGCACGAACCTTACACGAGCTCGTAACACAATGACTTCGCAAGACACCCAAATTCTGAAAAATCTCGCCACGGCGATTGGCGAAACACAGACTAACAACGCCGTGCAGTCCTTCATCCCCATGGATGCCCCTTTTGATGAAGAACAACGCCAGTGGCTCAACGGTCTCTTTACGGGCCTTTACGCCTTCACCCGCGCTGCCAGCGGCAAAAGCTCAGAACCTGAGGCAGGCACAGCATTGACGATTCTGTTCGGATCCCAATCCGGTACTGCAGAATCCCTGTCCAAGGACCTCAGAAAATACGCCAAGTCGCAAGGGTTCGAGGCGGATGTTGCCGAACTGGACAGCATTGATCCGGCGGATCTTAGCAAAATCAATCATTTGCTGATCATCGCGGCGACCTTCGGGGAGGGCGAGCCGACCGACAATGCTCGAAATTTCTATGCGAAACTGATGGCGGACGATGCTGCCCTCCTTCCGGCCACGCTCAATTTCAGTGTTTGTGGCCTTGGTGACAGCAGCTACCCCAATTTCAACAATGTGGCGACTGATCTGGATCGCCGTCTTGCGGAACTCGGAGCCACGCGCGCCTTCGATTTGGTAAAATGTGATGTAGCCTATGATGATGACTACGCCAGCTGGAAAGGGGCTGTTTTCCTCTCCGACCCGTTTGCCTCTGCTGCTGGAAGCGCTCAGGCGCCGGAGCCGGAAGAAGCCGGTCCCAAGTTTGACAAGAAACATCCATTTCTTGCCACTCTGTTAGAGGCAGAGTGTCTCAATGCAGAAGGGTCTGCCAAGACGGTCAATCACATCGAGATTTCGCTTGCCGGTGGTGGCGAGGATCTGGACTATTCTGTGGGAGATTCTCTGGGGGTTTGGCCGGTAAACGATGCCATTCTTGTCAATGATATCCTGAAGGCCGCGCACTTGACCGGCAAGGAGACCGTAAAGCTCAAGGATGGAGCCTGCAAATTGCGCAGCGCCCTTTTGACCAAACTTGATATCGTCACGGCGATACCGTCTACGCTTGAAAAATGGGATGTTGCTTTGCCATTCCCGGACGCTCATATCTATGACTTGATAGTGTCCGGCATCGACAATCTTTCACCACAAAAGCTGGTCGATGGCATGCGTCCTTTGCAGCCGCGTCTCTATTCCATCGCCTCTAGCCCAAAGAAACATCCCGGCGAAGTTCATCTGACCGTGGGCGAAGTGCACTACGCAATGAATGATCGTGACCGAGAGGGCGTTGCATCCCTGTTCTTGGGCAAGAGACTTCCTACTGGTGGTAGTTTAGGGGTGTATGTTCAACGCTCTGGCCATTTCCACCTTCCCGAAGACGATGAGACGCCTGTAATCATGATCGGACCGGGTACGGGCATTGCTCCATTCCATGCATTTCTGGAAGAAAGGGAAATGCGTGGTGCCAAGGGCAAGAACTGGCTGTTCTTTGGTGATCAGCATGAAAAGACAGATTATCTTTACAAGGATGAACTGCACGCTTGGCAAGAGAGCGGGTTGCTGAACAACCTGAGCCTTGCCTGGTCTCGGGATGGAAGCGAAAAAGTCTATGTGCAACACCTCATCGAGAAAGAGGGTGCAACCTTCTTTGAGTGGCTGGAAAATGGTGCGGCAATCTATATTTGCGGTGATGCAAGCCGCATGGCCTCAGACGTTGACTCAGCCATTCGCAAGGTGATCAAGCTTCACGGTGAATATGACGACGCAGCCGTCGATGCCTACATGACCGCACTTACCCAAGCCCATCGCTATCAACGGGATGTCTATTGATCAAGCCGATACTCTGCCAGTGTTTAAATATCTGCGCAGTAATGGGCTTTGAAAACAGCCCGGTATAGGGTCTATCATGAAATGCAAGTAAGAAGGGAGAGGAACGATAAACGATCCTCTCCCTCAAATTTCGTAATGCTTTTGCGAGCAATCTTAGCAAGCTTCCTCGACTAGTTTCTTGGCGCCGGAAAGATCTCGAAGCTGAATTCCCTCAAGAATCTTGGCTTCGTTGGCATTTACGTTGCGGGTCATTGCTTCACCCATCTCGATGACTTCGTCCAGATCTTCAACTGGAATGAACACGATGCCACTGGCGTCTGCCAAAACAGCCGAACCAGGAATGACGGCAACACCGCCGACGCAAACTGGTGTGTTGAATGCACCACCAACATTGTAAAGGCGGGTCGTAATTGCCGATACACCGGTTGACCAAAGATGGAAGCTCAGTTCCTCAATCTCGGCAGTGTCAGTATGTGAACCATCAATGCAAGCACCGTCCAGACCAACGGAATGGGCCATTTTGGAAACGCCACCACCCCAGCAAGCGTGCTTCTTGTCGCCAAGGCGATCAACAGCAAGGAAATATCCGCTTTCCAGTTCTGACATCACATGGTGCAGAAGAGTGGAATCCATACCCGGCAGAGCAACCGTTGCGGCCGTTGAAGCAATTGTCACAGCTGGCAATGAGCCGACAGGAAGAATATCATTGGAAATGAAGCCATACTGATAGAAGTGGCCAAGGGTTGCTGTTTCCAGTTTGGCGAGACGATCGAGCTTTGCCTGATCAATCTTTGGCGGAAGCGGGTTCAGTTTGTATTTTGGGAGCGTCATTGTTTTAACTCTTTATATTGGCCTGGTGTCATTCAACGCCAAGGACGAGATTTGGAAGAAACGTTACGAATTCGGGGACATATGTAATCAGAACGAGCGTTGCGATCAGGGGCACCAGAAATGGCAGCACAGCGATCGCAATCTTCTCGAATTTCACCTTGCCCACTTCCGACACGATATAGAGACCGATGCCCATCGGAGGCGTCGCGATGCCACACAGAAGACCAAGCGTAATGATCACGCCGAAATGCACGCGGTCGATATTGTAGGCATCGATAAGAGGCAGCAGAGTTGGTACGAGGATCAAGGTAGCAGGCACGCCTTCAACGACGCATCCGATAATAAGAACCACAACGAGCAGCAGAGCGAGGAATATATATTTGTTCTCTGTGAGTGCCAGAATCTGGATTGTCAAATTCTGGGGAATTTGTTCGATCGTCAGGATCCAACCCATCGCAATCGAAAAGGCAATAATGATCATGATGACCGAGGTCATGACCGCACTATCCGTGAGCGCGTGGTAGAACCCTTTCAATGTCAGATCTCTGCTGATAACCCCGACGAAGCAGCAATAGATGCAGGCCAGAACACCGGCTTCTGTTGGTGTTACAATCCCGAACATGATCGAAAACAGGATGATGGCTGGCGCGATGAGGGCCAGAATGCCTTCCTTTGCTGAAGCCGTAATCTCGCGGAATGTAGCTCTTTCCTGCACGGGAAAGTCTTCATGCCGTGCCCGTATCCTGACGTAGATCATCAAACTAATACCGACCATGATCCCCGGAACAAGACTGGCAAGAAACATTCGTTCGATAGATTGCTGAGCAAGAAAGGCATAAAGAACCATGCTGACTGATGGCGGGATCAGCGGCCCGACGACGGAAGATGCAACCGTAACAGCAGCTGCGAAATCACCCTTGTAACCGGCATTGCGCATGGCTTTGACTTCGATGGCGCCAAGCCCGGCGCAATCGGCGACCGCGGCACCCGAAATGCCGGCAAAAATCATTGAAGAGAGAATGTTGACCTGCGCAAGCCCTGCCTTGAAGTGCCCGACAAGGGCGTTGGCAAAGGCAAAGATGCGTTCCGTGACACCTGTCGCGTTCATCAGGTTGCCTGCCATGATGAAAAATGGAACTGCGGTGAGCGAAGTATTGTCTGCGCCCTCAAGCATTTGCTGCGGGATAACATGCAGCATGGAGCGGAAGTCGGAAAACAGGAAGCCGACGAGGGTCGCAGCACCAATAGCTATGGAGATTGGTACACGAAGAAGAATAAGGACCAGAAAGCCGCCAATCAAAATGTAAACCATATTAGTCCTCCACGACGCTATCTGGCAGGTTTTCCGGAAGACCAACGATCATCTTGAGCAAATCGAGCAGAGCCGAAGGGGCGATAATGATCAATGAAAGCAAAAGAGGGATCGACAGCGCCTGGCGGAAAAGCTCTTCCCCTCCGGGAAGCAACGCTCCGTCAACAATGCCTTGCGATTTTTCAAGAAAAGTCGGCATCTGCCAAAGTAGGGTTCCTGAAACAGCTAGCGTGCAAAAGTCAGAAAGAAGTCTCGTCGCTGCAATGGCCGTTTTCCCAAGTCTTTGAGCAATAAAGTCGACGCGAACGTCCTTGAGCTGAACAAAGAACGCGCAAAAGCCAAGGAAACATAGCCAAATGAACAGAACCATTGTCCAAGGCCAGATCCAATATGCCGACAGGCCAAAGGGGCGCAGGATGATGGTTGCTGAGGTCAGTACGAGCATGAGAAGCAGACACATGTTGGCCAAATGCTGAAAAATGCTCGCAATTGACCATAATGCATGATCCACTTGGCGAAGAACCCGTTGATACGGGCTCTCCACTTTATAGTTCAGGATTTCTTTCATTAGATGGTGCTGCTTATTTGCGCGTTGCGTTGACAGTTTCTAGCAAACCTTCAGGCAATTTGCCGGCATCAGCCAGACCCTGATAGTAAGGGGCTGCCATCTGAACAAGCTTGGCGGTGTCGATAACGGAGAAACTTGCGCCCTTTGCCTTCATGCGTTCAAGGCTTGCGTCCGCTGCGTCATTCATAAGCTTTTTGGAATATTCACCCGTAGCTTTGTAAGCTTTGAGCACCTGTTCTTTGGTGGTCTCGTCAAGAGCTTCGTATGATTTCTGGTTCATCATAAAGCCGACAGACTGCCAGTATTCATCGTTACGAATGATGTAAGGGGCAACCTCGTTAAACCGCATGGATTCTACCAGCGCCATTGGGCTGTTCACAGCATTTACGATACCCTTGGAGATAGCGGAATAGACATCGCTCCAAGGCAGGGTGATAACTTCTGCACCAAGTGTGGACCATACCTCGGCATTCAGTTTGGCATTGTGCATGCGCAACTTGAGACCCTTCAGGTCTTCGATGCTGTTGACCGGCTTGTTGGAGACCATTACGCGGTATGGTCCACGAAGGATTTCGGTCGGGCTGCCAAGTGGAATAATGCCGGATTTCTCGGCGGCTTCCTTGAACCAGCCGGTAACCAGATCGGAATGCATGAAGCGAGCCCAGTGATCGAAGCCGTCAAAAATGAATGGTGGTTCAATCCACTGAAGTTCTGGCACCCATTTCCTCATAAAGGGGAAACCTTCAGCATAGATATTGATAATGCCAGACTGGAGCTGCTCGAGAACCGCGTCTTCTTTACCCAACTGCTCATTCGGGAATACGGTGATTGTCAGCTTGCCGTCAGTCTCTTTTTTGACCTGATCGGCGAAATAGGAAAATACCTTGCCTTCCGGACTGTCGGTCGGCATTTTTGTTGCCATTCTCCATGTCTCGGCGGAAGCGGTGTTGACGCTGGAAACGACGAGAAGTGCGGAGACAGCAGCCATTGCAGCTGCAAATGTTTTCTTGAACTTCATATTGTCCTCTGAATTTTTAAGGTGATTTGCTGGAAAGAAAGGCCCTTGGGCCTTGCTTTGTTTTTGGTGATTTTTTTGATTTTAGTATTTTGATTAGTCGGTAAATTCTTTTGAAACGTGGTCCTTGATGAAGCCTGCGCCAAGTGCAATCAGCTTGTCGGCGAGTTTCTGGCCAGTTTCAGCTGAGCACAGGTTCGGATCGCCACCCCAAACGCCGTTTGGAGCGGTTTCTGCGGCTTCCAGTGGGGCAAGGAATGGGACGCCACCATAATTGACGAAGCCGAAGCCGCCAATTTCTGCGCCACGCAATTTGAGGCCCGTTAATGGTGTCTTGATCAGGTCTGTGCGTAGAAGGTCCGGGAAGTAGTGCATGGCAACCGAGGTGAGGGGATCAGCGCCATGACCTGAGCTTTTGGCCGCACCTTCTTCTCCGAGGATCTCTTTGAGAAGGCCATAGCCGATTTGCCACAAATACATGGAAGTCACATAGACACCGTGTTTGGTGCGCCAGTTCTGGGCAACTTCGGTGATTGGTGGCACGTTGCCGCCATGGCCGTTGACGATCAGAATGCGTTTCAGGCCATGTCTGGTGAAGCAGGCGAGCATTTCGTCAAGGATAGCTGCAATGGTGGCATGGCTAAGAGAAACACCGCCCAGGCTGCTTTCAAACCAGTCTTTGCCGCCGAACGGAATGACCGGAGAAACAAAGGTCGGAACGCCCTGCTTTGTGGCTTCTTTTGCAATGTCGATCGCTACGGCTTCAGCCGTTAAATAATCTCCCATCGGTGCGTGCGTGCCCTGATCTTCAAGAGATCCCATGGGAATGAGCAATACCGCTTTGTCAGTAAGGCTTTCTTTTGCTTCGGCGCTTGTTAGCTCTGCAATTTTTACTGTGTTCTTCATGCTTTTTCTTTCATTATGTCATCTCTGATGCAGGCCGAAGAATGGTCTTTCGAGATTTCTCTGAGTTCAGGAACCGTTTGCGAACATGCTTCGATGGCATAAGGGCAACGGGTCCGGAATACGCATCCTGATGGAGGGGACAACGGGGAAGGGATTTCGCCGGTAAGGGTTAGACGTTGCTTTTCGTGCAACAGGCTTGGCTCTGACGAAACGAGTGCTTCGGTGTAGGGGTGGTATGGGGAGAAATGCACGTCATCAGCCGGACCGCTTTCCATGATCTTGCCCAGATACATTACAAGTACCCGGTCAGACAGAAAACGCACGACCGATAGATCGTGGCTGATGAACAGAAGGGAAATGCCGATCTTTTCTCTCAGGTCTGCAAGCAGATTCAAGACCTGAGCCTGAATGGAAACGTCAAGAGCGGAGACCGCTTCGTCAGCAACGATAAAGCGTGGCTCTACGGCCAGTGCGCGCGCAATGCCGATCCTCTGGCGTTGACCGCCGGAAAACTGGTGCGGCAAGCGATCAAGAAAATTCTTGTTAAGGCCAACAAGTTCTAGCAACTCTTCGAGCCTTGATTGACGTGCCGAACCCGTGTGCAGCTTATGCGCATCAAGCGCTTCGCTCAGGATCGCCCTGATTGTCTTGCGAGGATCTAGGCTGGCATAAGGGTCCTGAAAAATGACCTGAATGTCCTTGCGCAGAGCGCGAATACGTTTCGGTGATGCGGTTGTCAGCTCTTCACCATCAAATTTGATGGAGCCCGAATCCGCATCTGTCAGATTGAGGATCAAGCGGCCAACCGTGCTTTTGCCAGAGCCACTTTCGCCAACGAGCCCAACAATCTCTCCGGGCATTACGGTCAGACTGACATCGCGCAGGACTTGCATATTCTGCTTGCCCCACAGACCCGGTTTGGCAACCGGATAACTCTTGTTAAGATGACTGACTTCGACAAGCGGCTTGATAATTGTATCTGAAGGAGAAGCCATACTTATATCTCCCTTGCTCTGAGACAACGAACGGTACGGTCTTCTTCGTCAAAGATTTCGAACGTCGGAATTTTCTTGGCGCAGGCATCAATAGCCATTGGACAGCGGTCTCTGAATGCGCAGCCTGATGGACGGTCACTGGGTAGTGGAGGTGTGCCGCCAATCATTTCAAGCCGATCTCCACGAGAACAATGAAGCGTCTCGTGAGAAGATGGCATCGAGGAGATGAGGCCCTTCGTGTAAGGATGGCGTGGGCATTTCATGACTTTTTCGGTCGGACCATCTTCAACGATACGTCCCGAATACATGACCATGACGCGGTCTGCGATCTGTGAAACAACTGCCAGATTATGGCTGATGAAGAGCATGCTCAAACCGTTGTCATATTCTCGGCGCAGCTCTTTCAAAAGTTCGATGATCTCTGCCTGAATGGTTACGTCCAGAGCTGTTGTCGGTTCGTCGAGAATGAGCAGTTTGGGTTCGCAAGTCAGAGCCATGGCAATGACCACACGCTGGCGCATGCCTCCTGACATCTGGTGCGGATAGCTGTTGAAACGCCGTTCAGGCTCATTGATGCCGACAACTTCGAGCAGCTTGATGGCGCGTTCGCGAGCTTCGGCCTTGCTCATGTCCTTATGCGCAAGAATGGCTTCAACCATCTGTTTGCCGACCTTGTGCACTGGGTTAAGAGCGGTCATCGGGTCCTGAAAGATCATGGCGATCTCGTTGCCCCGAACCTTCTCCATCGACTTTTCACTTGTGTTGGTAAGTGAAATGACGTTTCCACCCTTGGTCCTGAGCGACAGATCTCCGCCTTCCAGACTGATTGCATCGGGAAGAAGCTTCAGAAAGGCAAGGGAGGTAAGAGACTTCCCTGATCCGCTTTCTCCGACAAGTGCTGTACAGGAACCTTCTTGAAGGTCAATGGAGGTATCTTCAATGAGCGGAATATAGTCGCCCTTGGCGCTTTTGGCGCCCAGCTCAAGCCCTTGAGCACTTGCTACCATGCCATCTGACAGGAAGCCCTTGGCCATCTTCTGTCCGCTGAACGAGAGGGCACTTCTACGCTTGGGCAACATGTTTCCCTTGGGATCAAGAGCATCGCGCAGTCGGTCACAGAAGAGGTTTATGGCAAAGATGGTAAGAGCCAGTGCCGCGCACGGAATGAAAATGCCAAGCGGGTCCTGCGTCATGAAGCTGCGAGCCCCACGGATCATCTGGCCCCACGATGGTGCAGGGGGTACAACACCCAGTCCGAGGAAGGAAAGGCCACTTTCGATGGTAATTGCCGCAGCAACCGTGAGCGAAAACTGGATCGAAATCGGACCTGCGATGTTTGGCAAAATCGTTTTGAATAGAATTCGGGACGATGGGGTTCCTAGCGCGCGGGAGGCTTCAACGAACTCCAGTGCAGATACTCGCTGGGTTTCAGCAAAGGCAATACGTGCGAAAATGGGGAAGTAGAGAACCGACAAAACCGCAATCAGAGTAGCAACGCCCGGACCAAATAAGGTCACAGACAGGAGCGCCAACAAAATTGGTGGAAAGCAGAGAACGATGTCCGCGATACGTCCTGTGATGAAGTCAAACGGTCCTCTGAAGAAAGCGCCGATCAAACCAAAGAGCACGCCAACAATGCATGCAATTGCGGAGGCTGAAAAAGCCGTCGTAAGAGAAACCTGCCCGCCATACAGCACCCGAGCAAGACGGTCCCGGCCAAATTCGTCCTGACCAAGAGGATGATCAAAGGATGGTAGCGCCATACGTCCCTTGATGGAAATGTGGGTCGGATCAGCTGAGGTAATGAACGATACGAAGAAAGGCGTCAGGATAATGATGAGCAAAAAGATCGTAGGCAGGATCATGCGCCGAGGAAACTTTTTGGCTAATGTGGTCAGATAAGTCATTTGGCCTGTATCCTCGGATCAAGAAGAAAGTAGAGAATTTCGACGAGAAGATTGATTAGGATAAACAGAGCGGAAATGGTCAGGACCAGAGCCTGAACCGTCGGATAGTCGCGTTGCTCCACTGCCGTTACCAGCATGCCGGATAGGCCGGGCCAGTTGTAGACATATTCAATGAGCACGGTAGAGCCCAACAGCACGCCCAGCTGGATGCCGACAACGGTAATAACAGGACCAAGAGAGTTGCGTACAATATGACGGCTGACAACTTTACGCCAGCTGAGCCCCTTGGCTTTGGCAGTGCGAACCCAATCAGCAGATTGCGCTTCCATAACGGACCCACGAACCATGCGGAAAATGATCGCCATCAAGTTGAAGGAAACGGAAACAGCAGGCAGCAACAGCATGGACAAATGTTGCAGGGGCGATTTTTCCAAAGCGACATATCCACCTGCGGGCAAGACCTTCAGTGTTTGGGCAAAAATGTAGATCAGAATGGTGCCGACAACGAATACTGGCACTGATAGCAAGAGAGCGCTTACCCAGGAAGAGAAGCGGTCAAACAGTCCATTCGCATTGAGCGCAGCATAGGTGCCCGATGGCAGTGCGATCAAAAGAGCGAGAACCGCAGCAGCTAAAATCAATTCGAGCGTGCGAGGAAGCCGTTTTGCGATGTTGCTGGTGATGGAAGACCCGTCAATGATGGATTCTCCGAACTGCAGATGCAAAATGTTAGAAACATAGTTTTTGAACTGCACCGTTACGGGCAAGTCCAGTCCCATCTTTTTACGCAAATTTTCAACCGCTTCTGGCGTTGCCGTCCGGCCGCCCGAAGAGAGCAGAAGCTCCGCCGGGTCACCGGGAACGACCTGAAGGACTGAAAAAATCAGGGTGGCGATGACGCAAAGCATCACCGCAGCCCGTATTGTTCTTTGGACAAAAAATCCGGCCATCTAGCCGCCTCAGCTCTTTTTGGTTTGGTCTAGGGTGAAACCAGACAGAACGTTCAGGAAGCCTGGAAGAATCTCAAATCCTTCGATATTCGCACGCGTTGCAAAACCTTGCTGGCGCCAGTTCAGAGGAACCTGAGGAACTTCTTCGAAATAGGCTTTAGCCAGTTCCTTGTAGATGGCTTCGCGTTTCGCAAAGTCAGATTCTTCCCGGCCCTTGGCAAGCAAATCATCTATATGATCGCTTTTGAAACCATGCGATTGCAGGAACGTGCCAGTAGAGGTGCGCACCAATGCTGCAACTGCATCAGGGTCATTGAAGAGCCCGGATGTGCCATGAACCGCGATGTCATAATCACCATTTTTACCAGCGGTGATACGAGAGCTCCAGTCAGGCAGAACAAGCTGGGCATTGATGCCGATCGCCTGCAAATAGGCTTGAACGATAGAGGCAGTGTCCTGATGCATGGCATAGGTTGAGGTTGCAAGCAGGCGACAGTCAAATCCATTCGGGTATCCGGCTTCTGCCAACATGGCTTTGGCCTTCTCCGGATCAAAGGTCCATTCAACAGCAGGATCAGAAAGATCAAACGGTGAGCCTTCCGGGTTCGGGAAGCCATAAAGATTTTTGCCGCGACCGGCAAAAGCGCCGTCAACCACGTCCTGACGCTCAATGGCATAGCCTACAGCCTGACGGACTTTAGGATCCTTGAACGGTCCTTCAACACAGTTGAACAGAAGGAACATGAATGGACCAAGGGCGCTTTTCAAATTGATATCTGGAGATGCTTCGGCGGCATCGAATTTTGGCCATGGTACATACTCGATAACGTCAACATCGCCGGCTTCGAGAGCGGCGTATCTCAAGTCCTGATCGGAATAGGTGATGAAGCGAACACCTTCCAGATATGGCTCTTCTTCCTTGTAGAATTTGTCAAAGCGAGACAGCTCGATATAGGAACCGCGCTCTTCGCTTTTCTTAATGAAAGGCCCACAGCTGATCGGGTTTTCATCAGTGCTTTCAGCTGAGAGCATCGGGCAGTCAGCAATGCCGAATACATTGAGCAAGGTTGATGAAGGGCGTGTCAGAATGAGCTGGAAATTCTTGTCGTCTACGACCTTGACTTCCTTGATAATGGAAAGGTCACCTTTCACATAAGCAGTTGATTCATCTGCCAGAATTTTGCCGATAGAGTAGGATATGTCAGCAGAAGTTACCGGTTTGCCGTTGCTGAAGAAGGCATTGTCTCTGAGCTTGAAGCTCCAGGTGGTGCTGTCGACCATGGTCCAGCTTTCTGCCAGCTCACCAACCAGTTTGCCATTCTCGTCATATCCGGTCAGGCCGCGCATGAGCATCTGCTTTACAGTGCCTGCTGCAGCGCCGGTATTTGACCATGGGCTAATGCTTGGAGGGAAGGTGGATAGTGCATAGCGCAAAACACCAGATGCGGGTGCTGCCAAGGCCATTTTGCTCAAGGATAGCGCGACAACTGATCCGCCCATCATCGCCAGTACGCCGCGACGCGTTGGCTGAAAGGCTGCAGGTTTGTGATCATTATTGGACATAGTGTTCCCTTTACGAAAGGTCGTTTAGCTCTGGAATTTGTCCATGAAAACGGAACGGAAGATGCGCGATGTTCATGGATAATAATTGCTTAATCGCATTTTTCTTGTATACATGAAGCCTATATGCGTGCCTATTTTTTGTCAAACAAAATGCATTGAAAAGGGAGGAATCATGAAATTTCCACAAAAAGACTAATTAATGGGCAATATACTTCTTTTTCATCATCTGAGAAATGGCTATGATTGTGGAAATTCCAATTTAGCGTATACATGAGGTGCATTTAATGTATGTATATTGCTACGTATCATTTTTACAAAACGCTATACAACTTGCAGGAATATAAAATGAAAATCGCAGTCTGCCAGGTGAACTCAAAAGCTGATAAAGCTGAAAATACCAAAACCGCCCTTCGTCTTCTGGATGAAGCTGCAAAAGATGGGGCCGAAGTCGCGGTTCTGCCCGAATGCCTCGATTACATGGGTGTTGACGAAGGCGTCTATGAGAATTCCGAAGAAGAGGGAGGACCTCTCTGGTCTGCTCTTTCTGCCAAGGCCAAGGAATTGGGTATCTGGGTTCTAGGGGGCACATTCCGTGTTCGTTCAAATGACGAAAAGCGCGTGGGAAACACTCTGGTTGTTTTCAATCCGGAAGGTGATGTAACCGCTACCTATAGAAAACTGCATATGTTCGATATCCAGATCCCTGGAGAAGTCGACTTTGTAGAATCCAGGACTGTGAAGCCCGGTGAGGAAATCGTGACGACAGAAATCGCAGGCGTGAAATCTGGCCTGAGCATTTGTTACGATTTGCGCTTCCCTGAATTGTTCCGTCTTCAGGCACTCGCTGGTGCTAAAATCCTGTTCTTGCCTGCTGCCTTTACTGCATTCACCGGTAATGCTCACTGGGAATTGCTGCTTCGTGCGCGTGCAATTGAGAATGGATGCTTTGTTGTCGCTTGTGGCCAATGCGGTGAATATCTGCCGGGTCATGGCAACTATGGCAACAGCATGATTATCGACCCTTGGGGCAAGATTCTGGCTCGTGCTGGCGAAGAAGTTGGCGTAACCACCGCTGAAATCGACATTGCACAGTTTGATTCAAACAGACAAATCATGCCGTCCATTAACAACCGGCGTACCGATATCTATTCATTGGCCGCAGTTAAATAGATAAAGTTTTGGGCGGATGCTGACGAAATGTGAGCATCCGCTTTTATCTTTTGTGGCCTGCTTCCTGCCAGATTAGTTATTGGGGCTGGCGAACATATAGCAAGGTGAACGGGATGAGTAAATTCGAGCCAAACAGTCGAAATATACCGGTCATTGCTGGCCATACAGCCTTGTTGCTGATTGATACCCAGAATTACAATTCGCTTCGCTCCGGTGGGCAGTATAAAGATCTGTCTGCTAAAGAAATGGACGAGCGTTACGCATATTTTTTCGACCAGCTCAATACTACGGTGATCGATAATTGGATCAAGTTGCAGGCTGCCTTTCGCAATGCAGGCGAGGAAGTGCTCTACACCGTGATCGAGAGCCTGACGAAAGACGGCCGAGACCGTAGCCTCGATTATAAAATTTCAGGTTTCAACATCCCGCGCGGTAGCCAGGACGCAAAGGTGCTTGATGTGATCGCGCCAGCAGAAGACGAGATCGTGTTTCCAAAAAGTTCGTCTTCCGTTTTCATGTCAACCAATATCGATTACATCTTGCGAAACCTGCAGATCCGATCTCTGGTCATCGCCGGTCTGTTGACGGATCAGTGCGTTGATTCCGCAATAAGAGATGCCTGCGACCTTGGCTATTTGGTCACCGCTGTTACCGATGCATGCGCTACCCACAGCGCAGAACGTCATAAGTGGGCTTTCTCAAACAATGCCGGCTATTGCCGGCAGGTCTCTACCCAGTCGATGATAAAGGAACTGGCCGATTTACAGAATGGTCAGCATATATAATGACAAATGAATCTCTCATATTTGCGGCAACTTGCGATCTTGCCGGTCATGTGCGTGGCAAGGCGTTTCCCAGCGCAGATCTGGAGAGCCGTTGCGATAGCGGGGTTGGGTTCACTGCCAGCAACATCATGCTGTCCGCATTCGGCCCCATATACAAAACACCATTTGGTACCAAGGGAGATTTAAAGCTGGTTCCGGATCCTGAAACCCTTTCTCCTGTTCCCGCAGAAGGAGAGGCCATTGCTCAGCTGGCAATGGGGGATATTCTGGAGCTTGACGGGTCACCGTGGAGTTGCTGCCCGCGTAGCTTTCTAAAGAAAATGCTCAATGCTCTGGAACAGGAATTCGGCTTACGGCTCTATTCTACCTTCGAGCAGGAATTCATTTATACTGGTGTCGAACCCAAAGCAGGTTCAAGCTATGCATTCGACATGCTGCGGCGTTCGGGGCCGTTCGGCAGCATGATCTGTGATAACCTTCGCAAAGCCGGTATAGAGCCAGACTCCTTTTTACCCGAAGGAGGGGATCAGCAGTTTGAACTGACGATCAAACCGACCGAGGGGGTTACCGCAGCCGATCAGGCAGTCTTGTCTCGCGAGATTGTGCGTGCAACAGCGAGCCAGCTCGGCGCAAAGGCTATTCTCACTGCGATGATGACCCCCACAGGTGCTAGCAGCGGTACGCACGTACATTTCAGTTTGCGCAAAATCGACGGAACACCGGTTTTTTATGAAGCGTCAGACGACTCTGGCATGAGCGATATATGCAAAGCCTTCTCGGCAGGCATCATCAAGCACATGCCTGCGATTACCGCCCTGACGGCCGCTTCTGAAAACTCATACTATCGCTTGAGGCCAAACAAATGGGCCCCGACTTTTGCCAATCTGGGAGTTCAGGATAGAGCGTCCTCTCTAAGAGTTTGCCCCGTGACCGCAAAAGACGAGATGAAGGCCGCAAAACAGTTTAATCTGGAATATCGCGTCATCGATGTTGCTGCCAGTCCCTATATGGTGCTAGGCGCAATTGTTGCCGCAGGACTGGATGGACTTCGCAGTGATTTGTCATTAGGAAATCATCCGCAGGACGCAGATGCAGATCTTGAAGCTGCCGGGATTGAGAAACTTCCGGGCAGTCTTGATGAAGCGCTGGATCTTCTGGAAACGTCGGAATTTGCAAAAAAAGCCCTCGGAGAAGAGCTTTTGAGCGCGTATCTTATTCTGAAACGGTCAGAAGCTGAGATTCTGTCTGGGCTCAGCGAAAAGCAAGTTTGTGACCGATATGCAGAGGTATATTGATGGCTAGTGTTTGTCCCACCCGACTTTTGGGGCCGGAAGATCCGGCTCCTTTTGAAGTTGTCGGCTATAAATGCTCAGGACCTTTTCTGGTTACGGTTGACCATGCAAGTTTTACGATACCTAAAAAGCTTGGTAAATTGGGGTTGCCTGATCAGGAACTCAAGCGACATATCGCCTATGACATTGGAGCGCTGGATGTTGCCAAGATCGTGGCTGCGTCTCTGAATGCTCCGCTTGTTTATCAGAACTTTTCGAGGCTGGTCA
The DNA here is from genome assembly GCF_963664735.1 of uncultured Cohaesibacter sp. Lineage (NCBI taxonomy): Bacteria > Pseudomonadati > Pseudomonadota > Alphaproteobacteria > Hyphomicrobiales > Cohaesibacteraceae > Cohaesibacter > uncultured Cohaesibacter sp. The sequence goes on along the minus strand of NZ_OY761553.1, from coordinate 1,129,128 downwards.
TTGATTGCAACCGCAAGGCCCATGCCTCTGACTTGATACCGATAATCAGTGAATATACCGAAATTCCGGGCAATAAAGATCTTGGCCTTGAAGATAGAAGCGCCCGAATGGATGAAATTCATAAGCCCTATCATCAAGCTATTTCGGATATGCTTGACAATTGGCAGGGTAAAAAGCCCATATTTCTGGCTATACATAGTTGCACGCCAGTATATAAGGGACAAAAAAGGGATTTGGAGATCGGTTGCCTCTATGGAACCGATGGCCAATTCGCGCACAAGGTTCTTGATGCTCTACGAAGCCAGATTGGTGATGCTGCTGCTGATAATGAGCCTTACACGGTCAGTATGGAAAATGACTATTCCGTTCCAGTTCATGCTGAGGCACGTAAGCTGCCTTATGTGGAAGTGGAATTCCGGCAAGATCTGGTATCTGACCCTGATGGCGTGAAAAAGTGGGCTCGCCACCTGCTGAATGCACTTGAGAGTGCAAATGAAACATAAGCGGATGGTATGTCCTTGATGAATGAAGATGTTACGTTAGATAAAACGACGCCTGCGAGTGAAGAGAAGCCTCTTGCCATGAAAGCCGGTAAGCGCGCTCATGCCTCTGCTCGCGATGTCGTGTATGATTTTGTACGCAAAGCCATTCTGCTTGGAACCTATCCCGGCGGCACCTTTATCGAGGAAGAAGAAGTCTGTTCGAAAGTTGGTGTGTCCCGCACACCGGTGAGAGAAGCGTTCAACCGATTGCATGCCGACAAATATATCGAGTTGCTGCCAAGAAAAGGCGCATTGGTCCGTCAGGTCAGTGTCAAGGAACTTGAAGGCATGTATCAGGCGAGGCTCATGGTTGAAGGAACCGTATTTGAGATCATCTGCCAGAACAGGCCCTCAATCCCTCCGGAAATCGGAGCGACCATCGAGAAGATGCGACAGCTGAAAGAAGTAAGAAATCCCGAAGAGCAATTGACATTCATCGGTTTGGACTGGCATCTGCATTCGCTCATTGTCGAGATGTGTGAAAATGACGTGATTATCGATATGTATAAATCCTTGCGCTCCCGGTATGACCGAGTGGGCATGATCGTCGATATGTCAAAGGATCATATCGAGAAGGTATATCGAGATCACGTCGCAATAGCCGGCATGCTTCAGTCATATGATGCGGAAGGCTTGCGTAAAACACTTGCTGATCACTTCACTATCAATGCCTAGATGCTGAGAGTTCCTTGGTGCGATACGCTTGTTATTCTCGCTGAAATGAGAGAGCTTCTGCTTACCGCGTGATACCCTTCAAATTTATTGGAAGCGTTGCGAATTTGAACATTTTGGTGATCAAAGTGACTTAGATTGCTTCTATGTGGTTTCTTCTAGATAAACTCCTGCTAAAAGGGACAGACCTGTTAATCCAAATAGCAGTATAATGTCTTCCTTAATAAGATCAGCTTTTGGGCCATAGAAACAAAGCCGAACGCCAATCTTGCAAACTTCCACACAATGCCAATGGGTTCGCCGCAGTTGTCTCTGTTTCGTGCGCCATTTCAAGCGAATGCCAAGGAGTGAAGCGATGTCGCGAACCACTGAGAATATGGGCGCAGAAACTTCAGCAGCAGGACAGGTCGAAGAAGCACAATCCCAAAACATGACCGAATCTGCTCCCGTGCTGGGTATTAGCTTGAAGCTTGCCTCCACACTTGTATTTGGATTTATGACCGTTGTTTTGAAGATTGCGTCCGAGAAGGTTCCCGTTGGGGAGATCGTGTTCGCGCGCAATTTTGTTGGTTTGTGGCCGGTGCTTATCATGGTTGCCATGAGAGGAGAGCTCAAGGTTGCTTTTCGTACCCAACATCCTTTGGGACATATCGGGCGGTCTGGAGTTGGCATCATATCAATGATGTTTTCCTTCACGGGCTTTGCTCTTCTGCCATTGCCCGATGCAACAGCGATCAGCTTTGCTTCGCCGCTCTTTGTTGTCGTGCTGGCCTTTTTCATTTTGAAGGAAACGGTTAGAGCCTACCGCTGGAGCGCCGTTGGCATTGGTTTTGTCGGTATTTTGATCATCCTGTCGCCACATCTTGGCTCGGGAAGCCTTGATGATAATGCGTTTGCCGGGTCACTTTGTTCTGGCACAGCTGCCTTTCTTGGCGCCATGGCGATGATTTTCGTGCGCAAGCTTTGTGAAACAGAGCGCACGGCAACCATCGTTACATGGTTTCATGGGGCGGGAACGATTTTGTCGCTCATTTCTATTCCGGTGGGCATGATTTGGACTGACTGGGCGTGGGTAATGCCTGATGCAAAGACGTTGGGGCTTTTGATCCTGGTTGGGCTTGCTGGCGGCGTGGGGCAAATCCTCATGACCCAGAGCTACCGCTACGCAGATGCCTCCACGATTGCTCCATTTGATTATGTCAGCATGCTCTGGGCTGTCATGTTCGGATATCTGCTCTTCAACGATGTTCCTCTGCCTGAAGTGCTGATCGGTTCTGTCGTGGTGATCGGAGCAGGGATATTTGTGATTTTCCGCGAACATGCATTGGGTTTGGATCGGACAAAGGCACGAAGAGCCTCGACTCCTTCCAAGTCTTAGGCCCAAGTGGCATTTCAGGACCAAGAATTTGCCCTACAGGGCAATTTGAAAAATCACATGGAAGATCTGCTCGTGATTCTATTTGAAATTGATCTAGCTTCAGTGATAAGACAGCGGCGCGATCATAGGTTGTGTTTCTATAAGCGTGCGGCAACTTTCTTCTAAGGTGTGGAACGACAACTGACTGTATATTGGAACTTTCCAAAAGGAAAAGATATGGTCAACAGAGTTTTGGTGACTGGTGGAGCTGGCTATATTGGCAGCACGATTTCACACTATTTGAAAAGTGAAGGCATTGACGTCGTGGTCATAGACAGCCTCGAATATGGCGATAAATCCAATTTGCCAGACGGGGTTGCCTTTTATCATGGGCGTATTAAAGAGCGACAAATCTTTGAGAAAATCAGAGAAGATGTTGGCTCGGTAGACGCCGTTATTCATTGCGCTTCCTATATTTCTGCGCCAGAGTCTCAACTGTTTCCAGTCAAATATATGCGCAATAATGTTTCTGAATTTATTGCAATGTTGGAAAATCTTGGAGAGATAGGGTGCCGTAGGCTGATCTTCAGTTCAAGCGCTTCCATTTACGGAACTCTGCAAGGAGAAGTCTCCGAGCTAAGCGCCATCAATCCCCAATCTGTCTATGCGAACACCAAATGGTTATGCGAACAGATTAGTGGCTCTCTGGTGCAACAGAGTGATTTCGGCGCGATTAATCTTAGATATTTCAATCCGATTGGTACTCATCCCGACGGCGTGAGCGGCCCAAGTAATATCGAAAGCGGCTCTTTGCTTAACGAGTTGACCAAGGCCGCGATAAATGGCACGCCATTCATGCTTACTGGTGATGATTTCGAGACCCGGGATGGAACAGGGCTGCGAGATTATATCGACGTTGGAGATCTGGCGCGAGCCCACGTTCAGGCCGTGCAATATTTCGATGAGATCACGACAGCCGCAACCTTAGATCAAGCCAAAAAGCCTGTCGCGATAAATCTTGGCACAGGAAACGGCGTCACGGTCAAGGAAATGATTGAGGCGACAGAGCAGGCCATAGGGCGTAAACTGACTGTCAAGCTGGCTCCACGAAGGGAAGGGGACGTTCCCGGTAGCTACACAAGCACAAAGCTGGCGAAGGCGTTGTTGAAGTGGGAAGCGCGTGTTCCTCTCGAAAAAAGCATTTTGGCTCATGTCCGGTGGTGGCAGAAAAAATTGTCCAATGAACATGGTTGTTAAGGGCTAGATGTACACGCAGTGGATATTAATCTAGTTCACCAGCGGCGCTAGTGATTACATGAATTTCAGTTGACTTTATTTGGTCTAAATTGAATAAATTTCTCCCAATCGAGCGGATTTTATAATTCATCCGCCAGTAATTCTGGCATCCATCCGGAGTTGCATTTGGCAACTACGGCAAAATTACATGAATGATTTTGGTTATTTTGAATTGGCAGCGTGGTGTTTGGGGTGGTTTACGTATGGCTGATTTAAGCAAAACGTATTTGCAAAGTGGCGGGGATAAGCCGCGTGATGATGGTAATCTTTCTGGCGAAACCGCCAATTACAGGAAGTTTCTATTCCCGAAAAGTCCTCTTTTGCCAAGCCAGTTTTACATCAATCTGCTGTTGCGTATCCTTGACTTTGCGCTCGTTTGGGCCTTGGGATATTTGATCTTTGTCATCTACGTAGATGACCCAAGTCCCTCGCAGGAAATTTCGTTTCGCATGGCCTGTTCCATGACCGCGTCAGTTTCTGCGCTGATGTTTCATTTCTATCGCCTGTATCCTGAGGATCGGGTTCCCACTCGCTACATTGATTTCCGCAATGTCGTCTTGGCTTGGACCGTGACCATAATCATGCTTTTGGTCATAATATTTTTTTCCAAGACCGGCGAAGAATTCTCCCGTGTGTGGCTCCTGACCTGGTATTTGGTGGTTGCGGCGGCTTTGATAGCCGTAAGAGGCGGATTGAAACTTTACTTCACATTCTGGGGGGAGAATGTTTCTACCAAGAAGAAAGTTATCGTAATCGGAGATGCGGTAGAGACTGCCCAACTGCTCCATAAACTTGGTCAGGATGACAATTCCACCCTCGAGATTTGTGGGATATTTTACAGCAATTGCGACGAAGCAAATTTGCCCCCTGAGTTATCTGACTATCCTTGCGAAAAGCTCGAAGGTTTGTGGTCGTTTGTTCAATCCACTTCGTTTGACGTAGCTTTGCTAGCTTTGCCCTCTGAAGAAGATGAACTACTCAGTCAGGCGATCAAGCTACTCTCCTTGATGTCGATCGATATTCGCCTGGCCGCCCATATGCCAGAATTGTCTATAGAGGCAAAGTCGTGCTCCTTTGTCGGGCGGGTGCCTGTTTTCAATATCGTCGACAAACCAATAACGGGCTGGAATGTCGTGCTGAAATGGATATTCGACAAGGTTTTGGGATCCTTGTTGCTCATAGCGTTCAGCCTGCCAATGCTTGCAGTTGCTATCGCGATCAAACTGGAAGATGGCGGCTCCATCTTCTTCAGGCAAAAGAGGATCGGGTTCAAGAACGAGCTAATCGAAATCTATAAATTTCGCTCGATGTATGAAACACAAGCCGATCAGCAGGCAGATAAGCTGGTGACCAAGGATGACGCACGTGTTACCAAGGTTGGGCGGTTTATTCGCAAGACCAGCCTCGACGAGTTGCCGCAGCTTATCAACGTGCTCATGGGCGAAATTTCGCTTGTTGGGCCTCGACCACATGCCCTTAAGGCAAAAGCCTCCGGGGAACTTTATGATAAAGTTGTCGATGGCTATTTTGCGCGCCACAAGGTTAAGCCGGGCATTACAGGCTGGGCACAAATCAATGGATGGCGCGGAGAAACCGACACGTCAGAGAAAATCATCAAACGCGTAGAATTCGACCTCTACTACATAAAGCACTGGTCTTTGTTGTTTGATCTGATGATTTTGCTCAAGACACCATACTCTTTGCTCAAAACTGACAAGGCTTACTGATATGACGGTGAGCCCATCAGCCAGAAACGGCTTGACGTTACAGCAGTTGCTTACCGCAATTTTGTGGCTGGCGCTCGTCTTGAGTGGCACCGTGATTTACGAGCCAGCACCCTATGATCTGTTGTTAATAGTGCTGATCTTTGCCATGCCCATGGCAGGTATGCTGTCGCTGGATCGGTCTTTGGTTGCCCTGCTGGTTCTATGGTTACTCATCGCTAGTGGTGGAATACTGGCAAGTTTGGCATGGGAGCAGAGCTCAATCTCGCTTAAGCATATTCTGGTGACAGTGTTTCTGAGCCTGACCTCCGTTCTGTTCGCAGCCTATGTCAGAGTGGAGCCTGCCAAACGTGTGAAACTGATCTACTCGGGTTATGTGATAGCTGCCGTTGCAAGCGCGTTATTGATGTTGTGTGGATATTTTGGCTTGGTGCCGGGAGGACTGGCCGACATCCTGCAACTGTATGGACGCCCCAAAGCCCTGTTCAAAGATCCAAATGTGGTTGGTGCTTTTCTCGTTCCCGCGACGCTCTATCTCATCAACAGTGTTATTACCGGTCGTGTTGGTTGGGTTCTCCCCAAGCTGATGGCAATCGCCGTGCTTGCCATGGGGCTTTTGCTTTCCTTCTCTCGAGGGGCCTGGGGCAACTTTGCCGTTTCCTTTATCATCTGGGGCTATCTTCTCTTCGTCGCCAGCAAATCGGCTCGTCTGCAAAGACGGCTGGTTGTTGCAGGTTTTTTCGGTATCGTGCTGTTCGCTGGAGCCGTTTTTGTTGTTTCTCAATCTCAACGGCTGGAAAGCCAGCTTTCCGATCGCGCTTCCATCATGCAGAACTATGATACAGACAGGTTCGAAGCTCAGCATAGGGCCTTGATACTTGCTATGGAGCATCCTTTGGGCATAGGGGCCAGAAGTTTTGCCTATATGGGAAATGACTCGCTCGATGTTCACAATGTCTATCTAAGCATGTTCTTGAACTCTGGTTGGTTAGGTGGGTTTCTATTCATTTATCTGATAGTGCTAACGCTCATCAGGGGACTCGCAGCTTCTTTGAAAACCAGCGCGTTTCAAAATCTTCTTATAGTCACCTATGCTTCATATGTCGCCGTGATATTGGAAAGCGTGATCATCGATAGCGACCATTGGCGCCATCTGTTTCTCATTATCGGCCTACTATGGGGAATGATGAGTGCCGTCAGCGTCAAACAACCTAATGCAGGTTAAAAGGCAAACGATGTCCAGTCAGAAATCAGATGCTTCGCTGCTCGATGATGCGGTGTTTGCATTAGTTGAAAATCCCGTTTCAATGAGAGAGATCTTGTCGCAATCAGAATGTTGGGCCACGACCGCCTTCCAGTCGGCTGTATGGCTTAGCAATTGCATAGACTATGAAATTAAAATGGGGCGACATCCTGTTCTAATTGCAATTTATAAAGACCAAGCTCTTGTCGGTGTCATGCCTCTGGTATGCTTCACAAAGCTTGGGATCAATTGTCTTGGTTGGTTGGGGTGGGAGTTGAGCGACTATAACACGCCCTGTTTAAGCCCCTCACTCTTTTCATCGTTGACAACGTCCGAGGTCCGAATCGTTTGGAAGAAATGCAGAGCATTATTGCCATCCGTAGACTTGGTTCTTGCGCATAAGCAGCCTGAAAATTTTGTCGATAAATCCAATCCCTTTGCCCATTGTTGTACAACGCAGGAAACTGACAGTGCGCACAATTACCAAAATTCAGAGGATTGGACTTATATCGAAAAGAACATTTTTCGTTCTCATATGCTGCAGAATTTGAGACGCAGGGAGAAAAAGCTGCGGCGATCCGGAACAGTTCGCTATGAGCATATAGTGGAGCCTGAAGCGATAGAGCGTACTATTCAATCGTTAACTGAGTGGAAAAACGCCCAGTTGCTTGATCGGGGGGCTCTGAACCCTTTCGGTAACGAATTCTATTGTCAGTTTCTGAAAAATGCAGCAATCAGTGGGGCCAAAGACGGAACTATTCGCGTTTATGCCCTATCCTTAGAAGAAAGGCCGTTGGCCGTTTTATATCTCGTGTGCAGTAAGGAGAGATGGGTTCAGTACCAGATCGCATATGAACAGGCTGAGTTCGTGCGTTGCTCTCCGGGTAGCTTGCTCAATCACCATGTGTTCAAAACATGTATAGCATCCGGCGCGGTGTCATTTGACTTCGGTTATGGCGATGAGACTTACAAAAACCGCCTGACAAATCAATCGGTTGCAATGCTGTGTTCGATCATTCCCTTCACGTTTGCCGGCTACATCGGAGCCTGCACCATTCGATTATCCATGGTTGGACGCCGTTTCATCAAGCGGAATGAAACCTTGAAAGCCGCTGTGTATAGAATTTTGAAAGGCCTTCGCAGGCTGCTTGGAAAAAGTTCGAACAGAAAATGAAACAGCTAGACCTAAGGGCGTCTGCAAGCAGACATTTTCAGTGCTTTCTTATGAAAGGCACAAAACAAATTGTGTTGAGACCCGTTTTTCTAAAGGTGATGATTGCAAGCCCCAGCGACCAGAAAGCTGTCACGAACAAAACAGAAATAGCAGCACCTTCTAAATGAAAGATCGGCACAAGCACCAGATTTGCCAATAGCAGGAAGAGAAAGCTGCCGACAAAGATTGGCAGGCCATTCCTCTCCAGGCTATTGATCGTGAGAATTTGCAAGCCCGGTCCGGCGATTGCCCTGATAACTTGTGCAACCATCAGAATAATAAGGCTATGGTAGCCTTGCTCAAATTCTGTTCCAAATGCCAACAGAATTTGCCTGCCGAATAGAATGACGGCGCTCAAGGCAAAAAAGCTGCAAAGAACAGAGAGCAGATTTGCCTGTTTCACAACCGTGTTTGTCTTGCGAATGTCAACGTCTTTCAGCGTGTCTGCAAGATCTCTGGAGACGAGCTGGTGTATGGCCTGAATGGCAAATGCCATGAACAGCGCGATCTTCAATCCTGTGCCAAACACAGCTAACTCGCTTTCGGAAAGCAGAGAGCCCAAAATGATCAGGTTCAAGTCGCTAAAAGAACTTACAAAAAGCGTGGCGATGACCATCGGCAATGCGTGTCGTCGCAAAATCCATTTCACATTGGCATTTAGCAAGTCTGGACGATCGGACGTTTCTTGCGCTGTGTTGCGAGTGTCTCTTTCTACTATATTCAAACGAACTTGCTGATAGATGATGAGTGCGTTCACGATCAGGCAATGACTGGCTACCAGATAGACTTCGTTGAAGTCGGGCAAGAGCCAATACATCAAAAAAACAGAGAGGAGAATGAGAGCCGGTTGAAAAAAGAGTAACGGCAGGTAAGCCAGCGCGAATTTCTTGTGAGCGATTGCCAAGCTGGTGTTTAGGCTTCCGAGCGTAAAAATTGGCGCCGAAGCGAGTACAATGAAGAGGCAAAGCGTTCGCCGACTGATACCGTCATTCAACAGAAGAAACGCCGCCAACGTCAAGAGCGCAAAGCATATGGTCGAGACTGTAATGTCGAACCTGCTTTGGCGGGAAAACTGCCTTAAGGAAATTGGAGAGTCGCCAAAGCTCTTAAAACCCGCAACAAAACGCGTCACAATGGAAGGATACCCAAGTCCTCCGACTACCGAAAGAACAATAACCAGACTGATTGAATAGAAATAGTTGCCCAAAGCTTCCGCTCCGAGTGAGCGGGCCACAAAAAGTTGTGTGATCAAGCCGATCACTCCGCCAACAATACGCGCGCCCACTACCATGACTGAAGCCATTAGGATTTGCTGAAATCCGCCGGCCGAGTGGTGGCCTAGCAGGAGTATGTTACTAAATTTCTGCATCTTTTGGGCACAATCCGGCATGTTGTGCTGGGGCTTGGTCTATTCCGATTGGATATTTAACGTGGGCTCCAAAGTAAAACTGAAATGATTGAGGGCGAGATCAAATAGTATCACTATTATTGTAATCATTGGCATGCATCGTCTTGAAAAGCTAGTTCACAAAATCGAAACGCACGAATGAAATCAGACTTATGGTGAATACTACCCGTAGATCAATTCACATCGAGCTTTCTAAATCGGTTAAAAATGAAAAATGGAAGTCCGCTAAGGTAGGTTTTTACATACCGGATGGATTGATAGTTGCCATTTAGGGAAACACGAGGCAACGCCGTCAAGTGGTCGACATGCTCTCGAAAAACAAGGCCTTTTCTGCTGGTGACAGCGGTTTTGATGCCGCACTGTTTAACGAGTTCAAAGTCTCTTGGTCCGGCGCTTTCCTGGTTGCCATATGGATATGAAAATGTCTCAATTTTCATATGAAGGTTAGCTTCGAGCTTTCTAGATCCATTCAAAATTTCAAATATTGCGTGATCTCTGTCCAGATTGGCTATGGCGCTATGGGAAACAGTGTGACCGCCGATTGAAACCAGCGGGTCTTGGGCGAGTTTATAAATTTCATCTGAAGTCATTATCAGATCGGCATAAACCGACGAAATGTCAAGTTGTGCCTCTTCGCACATATCTCGGATAATGGTTCGCATTCTAGCTTCGTTGATGCTGCGGAAATACCAGTAAAGAGATGAGAAGGCATCATATTTCTGATGTGTTGTCCTGCAAGTCCAATGGCGCATTTCTCCATAGATCTCGCAGTCAATTTCTTCGCTATTTGCGATAAGGTGTTCAAGAGCAACCCACCAAAGCTCTCCTTCGCCTTCGGCGTAGTCGGAGGGAACATAGATAGTGAAGGGCACATTGTATTTTTTGAAGATCGGATAAGCGAGTTTTAGATTGTCCCGGTAGCCGTCATCAAAAGTGAAGCAGGCAAACCGCCTTTTGCCAGAATTATGCTTAAGCCGCTCTGGCACTTCAGAAATAGGGATGATATCCATGTTCTCATCAAGAACATGCCTGATTGTTTCCTCAAGAAACTGAGGAGAAACGGAAAGAATGGAATTGGGACTGAAACCGGAAGGCCTGTCTTTTTCGATGCGATGAAGCATGAAAATTGCTCCTTCGCCCTTGATGCTTTGGGGGGTGAATCTGTGAAGCCCAGAAAAATAAATTAAGTTTAGCCCGGCCTTTATCAGAAGACACTTTGCCCGGCATCTTATAAAAGCATCAGAAAACATCTATAAAGGCCTCGAATAAATACAAAGTTATATTCATTACTCGTCACGCTGGCAAGGAACGCATTCGAGCTAAACTGACTCTTTTATATCTAATTGTTTCTGATAAATGCATGGTTTTTTCCGCGTCTAAATGTCTCAAATACTTTTGGATTGTATTGGTTTAATCGGCACCGGGTTCTTAAAATGAAGATATTACAAATATTTAGAGCTCCTGCAGGCGGCCTTTTTCGTCATGTTTGTGACCTAACAAAATCGCTCACCAACGATGGGCATGACGTTGGAATCTTGTGTGATGCCCACACAGGGTCTGCTCGTGCCGAAAATGAACTGGAAAATTTGGCCGGTTGTTGCAGTCTTGGCATCCATCGTTGCCTGATGGAGAAAATGCCGGGCATACGGGATTTTGTCGCGATTCGAGAGGCTAAGAATTTGGCAATGACCCTACAAGTGGATGTCATCCATGGGCATGGAGCAAAAGGCGGGGCATATGCCCGTCTGGCCGGGAGAAAACTGAAGAAAAACAATGCAAATTGCTCTGTTATCTATACCCCTCACGGTGGCAGCTTGCATTACAATCCTGCGAGCCTGAAGGGGTTCTTGTTTCTGCGGACAGAGAGCTATTTGCGCCGAATGACCGATGGCATGATTTTTGAGAGCGCATTCAGCAGAGACAGGTATCTGCAGGTTGTGGGAGAAATCGGTTGTGCCTCGTCGGTCGTTCACAATGGTGTGTCAAAGAATGAATTTCTGCCGATTAACACGGAGGCGGGCGCGAGTGATTTTCTGTTTATCGGAGAGCTGAGAGATCTGAAGGGTATTCAATTTTTCATCAAGGCAATAGAGATCATCAATTCAGAAGGTGGGGAGCAACGAGTTAAGGCTGCGATCGTCGGCAAGGGGCCGGACGAGGCAAAATACCGCACCATGGTAGAGGAAGCCGGTCTTGATGATCAGGTATCTTTTCTGGGTGAAATGCCAGCTAGAGAAGCCTTTGCAAAAGGGCGCTGTCTCGTCATCCCGTCACTCAATGAATCTTTGCCCTATATCGTATTGGAGGGCGCCGCGGCAGGAATGCCCGTCATTGTTACTGACGTTGGTGGGATTCCCGAAATCGTGGGGGATTTGAAACACATCATGATCCCGCCAGCATCAGCTGAACTTCTGGCAGAAAAGATGAATGCTTTCATTGCTAGCGAGAAGGAATTCCGCCACCGTAGCAAACTATTGCAACGCCGTATTATGGATTATTTCAGTCAGGAAACAATGGCAAATGGTATTTACCATCTTTACGAAAACAGTTTGAGGTAAGGTTTTATTAAGATTAAAATGTTGGCCGAAATGCCAAAGAATTTATTTAGAGTCCGTCATTTTTGATGCGCTTTCCTGTTTCAACGCAATCCATTTGCGCATCACAAAATCAATAGAGTTATTCGGCCGGAGAAGGGCTAAGAAATACGATGGATGAAATTGGTTCCTCAGCTTCTGATGCCGTTGAATTAGGTGATTTGTTCAGAGCAATTTACAGAGCTAAATGGCTTCTTATGCTGTTTTTGCTCGTTGCGCTCGGCGGTGCCTATGCCTATCTGCAAGTGACACTACCACGGTATGAAGCAACTGCTTTGATATTGATCGAAAAGCATCGAGATGCTTTTACCAGGCCTCAGGTGGAGGGGAGCAACGGATACCAAACTTCTAACATGAGTGAGCTGGACGTGCGCTCGCAGTTGCAGGTCTTGCTTTCGAAAGACATTTCCGAGGATGTCGCAAAAGAGCTGAAGTTGGAAGATGTGCCCGAGTATAACCCCAGCCTTAGGGCTGAATCGGAATTGGACAAGCTTAAAAAGAAACTCAGGCTGAGTTCTGAGACGTCCTTGCCCCTTAATGAGCAGATATTGGAAAAGCTGGAAAAAAGCCGTCACTTTGCTGCGGTAGCCAATACACGTGTGCTCTCTGTCGGTTTTGAATCAACAAATCCCGAGTTGGCTGCGAAATTGGCCAATGGTTACGCCCAAGCCTACATGCGCCGACAAACCGAGCGTCAGAATGATCAATTAAGTGGAACGGATGCATGGCTAGGCCAACAAACCGAAGAGCTCAGAAAACAGGCCGAGGCTGCGGAAAACGAGTTGCAGAAGTTCCGCCAAGAGTCCGGAATCGTTCTCTCCCGTAACAGTGAAACGCTTACAGTCCAGCAGATTTCCGAGTTGAGCACACAGTTGACGATGGCTCGCACGGAATATGCAGAGGTAAAGGCGCGAGCCGAACTGGCGCAGCGCATGCTTAAAGGTGGCGGCACCTTATCCAAAGCAGACCAGACAGATGGAAAATATCTGCAGGATCTCAATCAACAAAAGATCTTGCTAAAACAACGCATTTCGCAATTGCAGACAACCTATCAATCGAGCCATCCGTCTTTGCTTCAGGCAAAAGCCGAGCTGAAAGGCATTGAGGCAGAGTTGGTTGCCGCGAACAAACGGCTGGTTATGCAATTGGAGGCTGAAGCCGAGATTGCCAAAAAACGCGTCGCCTCTCTGGAAAAAGATCTATCGAAGGTGAAGGCGCTATCTGACGATAAAAGTGCGGCTCAGGCAAAATTGAGCATTTTGGAGCGAGAGGCTGAATCCAAGCGCGATCTTTATGAAAACTACGTCTCGCGCAGGAGTGAATCCAACATCAGAAGAACAACAGGCCCATCCACTATTGATGCAGAAATCATTCAGGAGGCGCGCCCCAGTCACAGTGCAGTCTTCCCGAACAAGTCTCTGGTGTTAATCGTGGTTGCCATAGCCAGTCTGTTCTTCGGAATTGCGATTGTTTTGTCGAAAGAACTGATCTCACCAGCAAGCCGCAAGGTCAAACCGGAAAAACCGGTTAAAGACAATGTCGCTAAACTGGTTACGGCAGATGGCGCCGAGGTTAGCGAAGGCGGTAAAGACTGACGCTGGCATTTAGGGCAAACGGAGGGCCTCTATGGACCAAAGCAGGCGAACTCTTCTTGTGGGCGTTGCTGGAGTTGGCTTGTTAGGCACAAAAGACTCTGACGCCAAACCTGTTTCAAAGCAAACTTTCAAAACATGCTTGAATGCGGCAGAGGAGGGGCTCGTTCCCGGTGATCCCAACATCCAGACGAAGACCTTACAGGCTGCAATTGACAAGGCTGCAAACGCCGGCCTGCCGCTCTTTCTGCCAAAGGGTGACTATCTTGTAGGAAGGATAAACCTGCCCGAGGGGCTTACGCTTTTCAGTTACCCTGATCAGGCTCAAATTTTCCTCATTGGTCAAGAGTCTGGCTTTTTCGCTTCAAATCTTAATTCTCTCACTTTGTCTGGCCTCTTCATTTCTGGAAAAAAAGCGGCTTTGTCAGAAGAACGCGGCCTAATTAATGGCACAGACTTGAAGAATATCCGGATTGAAAACTGCCAATTATCCGACAGCAATGCCAATGGGCTTCATCTAGAAAGAAGCGGCGGGCAGATCTTCGAAAATGTCATCGAGCAAATTGAAGCAACGGGCATCTTCAGTAACGATTCGCACGGGTTGGATATTCACGCCAATATTGTGCGTCGATGCAATAACAATGGCATTCAGGTTTGGCGATCTGAAAAGGGGCATGACGGAAGCCTCATAAGAAGCAACCGAATAGAACTCATCGCGGCTAAAAATGGAGGAACCGGGCAGAATGGAAACGGGATCAACCTGTTCCGTTCGGGGGATGTCATTGTTAGCGGAAATATGGTTTCCGATTGTGCTTTTTCTGCAATACGAGCAAACAGCACATCAAATGTACAGATCCAGAATAATGCCTGCACCAAGCTGGGCGAAACAGCCATCTATGCCGAATTCGCTTTCGATGGAGCCATCATTTCCGGCAATCTGATCGACAGTGCTGTGGTTGGCATATCTGCGACAAACTTCAATGAGGGAGGTCGTTTGTGCGTGATACAAGGCAATTTGGTTCGCAATATCCTTAAGGAGATTGAAAACCGATCCTTGGCAATCGGCATCTATGCTGAAGCTGATAGCACAATAACCGGCAACACCATCGAATCTGTGCGCTCTTTCGGCATCCTGATCGGCCACGGACAATATCTTCGGGACCTTGTTGTTTCGGGAAATCTCGTGCGAGATGCTGATGTCGGAATAGGCTATTCCGCTCAAATCGAAGGGTGCAAGTTCATCATTTCAAACAACTTGCTTTCGGGAATAACAGGCACGGCCATTCAACCTTTGATCCTGTCAGCAGATGGCTATTCCAAGGTGGATACGCAATTGAAAGAAGGTCAGCAAATCGTCATCAACAATGTGATAAGTTGATCAACGAACGGCCCTTTACGTTCTGCGAATAAATCAGAAATCTGAATGTTTGGGCTTGACGTAGCGATTATAGCTCAGATATATCGAATATTCTTGATAAGTAGATGAACGGGCGCTCGCCAGTTTTCCGGCGAGGCTTGTCAGACTGGCTTTCTCAATTTTGGAAAGAGAAAAATTGACCTATTCAGTTCAACAAAAACTGGCCGCCGAGTTTGTCGGCACAGCTTTTCTGCTGGCTGTCGTTGTGGGGTCCGGCATCATGGCAGAAAACCTTGCCGGAGGAAATGTTGCCATAGCCTTGTTGGGCAACACGATTCCGACCGGGGCCATTCTGGTGGTTCTTATTACGATGCTGGGACCGGTTTCCGGCGCACATTTCAATCCAGCCGTGACACTCGTCTTTTCTATCAAAAAGACACTTGATGGACGACTTGCTGCGGGCTATGTGCTTGCGCAAATTGCAGGTGGGCTCATTGGCGTTTGGACAGCACATGTCATGTTTGCTTTGCCTGTGGTTCAGGTTTCTTCGAAACTAAGGACCGGTCCAGACCAATGGTTTTCTGAAGCTGTTGCCAGTTTTGGTCTTGTGTTTGTTATCCTGATGACATTGAAGGCGAAAGAAGCTGTTGTTCCAATGGCCGTAGGGCTTTATATCACTGCTGCTTATTGGTTCACGGCATCAACCTCCTTCGCCAATCCTGCCGTGACGATCGCTCGAGCTTTGTCGAATACTTTTGCTGGTATTTCTCCTGCCAACGTCCTGGCATTCATCGCAGCTCAAATTCTGGGAGCCCTTGCAGCCTCTTATTATTGCCATTGGCAATTGAAAGGTAATAATTGATATGACGATTGTAATTCACCATAACCCTGAATGTGGTACATCCCGCAATGTGCTAGAGATCATCCGTCTTGCTGGCGAAGAGCCCATTGTGATCAATTATCTGCAAGAGGGCTGGACAAAGCCACAGCTTCAGGCCCTGTTCGCTGCCGCAGACTTAACGCCGAGACAGGCTCTCAGAACGTCAAAATCTCCAGCAGAAGAACTCGGTTTGCTTGATGCTGCGGTTACTGACGAGCAGATCCTTGAAGAGATGTTGAAGCATCCGGTTTTGGTCAATCGTCCTATCGTGTGTTCTCCAAAGGGGGTGAAACTTTGCCGACCTTCCGAGGCTGTGTTTGCGTTGCTCGATGTGGCTTCCGGGACTGAATTCGTTAAAGAAGATGGCGAAAAGGTCGTCGCTCCCTGACAAACCGTATCGATCTAAAGAAAAAGGAGTGGTTTGAAAAACAAACCATTCCTCAGTTGGGGGGACAAACAATTAAGACGAGTTATTTTCAGCAGGACATGATTCTTACCGAGCTGTTTATGCGGCGATTTGCCGGGTCGCTTCCAGTTCAATACGAAGTCCGCTTTCCGGATCAAAGAAATGTATCTTCTCCGGCTCCGTACGAAGATAAAGGATATCGCCGGGATTTAGGTCAAGGCTTGGGTCGAGGCGAGCGGTAAGTTCCTGCTTGCCTACCAGACAAATGGCGTGCGTGTCAGAACCCAGAGGTTCCAGAACATCAACACGAGCCGTTATCTGCGCTTCCTGCTCGGAGCATGGAACAAGATGTTCTGGGCGGAAGCCAACATCAACCCTTTGGCCTTCGTTCATATTGCAATCAGAAATACCCAAACTCAAACCATCATCAAACAAGACCAGTGCGTCATTGTTGCGAGAAACCGTTGCAGAAAGAATGTTCATTTTTGGCGAGCCGATAAATTCGCCGACAAATCGGCTCATCGGGCGATTGTAGACGCTCACAGGGCGACCCTGCTGCATGATGACACCATCCTTGAGAATGACGATATGATCCGCCAAGGTCATGGCTTCGACCTGATCGTGGGTAACATAAATAGTCGTGGTTTTTAGGAGTTGATGCAGTCGTTTGATTTGCGTGCGCATGTCAACGCGCAACTTGGCGTCAAGGTTGGAAAGCGGTTCGTCAAATAGATAGACCTTCGGGCGTCGAACAATCGCTCGGCCCATGGCAACACGTTGTCTTTGGCCACCTGAAAGCTGGCCGGGCTTGCGCGAAAGAAGGGCTGAAATCTGTAAAATGTCAGCTGCGTCTTTTACCCGATTTTCAATTTCGCTGGTTTCCATGCCCCGCATTTTGAGACCGAAGCCGATATTTTCGGCAACCGACATGTGAGGATAGAGAGCATAATCCTGAAATACCATCGCGATATCACGGTCACGGGGTTCCAGATCATTTACTTCCTGATCGTCGATCTTGAGGATGCCATCCGTGATCTCTTCAAGTCCTGCAATCATGCGTAAAAGAGTTGATTTGCCACAGCCCGATGGCCCGACAAATGTCACGAATGCGCCGTCCTCAATGGAAAGGTCTATACCCTTTATTGCGCGAAACATCCCGTAATTCTTCACGAGACGTTCTAGCTTTATACTTGCCATCAAATCCTCCCAGATGACAGCGCCGGGGTCAAAAATCCCGACTATTTCGTTTTGGAAAAGGTTCCGGTGTTCGACAAGATTGCCGATGAGGGGATAATCAATATCGGCTAAAAATGCCTCCTTGTCATATCGATTAATTATCGCTATATTATCGATAATCAAATTGAGATGCAAGCACTGGGTATAAAATGGCGAACGGAAATCGCGAAAAATCCGAGAGTGAGGCAATTGCAACGCCCAAGCGCGCGGTGAAAAGAAGCTCCACGGTCTATGAGGATCTTCAGCGCGAAATCATGCTGGGAGTGTTGCCTCCCTTGTCCACTATTGTTGAGATGGATATTGCAGAGCGTTTCGCCTGTAGCCAAAGCACGGTGAGAGAGGCGTTGATCGCTTTAAGCAATGATGGGCTGGTGGAAAGACGGTCCCATCGAGGGTCCTTTGTGGCTGATGCGCGCGCCGATGATGCTCATGAATTGATTAGAATTCGACGCGATATTGAGGCTCGCGGCATGGCTCGCGTATTGCGCCGTTTTGGTGCACTGCTGAAGAATGAACTGATCACCACGATCGAATTGATGAAAGAGGCGGCTCTGCAGGATGATGTCTATCAGGTTACGCTTTATGACCGGGCATTTCATCTGAACCTGTTTGATGCTGCTGATCTGCCGAGTGTGAGACCGGTGCTGCGGCGTTGTCTTATCCATAACCACCGGTTCAAGATTCTGAATTCAGGCACATATCGAGATCTTTATGAAACAGCCGTCCGCCATGAGGCCATTCTGGATGCGCTTTCTGAAGGGGATGCCAAGGCGGCAACAGCAGCCATTGCACATCACGTTACCACGATCGCCGAATTCGGGCCGGACATAATAGAAACGAAGGAGTGAAGAAAAAACAATCTTGTTGAACACGGACTTGGAGGAATGTGTTCAAGCTGGGTGGAGCAGGGGTGCTCGTAATATCTGGCCCGGTTTCAAGGTTGAGAGACGGATTGCCGATGCCTGAACGGCTCACGGGAAGCGGGAGGTTTCCCAATGTGAAATTTCGGGTAAC
Source organism: uncultured Cohaesibacter sp. (assembly GCF_963664735.1). Taxonomy (NCBI): domain Bacteria; kingdom Pseudomonadati; phylum Pseudomonadota; class Alphaproteobacteria; order Hyphomicrobiales; family Cohaesibacteraceae; genus Cohaesibacter; species uncultured Cohaesibacter sp. The sequence goes on along the minus strand of NZ_OY761553.1, from coordinate 1,110,594 downwards.
GAGGAAACCACTTTGCCGTTGGGAGAACGGCAATTAGCGGAGGAGAAGATGAAAAAGACACTATCAGTCGCAGCGCTCGCTGCGGCCATGTTCGTTTGCGGCTCGGCTGCAAATGCTGAAGATACTGTAAAATTCTGGTATCACTTCGACAATGCAGACAATCCGATGTCTGATCTGGTTCAAAAGTTCGAAGCAAAAAATCCGGGCATCAAAATCGATGCCGAAAACATCCCTTGGAATAGTTATTACGACAACCTCTATACCTCCATCATCGCGGGCAGTGCTCCGGATGCTGCAATGGTAAAAATGCATGCTCAGCCACGTTTGGTGGAAATGGGGGCATTGGAACCACTGGATGACCGCATTGCTGCATGGGACGGCGCTTCCGATATTCAGGAAAATCTATTTGATTTGACTAAAGGCCCTGATGGCAAACAATATTACCTGCCAGTTCAATATGTTGTCCTTTATCTCTACTATCGCGCAGATATGTTCAAGGAATTGGGACTGGAACCGCCCAAAACCTGCGATGACTTCCGCAACGCTGCTATCAAACTGACCCGTGACACCAATAATGATGGTCGCAAAGATGTTTATGGTTTCGGTTTCCGTGGTGGCAAGGGCGGTCATGACCATTGGGGCAGCCTCGTTCTTTCTCGTGAAGGCGTAAGCTTTGACAAGGGTGGCCTGACCAGTGATGCCGGCGTGGCTGGCACTCAGTTTGTTGTCGATCTGTTCCAGAAAGACAAGGTCTTCCCGCCATCCGCACCAAACGATGGCTTCAAGGAAGTGACCGGCGCCTTCAAGGCTGGCACCACCGCCATGACCATTCACCATATCGGATCTGCCAATGACATGGTTGCCGCTCTCGGTGATAAAGTCTCGGCAACAACCGTGCCTGAATGTGGTGGCGGGCGCTGGACTTCTTTCGGTGATGAGTCAACAGCTGTGTTCTCATCGGCCAAAAACAAGGATGCTGCCTGGAAATGGATTGCCTTCCTTTCTTCCGAAGGCAACAACAAGGAGTTCAACGAGTCTACTGGCCAATTGCCAGTTACAAAATCGGACTCGGCAAACTGGACACTGCATCCAAAACGCTTTGTCGATGCAACCATCGCATCTTTGCCATTTGCTCATATGTTGCCAAACCGGCCAGAAACGTCTGATTTCGTTAATACGGAATGGCCAGTCAACATGCAACGTGCGCTGACAGGTGAAATCACGGCCAAGAAAATGAACGAGAAAATAGACGCTCTGTTCAACAAGTAATCCTTGAGAGGATGAACGTGGTTCGGTCGGCAAGGATCGGCCGAACCTTCCCCCTGACACCGGTTCTGCGCTGTCGCATATGAGTTTCCATATGCCGATGGCGGCACATAGGACACCGGCTTTTCTCCGGTGAAAAGACTATGACCATGACTGCATCTGAGTGGCCAACCAGCCGCGCGGCGCTCGCTAAACGCGTATTGCCTTATGCGCTATTATCGCCTGCCGTAATCGTGACTTTGGCAATCGTTTTTTTCCCCATGCTGCAAGCTGCCTGGATGAGCCTGCATGACTATATTCTATGGAAACCAAATGCGATCAGTTTTGTTGGATTAATGAATTTCTTTGCTGCATTTAACGATGAAGTTTTCTGGATTTCGCTCAAACACACAGTGATTTGGATAGGGATTACTGTGCCCAGTCAGTTGCTGCTGGGTATTGTTACTGCATTGTTGTTAAATCAGGATTTTCCATGGCGGCCACTGGCACGAGCCCTCATTATTATTCCTTGGGCGCTTCCATCTGTGGTTATCGGGCTGATGTGGGTTTGGATTTATGATTCAAACTACGGCATCCTCAATGATTTCCTGCTTCGCATGCATATCATCAGTGAATCTGTGCCATGGCTGGCCGATCCTGATACCGCGCTTTATGCAATCATACTCACGCTTACCTGGCAGGGATTTCCGTTCTTCGCCGTAATGATACTGGCAGGATTGCAGTCGATCCCGCAAAGCTATTATGAGGCGGCCTCCATAGATGGGGCGAGTAAATGGCGCCAGTTCTGGCACATCACTTTGCCCGGTATTTCCGGGGTTCTTGTTACCGCTGTTTTGCTCAGAACCATCTGGGTAGCCAACTCGATTGATGTCATCTACGTGATGACCGGCGGTGGTCCGGGCTATTCGACCTACACATTGCCACTCTACGCCTTTGTGAAAGCGCGTACCAATCTGGACTTCGGTTACGGCTCTTCACTCGCAGTTCTCTTCACAATCATGCTTCTGGGCATCGTTGTCATATATCTGCGCAAACTGGGCAAAGGAGCGGACCAATGATCAAACGCAGAAGCAAAACACGCCGTATTCTGACCGTCGATCTGCCGATGGTTGTCATCCTCCTCTTCACTTTGGGGCCTTACATCTGGATGATGCTGACCTCATTGACCGAGGAAGACAAGCTGTTCACCCAAGGCCCGAGTCTGATTGGTGCGACATTCGATAACTATATTCGATTGTTCAGCACCGTCGGATTCCTGGACAATATGATTACGTCTTTCATCGTTGCTGCAGGTACTGTTGTTGTCGGATTGACGCTCAGCGTTACAGCTGCCTATTCATTTTCGCGCTTCAATTTTTTCGGCAAAAAATACCTGCTGACACAGTTTCTGATCATCAACATGTTTCCGATCGTTCTGCTCATCTTGCCTTTGTTCGTGTTGATGCGCGTGCTCGGCTTGCTGGATTCGCATTTGGCGCTGATCATTGCCAACTCGACGGTAGCTATTCCGTTTTCGGTCTGGATGATGACCAGCTATATTAATGGCATACCCAAATCCCTTGATGAAGCAGCCATGACAGACGGCTGCACGCGCCTTGGCGCTCTGCGCAGGGTTGTCTTGCCCCTTTGTATGCCTGGCATCGTTGCAACCGGCATTTATATCTTCATTACCGCGTGGAACGAGTATCTCTATGCGCTGTCTCTAGGCGGATCGAATGTACGCCCGATCACTGTGGCCATTCAGACACTTATCGGTGAATACGAGGTGCAATGGGGGCTATTGACCTCGGGCGGTATCGTTGGAGCCCTGCCAGCAACAGTCCTGTTCCTGATCGTTCAAAAGCGTTTGATCAGCGGCATGACCCAAGGTGCGGTGAAAGGGTAGGGCTTTAGGTCCTTTGGAGGCACGTCTATGAACAATCCTATAGGCATAATCTCGATGCAGTTTGCTCGCCCTTTCAAGACGGAGCATCTGACACTCTTTGCCAAGATGAAAGATCTCGGGTTCGATTTGGTGGAACTGTTGGTCCCAGAACCGGAGGAAGACCTGAAGACCCGTGATATCAAAGAAGCGCTGGAAGAGGCTGATCTTTCCATTGCCCTTGCCGCCAGAGTGTCTCTGTCACGGTCCATCTCGGATGAGAACCCGGCGATCCGGCAAGCGGGCGCGGACTATTTGAAATATTGCATCGATCTGGCCCATGAGGTTGGAGCATATTCTGTAGGTGGTCCACTCTACGGCGCTCCAATGGTGTTTGCAGGGCGGGCGCCAGCGCCAGTTGCTGAAAAGGAAATGAAAGCTAGAGAGGAGCGGGTGATCGAGGCTTTGTCCAAATTGTCCCTCCAGGCAAAAGACGCTGATTGCCTGCTCGCTCTCGAACCTCTCAATCGTTACGAGACTGACGTTATTTCAACGGTTTCCCAAGCCATGCGGGTCATCGAGACCGTTGATCATCCGTCGCTTGGGCTGTTGTTTGATACCTATCACGCCAATATCGAAGAACGCTCCATTTATGACGCCATCAGAATGGCGGCTGATAGATTGGTTTATTTCCAAGGAAATGAAAATCACAGAGGCTTTCCGGGAACGGGAAACATGGATTGGCCGCAGATCATGAAAGCCCTCAGGGACATAAACTACGAAGGTCCGATTACGCTTGAACCATTCCGCCGGAATGATGACCGGATAGGCCTGCCCATCGCGCAATGGAGAGCTCCCTGCGAAGACGAAAGCGAAAAACTACGCTCCGCCGTCGAGTTCATACGAGCATGCAATTTCATGGCGGAGTTTGAACGATGACCCTCAATATCGGCTGGATCGGTTGCGGCCGACATGCCTCACAAATGCTGATGCCGCAATTGGCCCGAAACGATCTTCATATCGCTGCGGTTTGCGATCTGAGTGAGAAGGCAGCCTCCCGAGCTGCTTGGCATTATGGCGCAGACGCTTCCTATACGGATCTGCGTGATCTGATCAACCACAAGGGACTTGATGCAATCGGAATGGCCGTCGGGCCTGAGATACATCATGATGCCGCTCTGGCTGCTCTTGCCAAGGGGCTTCCGGTATTCATTGAAAAACCACCGGCAAAAGATCTCAGAAGCGCCGAAGAAATTGCAGATGCAGCCGCAAAGGCGCAACTACCGGTCGTCGTGGGGTTCATGAAACGCTATTCGACGGGCAACCGCATTGCCAAAAACATCTTAAGGGGTGGCGAGTTCGGACCAATCATGGGCCTGAGCGGCTATTACATGAACGAACCGGCCTATTTTTCCGGAAAGCCGGACTATACGAGCTTCTATCTGCATCATTGTGTTCACTATATGGACTTGCTGCCATGGATGATTGGCTCTCCATTCGCCGATCTGTCAGTTCGGGTGAATGTTTCGGAGCCGGGACATATTCTCATCCATCTCGGATTTGAATGTGAAAATGGCTCGATCGGGACTGTCGCCATGGGAACGACGCAATCCCGCGGCACGCCAACCGAAAGCATGGTCATCATGGGTGATCATCGCCGGATAGAAATCCAGAACATCATTCATGTCAAATATTTCCGTCACCCACCATTCAAGGCTGAGGACAAGCAAGCAACGCTGAGTTCCGACGTTGATACTCTTTGTTGGGAGCCCAATTTCACGGCGGCAGCAAACGAAGATCATAAGGGATATGCAGCCATTATCGCCGACGCAGCCGCCGCCTTCAGAGGCGAGCAAACCTCGGCACCACAAATTCGCGATGGCGTTACTGCAATGGCGTCACTCGAACGTATGACCGCTCTGGTCGAGCGAGAATTCATGAAACAAAAGTAATGGAGCCGAAAGGATCAAAGGGAATTGCCGCGCCCTTCCACAAGCATTGCGACAATTCCCCTACAAACAAGGAAAGGAAACACACCATGGTAAATAGATATCTTCCTACCCCTGTGTTGCATCGTGTCGTTGAAAAAGATGGTTTGGTCTTTGTCGGCGGTACTGCATGCGATGATACCAGCAAGGATATCAAAGGGCAAACGCTGGAAACCCTCGAAAAGATGGAAGGCTACCTGAAGGTTGCCGGATCAGACAAAACCAAAGTTCTGTTCGCAACCATCTATCTGGCAAGTCTCGATTTGAAAGCGGGCATGAGCGAGGTCTGGGGAGAATGGTTTGACCAGGAGCACCTGCCAGCGCGCGCAACGCTCTGCTCACCGGATTTGGGCGGCGACACCCTGATCGAAATTTTCGTAACAGCTTACAAATAAGTCTCCCAAGAGGTATTAAAATGGAAGATAAAGCTCCTTCTGTTCTGGCGAATGCCATTCGCTTTCTCTCTGCAGATGCCGTTCAAAAAGCGAAATCAGGTCATCCGGGCATGCCGATGGGCATGGCTGAAATGGGTGTAGCTCTTTGGAAGGGCCATCTCAAGCACAATCCCAAAAATCCCGACTGGGACAATCGTGACCGGTTTGTTCTCAGCAATGGCCATGGGTCCATGCTGCTTTATAGCCTGCTGCATTTCACCGGCTATGACCTTTCGATGGATGACATCAGGGACTTTCGCCAGTTGCACAGCAAAACCCCGGGCCACCCTGAACATGGCGCTACCCCCGGTGTCGAAACAACCACAGGACCGCTTGGCCAGGGCATTGGTAACGCGGTTGGTATGGCAATTGCCGAAAAGGTTTTGGCTGCCGAGTTCAATCGTCCCGGTTACGGCATCGTAGACCACTATACCTACGCCTTCATGGGGGATGGCTGCCTGATGGAAGGCATTTCTCACGAAGTTTGCTCATTGGCCGGCACCTTGGGGCTTGGCAAGCTGATTGCCCTTTATGACGACAATGGTATTTCCATCGACGGAGAGGTCAAAGGCTGGTTCACCGACGATACGCCCGCACGTTTCGAGGCTTATGGCTGGAATGTCATCCGCGATATTGATGGCCACGACATTGACGCTGTCATTGCTGCTATTAGCGAGGCCAAAAAGCAAACCAGCAAACCCACACTGATTTGCTGCAAAACCATCATCGGCAAGGGCGCCCCGACCGTTGGCGGTACGGCAGCCTGTCATGGCAACTTGCTTGGTGATGAAGAAATTGCCAAGGCACGGGCAGCAATGGGCTGGTCCTATCCTCCGTTCGAGATCCCGCAACAAGTTTATGAGGAAATGAGCGCCGTAGATGCAGGGGCAAAAGCAGAAGGTGAATGGAATGACCTGTTTGCAGCTTACCAAAAAGCTTTTCCTGCCGAAGCTGCTGCTTACAAACGTCGCATGGCGGGCGAATTGCCAGCCGATTTTGCAGATAAAATGAACGCCTTCATCGCAGAGACGGCCAAGGCTCAAGAGGCTATGCCAGTACGCATGGCCAGTCATAAAGCCATCACTATGATCGCCAAGGAGTTGCCCGAATTGCTCGGCGCCTCGGCAGATCTGGCCTGCTCCTGTCTGTCCATTTGGGATGATAGCGTTGCAGTTACTGCAGAAGGCGGTGGAAACTTCATCTATGCCGGTATTCGAGAGTTTGGCATGGGTGCCATCATGAACGGCATTGCCCTCCATGGCGGGCTTCTGCCGTTCGGCGGTGGCTATGTGACCTTCTCGGACTATCAGAGAAACGCCATTCGCATGGGCGCACTGATGAAGCAACGGGTGATCTATGCTCTCTCGCACGACTCTATTGCAGTTGGAGAGGACGGCCCGACGCATCAGCCAATAGAGCATCTGGCTTCACTGCGCATGATACCAAATCTTGATGTCTGGCGCCCATGTGACGCAACGGAAGCGGCCGTTGCCTGGCAGTGTGCTATCGAGCATGAAGAAACGCCTACCATGATGTCGCTCAGCCGACAGATTTGCCCGGCCTTTCCGCGGACCGCTGCGCAAGTGGATGCAATCAAACGCGGTGGCTACATCATCAGCGAAGAGAAGGGCGATCTACAAGCCGTGATTATCGCAACGGGCGGCGAAATGGAGATTGCCATGAAAGGGCAGGCTCTGTTGGCTGAGGAGGGCATAAGCGCCCGCGTGGTGTCAATGCCATCAACATTCCTATTCGACAAGCAGGATGCAGACTACAAAGCCCAAATTATGCCCGCCGGTATTCCTCGCGTATCCGTGGAAGCGGCAAATACTGACTATTGGCGCAAATATGTCGGTTTGGACGGGGCGTGTATCGGCATGGAAACTTTTGGCGAATCCGCTCCGCCAGCTGTGCTCTATGACTATTTCAATATCACGGACAAAGCTGTCGCTGAGGCCGTTAAATCTCTCATCTAGAGCCAATTTAAACTTAAGACATGTCGCAAGGCTGCCATGCCTTGCGACATTCATTCATATTGAAACCGGTTAGGGAGATGTATCTTGGCTCACCCAGCGATAGAGCGCAAAGTCATCGGCACCATCAATGGCGAAAATGTCGAAGCATTTCGTATTACGGGCGGAGAAACCACCATTGAAGTGATGACATATGGTGCAATAATGAGGCGCGTGTTGCGTCCTGATCGACATGGCAAGATCGAAGACATCGTGCTTGGTTATGACGACCCTGCAAGTTATATCGATAATCCAGGCAATGCTGGCGCAATTTGTGGCCGCTTCTCTAACAGGATCAATCGGGGAAGATTCGTACTTGAAGGAAAGGAAATCCAGCTTCCTACAAACAGTGGTCCGCACCATCTGCATGGCGGTCTACCCGGATTTGGCAAACGCCTCTGGAAAGCGGTTGTGAATGAGGCCGAAAATTCTGTAACCTTCTATATGCATAGCCCCGACGGAGATCAGAACTATCCCGGCTCGCTCGATCTGCGCGCAACTTATCAGGTTGATGATCAGGGCAATCTAAGCCTTTCAATGGGGGCTGAAACAGATAAAACCACAATCATCAATATTATCTATCATGGATACTGGAATTTGGGTGGCCACCAGAGCGGCACTGTTGAAAATCAGAAACTCTGTATTTATGCGGATCGATTCACACTGGTTACACCGGAAAAGATTCCGACTGGCGAGCTTGCTTCAGTGGAGGGTACGCCCTTTGACTTTAGAACGGCACGCGATATCGGCGCGATGATTAAGGATGCTTGGCCCGATGGAGGTTATGACCACAACCTATGCCATACGGTTTATGACGGAGCGATGCGGTTAACTGCGAAAGCTTCAGATCCGGCAAGTGGCCGAGGTTTTGAGCTTTATTCCAACCAGCCCGGCGTGCAATTCTACACGGCCAACCATTTCAAAACGCAACCAACAATGGGTAAGGGCGGGGCGGTTTATCAAGATTATCCCGGCTTTGCGCTGGAAACACAGCACTATCCGGATTCTCCCAATCATGAAGAATTTCCATCAGTGGTGCTGCACCCCGGCGAGATTTATAAAAATCAGATGAAATTTGTCTTTTATAAAGATTTGTCTTTGTAACGGTGAGTAGTTTATCGTGAAGGTTTGGAATGTAACAGATTGACTTGTTCTCTAAACCTTCATCTTTATCGTTCAAAAAATAATTTAGGTAAGTGTTATCAATATATATTGGTTACTGAAGAAATTTTGGGCAACAACTAAATTTAGAGATTAATATAAGCCGAAACTAAATTGATCTTCGTTATAATATCCATTTGCAATCTAAGTAAACAAGTTAATTTTATTTCAGTCAAGCTGCTTTTCTAAAACATATTTCGCGAATTAAGCAGTTGAAAATAACTTGTATAAAATTTATGCAGTGAGTCAGCTAGCTTTTGTTTTATAACGATGTCAAATATTGTGGGTTTTGTGCGGATTTTTTGTTGCAATAGCGTCAATACATTGGCTTCGATGTTTGGTAATTGTGCAGAAATAGCGCAAATGGAGAAATTTTCACCGAATGCGAATGATCTGTGATAATCGATATTTGGATCTGCCTCTTGCGCCTATGCGAGACCCTTTGTTGCATTGCTGCGGGTCTTACGAGCGATATATTTCCCCGCAATCTACTTGAGTGTTTATCTAAGATGCACAGATCTGTTTGCTTGAATATCTTATTTTGAAAGGCTAGTGATGATCGATTTTCTAACACCCGCACAATTGAGAAGACGGGCAAGCGGCAAATGGGTGGATTACGATGACGATATTGTGCCATCCAATCCTGCTGAAATGGATTTTGGAATTGCTGCACCAATTTTGGCTGCGCTTCAAAAAACAATAGACGATCAAAAATTCGGTTACGCCTCACATGGTGAAATTGGGCCTGAAGCACGTCTCAAGGCTGCCTTTCAAAACCGAATGAAAGAAAAATATGATTGGCACATTACAGATGAAACGATTTTGCCGGTGAGCAATCTCGTTCAGGCCATTGCTGCCGCGATTGTTGCATTCTCGGAAAAAGGTGAGGGCGTATTTGTTCAGGTTCCTGCTTATCCGATGTTTCTGGCGGCGATAGAAACAACGAAACGAACAGCTATTTGCAATCCTATGCCAATCATTGATGGGCGCTATTGTCTTGACCTGAAGAATGTCGAGAAAGACATCTCAAGGAATGTCAAAATCCTGTTGCTCTGCCATCCTCACAATCCAACGGGGCGTGTCTTCTCGAAAGAAGAATTGGCACCGCTGGCAAAGATAGCGAAAGAGAAAAATCTGATTGTCATCTCCGATGAAATCCATAGCGATATTCTGTTTGACGGAAGAACGCACACTCCATTCGTCAAGATGTTTCCGGAAGTCGCCGAGCAGACCATAACGCTTTATTCTGCTTCAAAGACCTTCAATATTCCCGGGCTCGCATGTGCCTTGATGAATTTCGGCAGCAAAGAGCTATTGGCCCGCTTCGAGGAAAAGCTGCCAGGCATGATTTTGGGGCATCCGGGAATAACCGGCCTGGTGTCGACAATCGCCGCATGGGAAGAAGGGGATGCCTGGGCGAATGACGCTCTGACTGTGTTGGAAAAGAACCGGGATCTGTTCTTTGAGCGCTTCGCCAAAGAAATGCCGGAAGTCGTCGCTATAGAGCCAGAAGCAACCTATTTGGCCTGGGCTGATTTCTCCGCTTGCAAACTCCCTGTCGCCCCCTCTGATTATTTACGTGATACGGGCCGGGTGCTTGGTGGAAATGGCGCGAATTTTGGTGAAGGTTACGAGCAGTTCATTCGCTTCAACTTTGCCACTTCCCCAGAGATATTGAACGAGAAGATAGATCGTATCTTCAGGGCGATCAGATCGAACCAGTAATTCTCAATTCTCAGAGCTGACATTCATAAAAAAGCCCCCTTCAAAGTTGCTGAAGAGGGCTTTCTTTCTGCGGGGGTTATTGAGCAGGTTGGCTGGTATAATCTGAAGCGGATCCATCATGCCCGGAGCCATATTTGGGCAGATATTTTGCCAGATGCGGATAGACCAGAGCGATGGAAATCAAAATCGCCATGACGTCTGCCACTGGTTGAGCATAGACGACGCCTGACAAACCGAAGAAGTAGTTCAGTACGAATATCATCGGGATGAAGATGAACCCTTGCCGACTGATGGAAAGGATGAGGGATTCTTTTGCCGCTCCCATCGCTTGCAACGTGTTGATATAGACAAACATGATGCCCAGGATTGGCCCGGTCAATAGAAGCGCTTTGACGAAACGCACCCCTTGGTCCAACACTGCCTGATCTTCAATAAAGGCGTTGACAATGAAGCCAGAGCCAAGCCAGCTGAAGAATGTCAGGACCGATCCCATGATGACGGCAAAAATCAACGAAGTCTGCAAAATGGACCTAAACCGTTCAGCGTTTTTGGCTCCGTAGTTGAATCCCAAAAGCGGTTGAATGCTGACCCCGAGCCCTATCTGCAACAGCGCGGCGATCATGGCCACTTTGGTCGCAACCCCCATGGCGGCAACATTGATATCGCCATATGAGGAAAGAACATTGTTCAGGGTTACGATGGACGTGCTCATCAGTATGTTATTGAGGGCTGCGGGAATGCCTATGGAAATCACTGGCAAGACAACGCCTCTGATGCGGAAATCGGCAAAGCGGATCGACAGCGAGGTCTTGTTTCCGGCGACAAGGCGCCAAAAGTAGATAGCAGAGACAACGTTACCAATAAGCGTAGCGATGGCTGCTCCGCCGACTCCCATGCCGAGATAGATAATAAAGAACGGGTCAAGCACGATGTTTAGACCCGTGCCGATCATCATGCCAAACATGGCTTCCTTGGCTTTGCCTGCAGACCTGACGATGTTGCCGAACGAGACACTCAAAATGACAAATGGCGCACTGGGGGCAATATAAGTCAAATAGTCCCTTGTGGGCTCGATCGTATTACCGCTGACGCCGATTGCTTGCAGAATGTAGGGCATGCCGAATAAAAAGGCGGCTGCAAATACAATGCCCGCAGCCCACGAGGTGTAAAAACAGAAGGAGCTGACATTGTTGGCAAATTCAGGTCTTCTTTCACCCAGAGCGCGTGAGATCACCGAGGTGCCGCCGATGCCAATCAGGTTTCCTGTTGCCATGAAAAGGAAAAAGACCGGTGTTGCCAACGATACGGCGGCCACCTGATACGGGTCATTTGTCTGGCCAACGAAAAATGTGTCGGCGATATTGTAAATGAGAATAACAATCATGCCTGCGATTGTGGGCACTGCATTGACTAGGATAGCCCTTGGCACGGGCATCTTCTCAAACAGATAATTCTCTGTAGCTGGTTCTTGCTGTTTCATAACGGATGCTATCCAAAATCACATTCTATATTTGTTATTTGTTCTTGGTTAGATCGAGAATATTCTCGTGTAACTGGTTGAGGGTTTCTTCCAGCGTTTCAATCTGGCTCGGTGTCATGCCCTTGATCATTTGCCTGTCAATTTTTCTCTTGGCAGCGAGCACCTGATCGTGAAGTTCCTGCTCGGCGGGTAACAGCACAACTAGCTTTTTGCGTCGATCTGACGAATCTTCGACAAATGAGATCAGACCCTTTTGTTCCAATCTTTTGAGCACGCCGATAACCGTGGAATGGGCAATGTCGAAATAGTCTTCGATGTCCTTTTGCGACGTATCCATGCCTCTTCGATCACGCAAAAACCGCAAGAACTTGGCTTGCGTCATCGTGATGCCAAAGGGCTGAAGTTCGTTATTCATATATTGGTTAAGCTTGTCGTTTATCTGCTTGAGAACAAATCCGACAGTTGCAAACTCGGTCATGTTGAAACTCTGGAATTTATGTAGCACGCTACATTTAGTGCGCTAATGATATTATTTCAATGACAGCCGCGATAAAAAATTCAATAACGCACCATCAAAATGAAGTTTGTTTAACTTTGAACAAACTCACCTCTTTGGGGGGTAATTCTCTTGTTCTTCTGCCTATTTATGCATAGGTTGCTTTCGAATAATTCGGGTGAAAAGAGCCTTCTAGGAGTAATTTCAGATGCATGGCGAATATAAAGTACATGGCGGAAAGCTGGTTGTTGCCGATTTGGACGTGAAAGACGGCGTAATGACCAATATCCAGATTGCCGGCGATTTTTTCCTTGAACCTGCCGATGCGCTTGAAGACATTTGCGCTTCTCTGGAGGGCCTTCCCGCTGATGCTTCGGTTGAGCAGATCGTCAATGCCATCAACGCCAAGCTTGATAGCGATGTGGCGCTTATCGGTTTCACACCGGAGTCAGTTGCAATTGCTATTCGACGCGCCCTTGGGGTTGCCAAAACCTGGCGCGACTATGAATGGCAGATCATCGATAGCGAGGCGGTCCCACCTGCTATGCATCTGGCTCTTGATGATGTCTTGGCACAGGAAGTGGCCGCAGGTCGTCGTGCACCGACCTTGCGTTTTTGGGAATGGGATCGGGCGGCAATTATCGTCGGTAAGTTCCAGTCGATCAAAAATGAAATCGATCTTGAAGCCACGAAAGAACTCGGCGTCGAAGTTATCCGCCGCGTAACCGGCGGTGGCGCCATGTTCGTCGAAAAGGGAACTGCAATTACATATTCCCTCTATGCTCCAACAGAGTTGGTCGCTGATATGAGCTTTGCCGATTCCTATGCCTTCCTGGACAATTGGGTGCTGAAGGCATTGAATGAAATTGGGATTGACGCATTTTACAAGCCGCTCAATGATATCTCCAGTACCAAGGGCAAGATTGGTGGCGCCGCTCAAAAGCGCTACCAGAAAAGCACCGTCCTGCATCACGTAACGATGGCTTATGACATGGATGCATCCAAGATGATGCAAGTGCTCAGGATCGGTCGTGAAAAGCTGTCCGATAAAGGTACGGCGAGCGCTGCCAAGCGCGTTGATCCGGTGAAAAGTCAAACTGGTATGGAAAGACGTGCGGTAATCGATCATATGAAAAAGACCTTCATCGATCTGAATGGCGGCACGGAAGGACGCATCACCGCAGAAGAATATGCAGCGGCGGAGAAGTTGGTCAAAGAGAAATTTGCAAAGGATGAATGGCTCTTCCAGATCCCGTGATCTGGCGAAATCTCATGAGCCCTTTGCAGTCCAGAGCTGCCGATCAGGACTGATAGAGCGGCGGTTCATCGATCAATTGCTGTCGAACAAGTTTGGCGAAGTCCTGCGCTACGGAGGATTTCGCCTTATTCGCAGAAAAACAGATGGAAAATGAGAAGGTAATCTTGGGGCGCAAAGGGCGCACTACCACCCCATTTCCATCCCATCTGCGCGCTGAAAATGGCTCCAGAATTCCAATGGCCATATTCTCGGCAACCAGCGCATAGCCGGATTCCGAATGCTGTGTGGAAAGCCAATTGTTATTCTCGATACCTTTTTCTCTGAAGTTTTTGAAGATCTTGTTCCAGTTAAGTGGTCCTTCTGATGAAAGACCGATCAAGGTTTCTCCATCAAGATCGCCGTGCTCAATCACATCCTTCTTTGCAAGTCGATGTCCTTTTGGCAAAACACAAACGAAAGCTGCATCATAGAGCGGTTCCTGAATGACCCCTGGCAACTCTGCCGCGTGGTTCGAGACAGCTACATCCCCGGCATTGGCTTGAAGCTGTGTAAAAATTGCCATCGGCATGTGGACTTCATGGCGGATCTTGGTTTCCGGATAGAGTTCATGAAACCGTTTGAATACCCTCGGCATCAGCGATGTCGAAAGGGCAGGGGTGGAGAAAACACTGAGCAGCCCCATCTGTTCCTGTCTGATCCGATCGGCAACAGCTTCCAGTTGATCAATGCCTGCAAATGTTCTCTCGACTTCCTGATAGAATCTTAGAGCCTCTTCAGTGGGGCGTAGACGACTTCCCTTTCTTTCGAACAATCTGAAACCGATATTGAGTTCCAGATCGGAAATCAGCCTGCTAACCGAGGGTTGCGTAACCGCCATCATGTTGGCAGCTCCGGTGACAGTGCCTGTATTCATGGTGGCTCTAAAAGCTTCAATCTGACGCAATCGCATTGACAAGGCATCTTTCAATAGTCGATAATTGGCATAATTACCAGTATATAGCATTTATGCATAAAACACAAAAAAAATTCGATTTGACATTATGATACTGCTAATTATCCATATGTCTAATAATAAAAAAATTCCGAGCCAAACAGGACATTTGAAGTGACGCAAAGAGCAAAAGAGTTCATTTCCAAACTGGTGTCGTTTGACACAAACTCAGCTAATTCAAATCTAGACCTTATCCAGTATGTCAAGGATTATCTGGCTGGCTTTGGTATAGAAAGCAAACTCGTCTACAACGATGATATGACGAAGGCCAATCTGTTTGCTGTCATCGGGCCAAATGTCGAAGGTGGGCTTATTTTGAGTGGCCACACCGATTGTGTGCCGGTTGAGGGGCAGCCTTGGGATACGGATCCGTTCACGGTCGTAGAAAAAGACGGTTATCTTTTCGGACGTGGCGTAGCAGACATGAAGAGCTTTTCTGCGATCAACCTGTCGCTCGTTCCCGAAATGGTAAAGGCAGATCTTAAGCGTCCAATTATTCTGGCTCTGACCTATGACGAAGAAGTCGGCTGCGTTGGTGCACCATTCCTGATCGACGAAATCTTGAAACAAGTACCGAAGCCGAAGGCCGCGATCGTCGGTGAGCCTACGCTCATGAAAATGGTCAATGCCCATAAGGGCATCAATGTTTTCAAAACTACGGTCATCGGACAAGAAGCGCATTCGTCTAAAATTCATCTCGGAGTAAGCGCCGTAATGACGGCTGCAAAGCTTGTTTGTTTCCTCGAAGGACAGCTGCACCATTACGAAGAAAACAGCTATCCGGACAGCGGGTTTGAACCACCATTTACAACGGTTCATGTCGGCATGATCGAAGGGGGAACCGCGCCCAACATCGTTTCGAGAGAATGCTCATTCTACTGGGATGTCCGCGACATGCCATGGGACAAGATCAGCGACGTCAGTGACAGTTTCGAAGCTTATTGTGCTGAATTGCGTGCCGAGATGAAAGCCATTGCACCCAAGGCAGACATCATCACGGAAGTTATCGCGAAAGCACCGCCAATGGCTCCTGAAGAAGATGGTGCCGCTGAGACCATTTGTCGCCAGCTGACCGGTCAGAATGCCGGCTCTGTCGTGCCTTATGGCACGGAAGGTGGCCAATATCAGGAAGCCGGTATCTCCGCTATCGTCTGCGGCCCCGGCTCGATAGATCAAGCACATAAGGCCAATGAATTCATCAAGGTCTCTGAAGTTGAAAAGGGCGTTGAGTTCATAAGGAAAATTATCGACTTCCAGTCAAAAAACTGAAACGTGACGCATCAAAAATTCAACAATGTTCTTTACAGACTTGAATAAAAAATGCGATCGCGTAACAAATCAAAAGATTCTAGGCAGAAACCGTCATCTTGTATCAAAAAGGGAACAGCAAATGACATTATTCAGAAAATCATTGTTGGTGGCTGCTGCTGTCGGAGCAATGGCAATGGCCGCTCCTTCGCAAGCGCAAACTTTCAAATATGCTTTTCAGGGCGATTTGGGCTCATTGGATCCATATAGCCTCAACGAGACTTTCACGCTCGGTTTTCAGGGCAACTTCTATGAAGCTCTGACCGCTTATGACGAAAACCTGAAGCTCATCCCTGCTTTGGCAACGTCTTGGGAAAACCCGGAGCCAAACAAATGGATTTTCCATCTGCGTGAAGGCGTAAAGTTCCATAACGGCAACGCATTTACCGCTGACGACGTGATCTTCTCATGGAAACGTGCCCAGACCGACGGTTCCGACCTTCGCGGCCGTGCAGGCCAGATTTCCGACATGAAAAAGATCGATGACTTCACCATTGAAGCAACGACCGGTCAGCCAAACGCGGTTTTGATGCAGGATCTTACCTTCCTTTACATCATGGACAAGGAATGGTCAGAAGAGCACAACACGCTTGAAGCAACCAGCCCAAGCGATACCAACACCAACAACTACGCCAACCTGCATGAAAACGGCACGGGTCCGTTCATGGTTGTTGAGCGTCAGCCTGATGTTAAAACCAAGCTGGTTCGTTTCGACGGTTACTGGAAAGACATCAAATCCAACGTTAAGGAAATTGATTTCACTCCGATCAAACAGGCAGCTACCCGCGTTGCTGCTTTGATTTCCGGTGAAATGGATCTGGTTTACCCAGTTCTCGTTCAGGACTGGAAACGTCTTGATGAAGCTGAAGGCGTTTCTCCGCTAACCGGCCCTGAAGCACGCACCATCTTCCTTGGTATGGACCAGGAGCGCGACGAGCTGCTTTATTCCAACATCAAGGGCAAGAACCCGTTCAAAGACAAGAAGGTTCGCGAAGCTTTCGCTCATGCTATCAATCTTGATGCGATCAAGAAGAAGATCATGCGCGGCTCTTCCACTTCCGCAGGTATTCTGATTGCTCCTCAGATCAATGGCTTCAACGCTGAAATCGCAAAACCTTATGCCTATGATCCGAAGCTTTCCAAGAAACTTCTTGAAGAAGCTGGCTACCCTGATGGTTTCGAAGTTGGCATGGATTGCCCGAACGACCGTTATGTCAATGACGAGAAAGTTTGTCAGGCCGTTGCCTCCATGCTTGCTAAAGTTGGTGTGAAAATTGAACTGAACGCTCAGCCAAAAGCCAAGTATTTCGCTAAAGTTCTCGCAACTGGTGGCTTTGACACCAGCTTCTATCTGCTTGGCTGGACTCCGGGTTCCATTGATGCGCACAACGCAATTTTGAACCTGATGCATTCTTTCGACAAAGACGCTCAGAAAGGCATGTTCAACCTTGGCCATTATACAAATGCACGGGTTGATGAGCTGACTGACGAGATCGGTAAAGAAACCGATCCAGCAAAACGTCAGGCAATGATCGACGAAGCATTCCAGATCGTCAAAGACGAAGTCGGTTATCTTCCACTGCATCAGCAGCCTCTCTCTTGGGGTGTGCGCGATGGCGTGAAAGTGGCTCAGCGTGCTGACAACGTTCTGGACTTCCGCAACGTCGTTGTTCCTGAATAATAAATCAATAACGTAGGCCCGGGCATCGCAGAATGCCCGGGCTTTCGCTTGGATCATGATGACCCGGGCGAACAACTCGATCTCAGGGAGCGATTTCCGTGATTTCATTCATCGTGAAACGACTGTTGCAAAGCGTGCTGGTGATGCTGACCGTGGCATTCGTCGCATTTGCACTCTTCAATTACGTCGGTGATCCGATCAGTAACATGGTTGGTCAGGATACGACCATTGCCGAGCGCGAACAATTGCGCGAACAGCTTGGGCTCAACGATCCGTTTATTGTCCAGTTCGGGCGCTTTGTCGGTAAGGCTGTTGAGGGAGATTTCGGTCTTTCTTATCATCATAAACAGCCTGTGAGCGACCTGATCGCTGAAAGAATGCCCGCAACTTTGGAGCTTTCTTTCATTTCGGCGTTGATGTCCCTGATATTGGGAATTCCGCTT
The DNA here is from genome assembly GCF_963664735.1 of uncultured Cohaesibacter sp. Classification (NCBI taxonomy): domain Bacteria; kingdom Pseudomonadati; phylum Pseudomonadota; class Alphaproteobacteria; order Hyphomicrobiales; family Cohaesibacteraceae; genus Cohaesibacter; species uncultured Cohaesibacter sp. Next base: position 1,092,490 of record NZ_OY761553.1, on the reverse strand, counting down.
GGGGTCTATACCGCCTTGCACCGAGACAGCATTGTTTCAAAGGTTATCATGACGGGCTCACTCATAGGCGTATCGCTGCCTACGTTCCTTATCGGCATTCTCATGATCTTGCTCTTTGGCGTGGTATGGCGCGTCTTGCCAACTTTCGGACGAGGGGATGTGGTTCATCTGGGGTGGTGGTCTACCGGTTTGCTCACCAAGTCCGGGCTTGAATCCATCATCATGCCAGCCTTTACCCTTGCTCTGTTCCAGATGACCCTGATCATGCGTCTGGTCCGTGCCGAGATGTTGGAAATTCTTCGCACCGACTTTATCAAGTTTGCAAGAGCGCGCGGGTTACCGACGCGATCTGTAAACTATCGTCACGCTCTGAAAAATACGCTCGTGCCTGTGATCACCATTACCGGTTTGCAGATCGGTTCGATCATTGCGTTCGCGATTATCACCGAAAGCGTCTTCCAGTGGCCAGGCATGGGGCTCCTGTTCATTCAGGCCATTAGTGACGTCGATATTCCGATCATGGCAGCCTATCTGGTGATGATTGCTCTGTTCTTCGTGGTGATCAACCTGATCGTTGATGTTCTGTATTTCCTCGTTGATCCCCGTTTGCGCGTTGACCGCGTAACGAGTGGTCATTGATAGATGTCCCAAATGGTAAATCAGGAAACTTCCCAATGAAACAAGCCCTGAAACGGTTTTTTGACGGCGACCTTTGGTACAGCTTCTCCCACTCGCCAATCGTCATTCTTTCTGCCGTGGTGACACTGGTCATCATTTTGGCAGCGATTTTTGCTCCATGGATTGCACCGCACAATCCATTTGACCTTGCATCGATCGATATCATGGATTCGAACTTGCCTCCTGTCTGGGATGAATTCGATGGTGATATGCGCTTCCTGCTGGGTACGGATGATCAGGGGCGCGATATTCTCTCGACCATTCTTTACGGCGCCCGTATTTCACTGCTGGTTGGCTTCGCTTCAGTTGCCTTTTCGGTGGTTCTGGGCGTCGGCCTTGGTCTCGTCAGCGGATATGTCGGAGGCCGAACCGATACCTTTATCATGCGTATCGCTGACGTTCAGCTCTCTTTCCCTGCGATCCTCATAGCACTGCTTATTGATGGTGTTGCGCGCGGCATTTTCCCTAGAGAGCTGCATGACGATCTGGCGGTCTATGTGTTGATCTTTGCAATCGGCATATCCGGCTGGGTGCAGTATGCGCGCACAGTGCGTGGCGCAACCATGGTGGAAAAGGGCAAGGAATATGTGCAGGCGGCGCGTGTCATCGGCATTCGCCCGGGAACGATTTTGTTCCGTCATATTTTGCCAAACGTAACCGGCCCTGTTTTGGTTATCGGCACTATCCATCTGGCTTTGGCAATTATTACGGAAGCAACATTGAGCTTTCTTGGTGTTGGCGTCCCGCCCACCACGCCGTCGCTTGGAACATTGATCCGTATCGGTAACGACTATCTCTTCTCTGGAGAGTGGTGGATCACGATTTTCCCGGGTATCGCCCTTATCTTGCTCGTCCTTGCGGTCAACCTGTTGGGTGACTGGCTGCGTGATGCGCTCAATCCGAAACTGCGATAAGGCGAGGGAATAAGAAAATGGCACTTTTAGAAGTAAAAGATCTTCGCATCGAGTTTCCGAGCCGTCGCGGCACAATGGTCGCCGTGGACAAGGTTTCTCTGCATGTCAATCCCGGTGAAGTTCTGGGCGTTGTTGGCGAGTCCGGAGCGGGTAAGTCAACCATTGGCAATGCCGTCATCGGCTTGCTTGAGCCTCCCGGCCAGATGGCTGCCGGTGAAGTTTATCTTCAGGGCGAGAGAATTGACAATCTGAGCTATCGCGAAAAACGCAAGCTGCGCGGCAAGCGGATAGGCATGATCTTTCAGGATCCGTTGACCTCTCTTGATCCTTTGCAGACGATCGAAAAGCAGCTTGTCGAAACCATCGAGCAGCATTTGGATGTAACCGAAGATGAAGCCAAGGCCAAAGCCGTCGATCTTCTAAGACAGGTTGGTATTCCTGATCCTGAAGCACGCGTCAAACAGTATCCTCACCAGTTTTCTGGAGGTATGCGCCAACGCGTCGTGATTGCTCTAGCGCTTTGTGCTGAGCCGGAAGTGATCATCGCGGACGAGCCGACCACTGCGCTCGACGTCTCAATTCAGGCGCAAATTCTTGAGCTGATCAAGAAGCTATGCGTCGAAAAGAATGTCGGCATGCTCATCATTACCCATGACATGGGTGTGATCGCCGATGTAACCGACCGTGTGGCCGTGATGTATCGTGGCAATCTGGTGGAAGAGGGGCCAACCTCGAAAATCCTTGGCGATCCTGACCATCCATATACGCAAAGCCTTATCAGTGCTGTTCCACGCCCTGACAAGCGTCTGGATCGTTTCCCGCTGGTTGAGTATATCGAGTCAGCCGGAGATACGAAGAAGAGCCTCGACGTTGCCAATCATTGGTTGGGGCAGGCGCGCGATTTCGGCGACCACTATAATGGTCCATTGATCCATGTGGAAAATCTCTATATGCGGTTTTTGACCAGAAACTCGATCTTCAAGAAAAATCGCCAATATTTCGATGCCGTGAAAGACGCCAGTTTCGAAATCAATTCCGGCGAGATTTTTGGTCTTGTTGGTGAGAGTGGTAGCGGAAAGTCAACGATTGCCAGAATGATTTCCGGACTTTATACGCCGGCAGAGGGTAGCATTTACTTTGCTGGAACCGATCTGACGCAGATTACAACCGAGAAGAAGCGCGATCATTTTCGTCGTCAGATGCAGATGATCTTTCAGGATCCTTTTTCCTCACTCAATCCGCGCAAGAAGGTGATGGACATTGTTGCCGAGCCTATCCGGTTCCATGGGCTTGCCAGTTCCCGGGCTGAAACCGAGTCTATTGTTCGGGATTTGCTCGATCATGTGGGGCTGGGCGATCAGGCCGCGATGAAGTATCCGCACGAGTTTTCTGGCGGTCAGAGACAGCGTATTTCCATTGCTAGAGCATTGGCAACGCGACCAAGATTCCTGATCTGTGATGAACCAACCTCGGCGCTTGATGTTTCAATTCAGGCACAGATCCTCAATTTGCTGAAAGACCTGCAAGCCGAACTTGGCCTGACAATGCTGTTCATCAGTCATGATTTGCCGGTTATTCGCCAGATGTGCGACAAAGTCGGGGTCATGCGACATGGTCAACTTCTTGAGGTTGCTGAGACCGAGAAGCTGTTCGAGGACCCGCAACACGAATATTCTCAGCATTTGCTGTCTCTCATGCCCAAGATGTCTAATATTAAGGCAGCATGAGGAACACAGTTAAATCCGAGATGTAAAATTATGAAAGGTGTGCTTTTGGCACACCTTTTTTGTATCAATAACATCGTTATTGGCCCTTAAAATCCATATGAACTATCGGTTTGTTCGGTAGCGAAAAGACGACGCATGGTAAGTTTTATCGAATCGTCATACTGACTCATGTAAGAAGATGGGAAGCAGATAGAGCCGCTGTATTTTTTACAATTGAGCATGGAATCATTCAAAAGTAGATCGTTGCGCACGTGAAGCAATTACTATTTGGGGAAAACCGGTTAGTGATGTGCATATTTGATGCGCAAATGTGCAAGGCAAATGCATAAATATTGCTTCTTTGAATGGGTTTGTTTCTCAAAGCTTGTCTTTTGCTTTGAAGCAATAAACGATGGCAGCCAAGAAACGTGGCCTCGGTATCAATACCAATCGTGGAAAACACGATGCGGATACAATTTTATGACACAAGAGCCACGTAAGTAGGAATGTGTTTGCGTTTTATCAATCATAATTGTGCAAAAACGAGAGTGATTACTTAGTGACAATTGGAGGGAGACCTCCGGCTCCGCCAATGGCGATCTAACAACTGGACGTTCGGGCTCATGAACACAAAGATTTTTCAAATCAAGCTTAAGCAAGAAGTTCTTCGTCACCTCAAATATTCATTGGGGAAAGACCAGGGGCACGCAACGCCCTATGATTGGCGCATGTCGCTTTCATTGGCCCTTCGGGACATTGTTGTCGATCCATGGTTTGATAGCACCCGCAAGACATATGATAGCAACGCAAAACGCGTCTACTATCTTTCCATGGAATTCTTGATTGGCCGTCTCATCGAAGATGTGGCTATCAATCTTGGGTTCGAAGATGTGGCACGCGCGACCATGCGTGAGTTGGGGCAGGATTACGAGGCTATTGTAGCCAACGAACCAGATGCTGCGCTCGGCAATGGTGGCTTGGGTCGATTGGCCGCTTGTTTCCTTGACTCTTTGGCAACACTCGGGATTCCAGCCCATGGCTACGGCATTCGCTACGAACATGGTTTGTTCGAACAGCATTTTGAAAATGGTGCGCAGGTCGAGACCGCCGAAGGGTGGTTGTCCCAGCGCAACGTTTGGGAATTTGAACGTCCAGAGGTCGCCTATATCATCGCATTTGGTGGCCATGTCAGCGAAACCGATGGTCGCGCTGTGTGGTACCCATCTGAAACCGTGAAAGCTCAGGCCTATGATGCTCCGGCTCTTGGCTGGCAGGCGAAATGGTGTAACACATTGCGCCTGTGGTCGGCAAAGCCAACCAGAGCATTCGACCTGGCCAGCTTTAACCGCGGTGACTTCTTGGCTGCCAGTGCCCCTGAACAGCTCGCGCGTACGATCTCTCGGGTGCTTTATCCCGACGATACGACGGAAACCGGTAAAGAGCTTCGCCTGAAACAGGAGTATTTCTTCACCTCGGCTTCCATTCAGGACCTAATCCGTCGCTTCCGTTCTTGCAATGATGATTTGAGTGCTCTGCCTAACAAGGCTGCAATTCAGCTCAACGATACGCATCCGGCGATTGCTGGCCCTGAGCTTGTACGTTTGTTGACCGACATTCACGGCATTGAAATTTACGAAGCCATCGATATTGCTAAAAAATGTCTCAGCTATACCAACCATACCCTGTTGCCAGAAGCTCTTGAGCGTTGGCCAGAACAGCTGTTTGCACGCATTTTGCCGCGCCATTATCGCATCATCGAAATCATTCAGGACCAACATCTGAAAGAAACCGGATCTGATATTCGCATCATCAATAATGGCAACGTCAATATGGGCGAGCTGGCCTTTATCATGGCTTCTCGCGTCAACGGCGTTTCTGCATTGCATACGGAACTCGTGAAGGAGACCGTCTTCGGCGATTTGCATAAGGTATATCCAGACCGTATCATCAACGAAACGAACGGCATTACGCCACGTCGTTGGCTTTATGATTGTAACAAGCCGCTGCGCAATCTTATCAACTCAACAATTGGTATCGATTGGCCGGATGATCTGGAACAACTGGATCGTCTCAACGCCTATGCTGACGATGCCGCCTTCCAGGAAGAATTCCACGCCGCCAAGCTTGAAAACAAGAAGCGTTTCATTAATTGGCTTTCTGAAAAGCGGGAAATCAGTATCGACCCCAATGCGATGCTCGATATTCAGGTCAAGCGTATCCATGAATATAAGCGCCAGCTTATGAACCTGTTCGAAGCCGTGGCTTATTGGAACGAAATCAAGGAAAATCCGAAGAAAGACTGGACGCCTCGCGTCAAGGTCTTTGGTGGCAAGGCAGCGCCTGGTTACGAAGTGGCAAAGCGGATCATTCATCTGATCAATGATGTTGCTTCTGTTATCAATAAGGATCCTGTGACCAAGGACTTTTTGCAGATAGTCTTCCCTGAAAACTACAATGTCTCCATGGCTGAAATCCTGATGCCTGCTGCGGACTTGTCCGAGCAGATTTCAACCGCAGGCAAGGAAGCATCCGGCACCGGCAACATGAAGTTCGCTCTCAATGGAGCCCTGACAATCGGCACACTAGACGGTGCGAATGTCGAAATTCTGGAGCGTGTGGGCGACAAGAATTTCTTCTTGTTTGGTCTTACTGCTGCGGAAGCAATGGAGCGGCGCATTCAGCCAGATTACGCCCGTAGGGCGATTGAAGCCAGCCCGCGCCTTTATCGTGTGCTGAACCAGATAGCCAGTGGCGTCTTCTCTCCTGATGATCCGTATCGTTACGGCTCCATCGTGCAGATGATGTATGAGAGCGACTACTTCCTGGTAACATGCGATTTCGACGACTATTTCGAAACCCAGCGTAAGGTCGACAAGGCTTACCTCAATACCAAAGAGTGGACGCGGATGGCGATCGTCAATACGGCCAATATGGGCTGGTTCTCATCTGACCGCACGATCAACGGCTACGCCAAAGACATTTGGCACGTTAAGTCGCTCTACGAGCGTTAATCAAGTTTTGGTCTCGGCGCTGAAAAGCCAACATTCGGCGCCGGGATTTCTATAATTATTATCAATGTCTTATTTTTGACTACCGTGCGCCAGCCAAATTATTGCATGTAATTCTAGGTTAAAAAAACAAAGGGATACCACCCTTTTGACAGTTCCAATTATAGATAACATGCTCTAGCGTTAAGGTAACATAAGAGGGGGAGCTGGAGATGGCGACATATACTTCACGGCGAGATGCTCAATCAATTCAGGATGGTATTCACGGAAATCCATTTTCAGTCCTAGGGCTTCAAGAGTGGGAAGGAAAACTGATTGTAAGAGCGTTTATTCCCGGTGCTTCCGAGATTGAAGTCATTGATTACGAAACAGGCGGGATGATCGCCGAATTGGAACGCGACGATTTCGCTCCCGATCTGTTTGCTAAACCAATCGAAGGCAAAACCGAACGATTTGCATATAAATTGCGCGTAACACGCGGCGATCATGTTTGGCTGCAAGAAGACCCTTATCGTTTCGGCCCCGTTATCGGTGAACTTGATGAATATTTGTTGGGTGAGGGCACCCATCAGGCGCTTTGGAAAGTTCTCGGAGCGCATATTCTGACTCATGAAGGCGTGGAAGGTACGCATTTTGCCGTTTGGGCTCCGAATGCGCGCCGTGCGTCTGTGGTTGGTAACTGGAATAATTGGGATGGCAGACGCCATTTGATGCGCCAGCGTGGCGTCACCGGTGTTTGGGAAATCTTTATTCCTGGCATCAAGGAAGGGGAAACCTACAAATACGAGTTGCTCAATAGGCAAGGCCAGCTGTTGCCATTGAAGGCAGATCCTGTTGGCTTTGGCTCGGAGCATGCCCCCAGAACGGCATCAATCGTGCGCCGCCTTGATGGCCACGTGTGGCACGACGAAGAATGGATGCAAAAACGCGAGCTTGGGACAAAGATTGATAAACCGATATCAATCTATGAAGTTCATCTGGGCTCCTGGCGTCGCATTCAGGAGGAGGGCAACCGTCCGCTATCCTATTATGAACTTTCCAGCCAACTCGTCTCCTATGTCAAGGATATGGGCTTCACCCATGTCGAGTTGATGCCTATTTCGGAATATCCGTTTGACGGATCATGGGGGTATCAGCCGGTTGGTCTGTTCGCGCCAACCATCCGTCACGGAACGCTGGAAGAATTCCGCGGCATGATCGAAGCCTTTCACGATGCCGATATAGGCGTACTGATCGATTGGGTTCCGGGGCATTTCCCTGAAGACGCCCATGGTCTTGCCCGCTTTGACGGCACGGCACTGTATGAACATGAAGACCGCCGAGAGGGCTATCATCCCGACTGGAACACTTTGGTTTATAACTATGGCCGTCGGGAAGTTGCCAATTTTCTTTCAGCCAATGCTTTATATTGGCTCAAAGAGCATCACGTTGACGGTCTGCGCGTGGATGCAGTTGCCTCGATGCTTTATCGCGATTACTCCCGCAAGGACGGAGAATGGATCCCGAACAAGGATGGCGGCCGAGAGAATTACGAAGCCATCGACTTCCTGCGTAGCATGAATGTTGCAAGCTATCGGGAAGCGCCGGGCATCATGACAATTGCTGAAGAGTCCACTGCTTTTCCGGGCGTCAGCTCACCGACCAATCATGGCGGTTTGGGTTTTGGCTACAAGTGGAACATGGGCTGGATGAACGATACCTTGCGCTACATGTCTCATGAGCCTGTCCATCGCAAATATCATCATCATGATATGACCTTTGGCATGCATTATGCCTATTCAGAAAACTATATCTTACCGCTGAGCCACGACGAAGTGGTCCATGGCAAAGGCTCGTTGCTTAGCCGGATGCCGGGCTATCCTGCGGATCAATTTGCCAACCTCAGAGCATATTACGGTTATATGTGGGCCCATCCTGGCAAGAAACTTCTGTTCATGGGTGGTGAGTTCGCTCAAGGTGAAGAGTGGAACCACAATGAAAGCCTTGATTGGCACTTGCTACAATATGATTTCCAGCGTGGCGTTCAGTCACTCGTCAGGGATCTGAACCGGATTTATCGCACTGTTCCTGCGCTTTACAAAAATGACTGTAATCCAAAGGGCTTTGAGTGGGTGCAGTGCCACTCAGCTGAGGATTCGGTCTTCGCATGGATCCGAAATGGTGACGAAGGCGATGCTCCCGTTCTTGTCGTAAGTAACATGACGCCGGTTGAGCGCCAGAATTATCGTCTTGGTGTGCCCAAGGCCGGGCGTTGGATCGAAATTTTGAATACTGACTCAAGTCTCTATGCCGGAGGAGGTCGCGGTAACCTGGGTGCAGCGGAAACAGAAGAAATTTCTTCTCACGAACGTGCATTTTCGCTTTCTCTCACCTTGCCACCGCTTTCTACACTGTATTTTCAGTTGGAACTGGCCTGAACAGATTTGATGATGGACAAACAAGCGAAAGTGGGGAGTGCAATATATGAAACTTGATCGTGAGACTTCTAGACTTGCCAATCAGTCAATGGCTTTCATACTTGCGGGTGGTAAAGGCAGCCGCTTGCAGGAACTGACTGAAAGGCGATCTAAACCAGCCATGTATTTTGGTGGCAAAAGCAGAATTATCGATTTTGCCCTTTCCAATGCGGTCAACTCAGGCATTCGACGGATTGGCGTTGCTACCCAGTATAAAGCACACAGCCTGATCCGGCATTTACAGCGCGGTTGGAGCTTCTTGCGCGAAGAACGAAACGAATTTCTGGATATTCTCCCTGCTTCCCAGAGAATGGATACAGAGGCCTGGTATAAGGGTACTTCTGACGCGATTTATCAGAATATCGATATTCTTGAAAGCTATGGCCCCAAATATATCGTAATTCTGGCCGGCGACCATATTTACAAGCAGGACTATGCTCTCATGGTCCGCCAGCATGTAGAAACAGGCGCAGACGTAACTGTTGGGTCGATCGAAGTGCCGCTCGATGATGCCACTGCCTTCGGCGTCATGAAAGTTGACGAGAATGATAGAATTCTCGACTTCGTTGAAAAGCCTGCCAACCCACCAGCAATGCCTAACGATCCGGACCACGCTCTGGCATCTATGGGTATTTATGTGTTTGAGGCCAAGTTCCTCTATGAACTGCTCAGAGACGAAGCAAATAACCCTGAAACGCAAAATGATTTCGGTAAAGACATCATTCCGAAACTTGTAAAACAGGGTAAGGCCGTTGCTCATCCGTTCAGCCGTTCTTGCATTCGGTCCGGTTTGGAAACAAAACCATACTGGCGTGATGTTGGTACGATTGATGCATTCTGGGAAGCCAATATCGACCTGACAGATTTTATTCCCGAGCTCGATATCTATGATAATGATTGGCCAATCTGGACCCATCAAGAGCTTACTCCTCCTGCCAAGTTCATCCATGACGAAGAAGGCCGTCGCGGACAAGCTGTCTCCTCCATGGTCTCTGGTGGCTGCATCATCTCCGGTTCTTCGCTTAACAGATGCTTGCTCTTTACTGGCGTCAAGGCTCACTCTTATTCCAAACTGAGCGGCGTTGTTGCTCTTCCTTATGTAGAGATTAATCGTCAGGCTCAGTTGAAAGACGTCGTGATCGATCGTGATGTTATAATTCCGGCCGGTCTGGTGGTCGGAGAAGACCCTGAATTGGATGCGAAACGATTCCGCAGAACTGATAAAGGCATTTGTCTGATCACTCAGTCGATGATTGATAAGCTGGATCTCTAAATGAACGTACTTTTTGTTGCTTCCGAATGTTCTCCATTCGTGAAAACCGGCGGCTTGGCCGATGTAATCGGTTCTGTGCCGAAGGCGCTCGAAAATCTTGATCATACGATCAAAATACTTCTTCCTGCTTACCCCGATTTGTATCGGTGGTTAAAGCATGGCGATGTGTTGTTGGAACTGGAAGACCTTTTTGGAGGGCCTGCGCGCGTCTACTCGGTGCGGGCAAAAGGGCTCAATCTTCTGCTTTTGGAAGCACCTCATTTGTACGACAGAAAAGGTACCATTTATCTCGATGAAGAGGGCTTTGATTGGGAAGACAATCCCGTTCGTTTTGGAGCCCTCTCATTGATCGGTGCCAAGATTGGCCTTGATGGGATTGGCGGCTGGAAACCGGACCTTGTGCATGCCCATGATTGGCAGGCAGGTCTTGTTCCAGTTTATCTGAAACAGTCCGGGCGTCCGTGCCCTCCATCCATCATGACCATTCATAATATCGCATTCCAGGGCCTGTTTGATGGCGGTGTCGTTCACCAGCTTGGCCTGAGCGAGGACATGTATAATCCCGATGGCTTTGAATATTGGGGGCATGCCGGGTTCCTGAAGGGCGGGCTTGCCTTTGCTGACAAGATCACCACTGTTAGCCCCACCTATGCCAATGAGCTGCTGACACCAGAGTTTGGAATGGGTTTGGAAGGTCTTCTCAGAAGCAGAAAAGGTGATCTATCCGGCATTCTGAACGGTATCGACCTTACCGTTTGGGACCCTCAGGAAGACCCCGCCCTGGAAAAGACATACAGTGCCAAAAGCCTCAAGCGCAAGGCTGCAAACAAGGAATGGCTCGAAGAGAAATATGGTCTCGCCCATAACCCGGATGCACCGCTGTTTGGCATCGTCTCCCGATTAACCACCCAAAAGGGAGTGGACCTGCTGCTTGAGGTCATTCCTACCATTATTGAACGCGGTGGAAGGCTTGTTGTCCTTGGGTCTGGCGACAAACGGCTTGAAGAAGCTTGTGTTCGCGCAGCGGAAGCCATGCCGGATCGTATTGCTGTCGAGATCGGATATAATGAAGACTTGGCGCACCGAATTCAGGGCGGAGTAGATGTTCTTCTTGTTCCGTCCCGTTTCGAGCCTTGTGGCCTTACGCAACTTTATGCACTTCGATATGGCTCCATTCCTCTTGTGTCGCGCACAGGTGGTCTGGCAGATACCGTGATCGATGCAAATGCTGCGGCTTTGGCGACCAAATGTGCTACCGGTATCCAGTTTTCACCGACCACTGTAGAGGCCTTTGATCTAGCCATTCATCGGACCTGTGATCTCTTCAATGACACTCAAAAATGGAAGACCATGATGCGTAGGGCAATGACGCAGGAAGTGGGCTGGGATCTCTCGGCCACTCTCTATGCTGACCTCTATAATTCATTGGCAGCCAAATGACTGTGCCCAGTAGGACCGATCATTGATGAAATATAAGATATCCCACGGAACACCATACAGACTTGGCGCTTACTTTGACGGTGAAGGCACCAACTTCGCCGTCTTTTCTGCGAATGCAAGTCAAGTCGATTTGTGCCTGTTTTCCGAAGACGGAAAAAAGGAGATCGACAGGATATCGCTCCCAGAAAGAACGGGGCCGGTTTGGCATGGCTATTTGCATGGATTGAAACCGGGAACGCTTTACGGATATCGGGCTCATGGCATCTATGCGCCCGAACAGGGGCATCGGTTCAACTCCAACAAGCTCTTGCTTGATCCATATACGCGAGAAATCTTTGGTAAATGGACGCCGTCGGCAACCCTGTTTGGCTATCAAAAAGGGGCCAGCGGTGGAGACCTTACCTTTGGAGCTGCCGATAGTGCGTCTTGCGTTCCAAAATCGGTTGTCTCGGACCCGGCTTTGAATGATTTCTTGCAGACTGATGCGCCACTAATGGACGGTCGTGATCTCATTTACGAGGCCCACGCCAAGGGGCTGACCAAACTGCATCCCGGTGTGCCCGAGCCGCTCAGGGGAACCTATGAGGCATTGGCGAGCGACGCGATGATCGAGCACTTATTGTCGCTCAATGTGCGCGCTGTAGAGCTTATGCCAATTCATCATTTCCTTGACGATGAGTTTCTCTTGGACAAAGGGCTCGTGAATTACTGGGGCTACAATTCTATTGGCTTCTTTGCTCTGGAACCGCGCTATCTCGGTCCTGAGGGTATCATCGGGTTCCGTTCTGCCGTTCAAAAACTCAAGTCCGCAGGTATTCAGGTCTATCTGGATGTGGTCTTCAACCATACGGCGGAAGGGGATCAAAACGGTCCAACCCTTTGTTTCAGGGGCTTGGATAACGCCACATACTACCGTCTGATTGCTGGCCAGCCACGCTATTATGTCAACGATACCGGTTGTGGTAACACCGTCAATGTGTCTCACCCCTATGTCTTGCGTCTGGTGCTGGATTCCCTGCGCTATTGGGTGCTCTGCATGGGAGTCGACGGCTTCCGTTTCGATTTGGCGACCACGGTTTGTCGAGAGGACTATGGCTTCGATCTCTATGGCGGTTTCCTTGATGCAATTCGCCAAGACCCGATATTGTCAACGGTTCGCTTGATTGCGGAGCCATGGGATATCGGCCCCGGAGGATATCGGCTCGGCGGCTTTCCGCCGGAATTCTCCGAATGGAACGATAGCTACCGGGATACCACAAGACGGTATTGGAAGGGTGATCCCCAGACGACACCAGATCTTGCATCCAGACTGCTTGGTTCATCGGATAAATTCGACCGGGCAGGGCGCCGTGCATGGTCATCTGTGAACTTCATCTCCGCACACGATGGTTTCACGTTGGCCGATATCACGCGCTACAACAATCGTCATAATGACGCCAACGGCGAAAACAACATGGACGGTCATGGCGCCAATTACAGCGATAATTGCGGCGCTGAAGGTGACACCAAAGACCCGGTTATTTTGGCGCGTCGCAAGCGCAGGCAACGCAATTTCCTGGCGACCTTGTTTTTAAGTCAGGGCACGCCGATGTTGCTGGCTGGTGATGAAGTCGCCAACAGCCAAAAAGGCAATAACAACGCCTATTGTCAAGATAATGAAATCGGATGGGTGAATTGGGATGAGGCCGATCTCGAACTCAAGGATTTTGTTGCCTATCTGAGTAAGTTTCGCCGTGATCACAAGGCTTTGCGACAAGATCGGTTCCTGCATGGAGCCAAACGCCAGCAAGACGATTTGCGTGATGTTGAATGGACCGATTTTGGCGGTTTTTCGCTCAAATGGCGAGATCCGAGCCTTTCCAGCTTCTGTTTGACGCTAAGATGTTCCGCCGAAGCGCCCAGTTATGAAAAAGACGACGATGTTGTCTTTGTTGTATTCAATCGTAGCAATGTGGCTGCAAGTGTAGTTTTGCCTGCCTGTCCGGAAGGTTTCCGTTGGGTCAGGGCACTGGATACTTCGCAACAGACACAATATCTGAGCCTGGAAACCCGTAGAGATTCAACTGAAATCTCCGGCTCTTCCGTTGTTGCCCTAATCCTCCAACAGGACAATGCTGACACATGAATCAAGATAAGCTGAATATACTATCTGGTTTTTTTGGCGTTCATACTTCATATAGCGATTTCGGCGGTAATCTTGTACAGACACCGGTCGAGACACAATTGGCATTTTTGAAAGCAAATGGACTGCATCTCGATAATGATGCAATGCTTGACGAGGCCATTCAGGACTATGTTGTTGCGGAGCAAGACAGATGGTTTCCCCGTGAGCTGATCACGGGCACTGGATTCGACTATCAATGCAATTTTGGTCTTGGTGCAAAATGGCATATCGAACTGGATCAGGCTCTGTCTGAAGACGTCCGTTCTTCCATTTCAGACAACACGCTCTGTGGTGTCGCTGATGATCATATATCTTTGCCGCCTCTGCCATCCGGGATTCACGAACTGGTTTGTGAAGTGGGGGGGCGTGTTGAAACTGTTACGATCATCACGGCACCGCTGCGAGCGCCCAACATCGAAAGCCTGATCGGAAAAAGCCGAGTCTGGGGCGTCAACGCCCCTTTTTACGGACTTACATCTGCGCGTAATTCGGGCTTGGGTGACTTCGAAGATCTGGCTCGGTTTTCCGAATATGTGCGACAGATTGGTGGTAGCTTTACTGGTATCAATCCAGTCCACGCCTTGGGCTTTACTGATCCCTATGCAATAAGCCCATACTCTCCGAGCCATCGCGGTTTCATCAATACTCAGCATTTGGCGCTTGATGGATTTTCCGGTTTGTCGAAAGACTTGCCGCAAGTCAAATCTCTCTTGCAAGCCGTGGAAACACAGTGGATCGAACTTAGGGCGTCAGAGCAGGTTGAGTATGGCAAGCACAGAGTTTGTCATAACGCGGCTCTTAGGGACCTCTATTCCCTGTTCTTGCAACATGCCGACGCCAGCATGAAAAGCGCGCTGGAAGAGTTCCGTAAATCAAAGGGCAACTATCTGGAGCGCTTTGCTCTGTACGAAGCCCTGTCAGACTATTTTGGAACCAATTGGCACAGCTGGCCAACGCCTTATCGTGATCGAGATGAAGATGCAATTTGCGAAGCAAAAGAGCGCTTTGCATCACGTATTGATTTCCATATCTGGCTGCAATGGATTTCAAGCGTTCAACTGAGCGACACCCAAAACAGAGCCAGTGGTGAAAATGGCTTGGGTCTCTATCTCGATCTTGCCGTTGGTGCAAGAAGAGGCGGCGCCGAGAGCTGGTGTGAACATGAAAGTATAGCCCAGGGAATCTCGCTTGGAGCTCCTCCTGATCAGCTTGGACCCGATGGTCAAAACTGGGGGCTGGTGGCTTATGCCCCTAAAAAGCTCGCAGCAAACAAATACAAGTCGCTACGCAACATTTATCGCTCGGCGATGCAATATGCTGGTGTCTTGCGTATTGATCATGTGCTTGGCCTTAATCGCAGCTTCTGGATTCCTGATGGCGGCTTGCCGGGGGCATATATCACCCAGCCTCTTGATGTCTTTCTCGCGATCCTTTCCATTGAAGCAAGCCAAAGCAATACCGCAGTTATTGGCGAGGATTTGGGACTTGTGCCTGATGGTTTCAGAGATGCTGTTCAATCTCACGGCATTTACGGCTATTCGGTTCTTCAATATGAAAAATGGCAAGACGGACGCTTCAAACACCCCAACGAACTCAGAGAGTTTAGCCTCGCAAGCTTCAGTACACATGACACGCCCACGCTGAAGGGCTTCATTTCCGGATGTGATATCAAGTGGCGTGACAAAATTCGAGGCGGGGAATCGTCTACGGGAATGCTGGAAGCAAGACAAAGAGATGTCGCTGCACTGGCGACCCTTGATCCTGATGCCTCGACCCATGATGACCTGAGCTATGATCATTTGTTCAAGACAATTCATGGAACTCTGGCCAATTCAGAGGTGGCCATGTTGGCTGTTCAGCTAGACGACATTCTGGCTCAGGAAGAAGCCCAGAATTTGCCCGGCACGATCGATGAGCACCCAAATTGGAGGCGCAAAGTCCCCGTAAGTCTTGAAGAGATGCATCAAGTTCCGGCTTTTGATGACGTCTCGCAGATCATGGCAGAAAGTGGCCGTAACATAGAGCTTGATCCTACGCGCAATCGTTGAGCGAGCAATTCAATCTCACACAAAGCCCGCTGATTATTCAGTGGGCTTATTTGTGACTACAGGCTGAGGGCTGGTGCCAAATACTAACGGCGGCAACCATAGCGTCGTTCCCAATAAACGATATCGTCAACGCGTCGTTGTTGGCTTGGTGTCAACCGTCCCCATGGGGCGTAGCAGCGTGGGCCAAAAACCTGCCGGGCTCTACTGGTCTTGAAGCAGTAGCCTTGCTGAGCATAGATGGAGTTACGAGCGTACCAGAGTTCACCACAGCTCATATTGCCATATCCTTGGGCTTGCGCCTGGCCCGCACCCAATGTGCTTTCAAACAGGGCAGTAGAGAACAGGATACCAGCCGCCAAAGTTACTGTAGAGAAAATCCGCGTCTTGTTCATGTGACCATTCCCTTGTGTATCGGCCTTCTGGCCGGTTAAGCCTCAAAGCATTTCTCCTAAACTATACTCGGAAATGTGCGGAAATAATATTGATCACCTGTACTAGCGGGTCGAGAAACAAGACAATAAAAAACCAGCCCGGAGGCTGGTTCTGTTTGTCTATTCTGACGAAAATCAATATACGTCGCGGACGTATCTCTTTTCCTTTTTCATCAGGTTTACATAGTCCATCGCGCCATCAGCACTGAGGCCTGCCTGTTCGCAAATGACTTCATGCAAAGCATGATCGACATCCTTGGCCATACGAGATGCATCACCACAAACGTAGAAATGTCCACCTTCTTCTAGAGCCGCGAACAGGTCTTTTGCATGCTCTTTCATGCGGGTCTGAACATAGATCTTTTGTGCCTGATCGCGAGAAAAGGCCAAATCAAGCCGGTTCAACAGGCCGTCGGACTGCATTTTTGCCAATTCATCCTTGTAAATGAAATCGGTCTTTTCGTGCTGATCGCCAAAGAAGAGCCAGTTGTAACCCTTGGCACCAATCGCCTGACGCTCTTGCAGGAAGGCGCGGAAAGGAGCGATGCCTGTGCCCGGACCAACCATGATCATCGGCACATCATTATTCTCCGGCACTCTGAAGCTCTTGTTTGGAGAAACAAAAACCTTGGCTTTTTCACCGCCGACCCGGTCAGCCAGAAAACAGGACGCAACACCGCCATGTTTGCGTCCATGGCTTTCATAGCGCACGGAGGCAACAGTCAGATGAACGCTGTTTTCATGAAGCTTTGAGCTAGATGAAATGGAGTAGGCCCGATGTTGCAGTGGCTTGAAGAACCTGATCAATTCCTCGACAGAAAATTCTGCCTTTGGATGGAGCCGAGCGATATCGAGTGCGTCCTTCGACCACAAATAGGCTTCCATTGCCTCCTTGTCGTTGAAATCGACAATATGCTTGAGATGCTCATCATCGGTGCGTTCTGCAATTGCCTTGATAAATTCGCTGGAAGGCGTCGAGATTTCCAGCTGAGCAAAGAGGAGTTCTTCCAGAGAAGCATCTTTACCCGAGACCGCAGTGTCACCAGAAGCGCCCATATAATCAAGCCATTCAGCCACCAGAGCAGGGTCGTTGGTTGGGATCACATTGAGCGCATCACCAGCGATATAGCGGGGCCCATCACCAGATAGATCAAACTCATAATGGCGAATTTCCTTCGCAGAGTCTTTGCCAGAAAGCAGATGATTGACAAGCACCTGTGATTCAAATGGATTTTTTCTGGTCCATTTGGACTTAGCCGGTTTGGCCGCATCGTTCCCCTGAGTGATGGCGGCACCAGATTCCGTGGGCGCGATTTTAGCAATTTCCTCGCGCACAGAATTCATCCAGCTTTCAGCACTTTCCTCGAAGTCGACATCACAGTCAATGCGCGCCGAAAGCCTCTTGGCACCCAATTGTTCAAAACGTAAATCGAATTGCTTGCCAGCCTCACAGAAACCGTCATATGCGGTGTCACCGAGTGCAAGAACAGAAAAATGCAGTTGTTCGAGGCGAGGGGCATCCGCAGCTTTCAATGAATCCCAGAAGAGCTGGGCATTGTCCGGCATTTCGCCTTCACCATAGGTGGAGGTAATCAGGAACAGATAGTCCATATCGACCAGCGCTTCAACTTCAACTTCGTCCAGCGAAGCAACGATAGCATTGGTGCCTGATGACTTGAGCGAGGCTGCAAATTCTTCGGCCAATCCCTCAGAATTGCCCGTTTGGGTGCCGTAGAGAATATGAGCCGTGATGGCTGATTTGGATTCTGCTGTGGCGGACTTCCTGCCGGCAAGCATCTGAGTATGCAAACCAGCGTAGAAGCCAGCCAACCAGGATTTCTGGTCTTCGGAGAATGGAGCGTCTGCAGGAAGGAAAGGTATGGTCATCTCTCTTAGATCCGTCAATTGAAATTGGTATCGAAAGGACGTCTTGGAAAGCAGGTGCTTAAGGCACCTGCTTGACCAGTTCCTGACTGGATGTCGCAGCAAACAAGCTTTCGAAATCCGGCAATTCGCCCATGGCTTTTCGGTTCTGCCGATCTTGCAACAGGATCCATCCGTATGTGCCGATGGAATCCATCAAACGAACATTTCGGTTGGACAGAGCCGTCTTATAGTCCTTCATGCGTTTGTCAGAGACCAGAACCGCCAATTCCATATCGGAATAATCATCCAGAGCCTGACGTGCAATACCCGACAGTTTGATCATGAGGTTGTAATCTTCTGTGAGGATGAGCTTGCGTACACCGCTGTTAAGCGTCTCCGCATCCACTTCCACGCCACGATAACGACCTTTGACAATTTGCTGAGCCATGTTGATCACGGTGAAGTTGTTGATCAATTCAAACATCAGCTTGGTGTCTGTCTGGCCCTGAGTAGGGATGATGCCATTGGCAATGACCTTGCCATCACGGTAGGCGACCTTGAACTTCCTGATCTGATAGGAAACCAGAGCATTGGCGAGTTCTTCGGTCAGTTCCTTGCGAGAGTTGGCTTTCAGAATTGCTTCATAATTCTGATAGGTCTCTAGGGCCAAAGGCGTAGCAAACTTGAAGTTACACATTTCGGTTTCGAAATTATCGAAAAGGAACTTACCTTTCTTCGAACCAGTGAACTTCACATGATGACGCAGCAAACGCTTGACGGCGATTTGGTGAAGTTTGGCACGATCACTGTCTCCATCCAGACGGTGCAGTTTGACCGAGTCATGACTGTATAGGGATTCAAGCTTGTCATATGGGTCATACTGGTAGGCGACACCACCGGACATGCCGTTACAGAAGCCCTTGCCGAAATCACCAAGGTTCATGATGGCGCCGTTGGTCATATACTCACCACAGAAGTCGCCAACTCCCTCGACAACAGCCGTCGCTCCGGAGTTGCGCACGCCAAATCGGTCGCCAGCGCCACCTTCGACAAACAATGAGGCACCAGAAGCACCAAACAGCGCAAAGTTGCCAATCAGGACGTTTTCTTTCTCGCCGCCACCTGGGGTGTGGATGGCAATGTAACCACCAGAAGCGCCTTTGCCGACACCATCGTTACAGGTGCCCACATGATGGAAGACCATGCCTGAGTTACAAAAGGCCGCATAAGACTGGCCGGCTGACCCGTGAGTATGGATTTCCAGAGTTTCCGGTTTCAGCATGTTGCGCCCGCGGTCATCGGTATAGACCATTGGCATGGACTTAACGTGCTTCTCGGAAATCTCATGCTGCAGCATACGCTCGATATCGATCGAAAGCTGTCCGCCAACCGTTTTGTTCCGGTTGTCGAGTTTCTTCTCGACGACGAGTTTGGCGCTTCTATGATGGCGCTGTACCGCTTTGTTCTTAAATTCCTTCAAGAGCATGTTGTCTATCTCGAAGTGAGCTTCCAGATAAACAGGTTCTTTGATGTGAACCTCTTCGACAACCCGCAGCATCTTGCGCAAATCCATCTGACCAATCGCGCTTGGATGCTTGATCAGGTGCAGATAGTCCGAGCGTCCACGGGCGTCGCGCATGCTCTTGAAACCGAGGTTGGCGAGAATCTCACGGCACTCGTGAGCGATGTTCATCAGATACTGCCCCAGTGCACGCGGATCACCATCGAAAGCTTCCGCATTGGTCGTTAAACCTGCTGGACACTTGATGTTGCAGTTCTTGGCCATCACGCATTTGAGCATCATGAGTGCGGTCGTGCCGAACTCGAAGCTGTCACCACCTAGCAGACAGGACTTGATTACGTCAGATGCGGTCTGGTGAGCACCGGAGCAGCGCAAAATAACCTTGTCTCGCAGGCCATTTACGCAAAGAGCCTGATGCACCTCAGCGAGGCCGATTTCTGCGGCGCGACCGGTGTTCTTCAAAGACGTAACCGCAGCAGCACCAGTACCGCCGGAGTTACCGGCGATGTTGATGACGTCGGCGCCAGCCTTGGCCACGCCAACCGCGATAGTGCCGATGCCTTCAGAAGAAACCAGCTTGACGATGACGCGAACGCGCGCGGCCTTCGCATCGTGGATCAGCTGAGCCAAATCCTCAATGGAATAGGTGTCGTGATGCGGAGGAGGAGAGATCAGCTCCACGCCCGGCGTACCACCGCGTGCAGCGGCAATCTCGACCGTAACTTTCTTGCCCGGAAGCTGACCGCCTTCACCGGGTTTTGCACCCTGAGCAATCTTGATCTCAATCTCTTCCAGCGTCGGATCTGCAAGATAGCCGGTCCAGACACCAAAACGACCAGAAGCAAGCTGCTTGATGCTAGAAGAACGGATCGTGCCATAACGTGAATAATGCTCGCCACCTTCGCCGGAGTTGGAGAAAGCGCCAACCATGTTTGCGCCATGGGCCACAGCCTCATGGGCAGGAGCGACCAACGCACCATGGGACATGGCACCGGAAGCGAGCATGGCGGTAATCTCATGAGCAGGCTGCACCTTGTTCAAGGCGAGCTTGCCGTTCGGGCGCCGATGCTTGGCAAGATAGTAGTGTGCCTGTCCCTTGGCGGTGATTTGAATATTCTCACCCTCAGTTTCCATGGTGAGGATTTCATCGCCAAACTGGGCTTTCAGAGCCACAGACAAGGCAATCAGTCTCTCGTGAGTGTATTTGCTGGCAAAGAAAACAGTAAAGCTGTCGTCCTTGTTGTGATGCACACGCAAGCCACGCACGAAGAACTCGTTATTGCCGACCAAATCATGCCGGAACAATTCATGCCGGAATTCTTCGGCAGTCGTCGCCCAGCTGATATCCGTCGGGAAGCCAAGAACATCGCGCAAGGCAGAAGGACGTGCTTCACGCTCTTTCGTAAGATCCTTCACGAATTTGCGATAGTTCGGCGTGATCTTGAAAGAATCAATTTCCTCGGGCGTGCGACGGCCAAAGTTGGTGTTCCGATATGAACCCGACCCTTTGCCGTAGGCGTCTTTTAGCTTCTGGACTGGCAACAGGCGCAGATCATCAACATTTGCGTCGCCAGAAGCAGGAGCATCAAGTTCAGACTGGATAGGCTCTTCGGTCATTTCAACGAAACCGCGAACAGCAAGCGTACCATAGGTATGGCCCGCACCTTCGGAGCGTTCCTTGAACAGACCCAGCAGCGGAATGTCATCTTCAGCTTTGACTTCACATGCGCGTTTGTGCCAATCAGCCACGCTCTTTGCCACTGCTGCAAAGTCGACACCACCAACGGTGTTCTTCATGTTGGGGAAGTAACGCTTGAGAACCGGTTCGTCGGTGTCAAGGAAGTTTGGTTCGAAAAACTCGCCGCCGATGTAACTCTCGGCAGTACAGAGACCAACCTTACCCATGGTTTTCATCAGGGACTTGTTGGCCGCATAGATGAACTGCTTGATATTGGCTTTTGCTGCTTCAGCATCGCCTTTGGCAAATTCCATCGCGCGAGCTTCAACAACGATAGGCATGACCGCAGACGCGCCAAAGCCGAGGGAAGTGGCGATCTGGTGAGCGGAAGCGATCTGGCCGCTTTCTGCAACAATAGACACACGGAAGCGCAAGCCCTGTTCAATCAGACGCTGGTTGGCGGCTGAAATCATCAGTGGAAGAGGGATCGCTGCTTTCTGGTAGTCGACCATGGCGTCAGAGAGGATAACGATACCCCCCTTATCGCGAGCAGCCTTTTCAACCTGATTACAAACCCCGTCAACAGCGGCGATCAGATCATCCTGAGCCTTTTGCTTGCCTGCCTTGTGATCGACATCGAAAATCATCGCAATTTCGGTAATCACAACGTCAGTTTGGGCGCGAATGGCGGCCAAATCATCTGGAGAAAGAACCGGCGTCGAGATGACGAGCTGTTTGGTTTCGCCTTTGTTGAAATGCGGTTTTGCACCAAGTGCCACACGCAAGGTCATACCGTCCGCTTCACGAAGACTATCGAGCGGAGGGTTGGTGACTTGTGCAAAGCGCTGGGAGAAATATTTCGACATTCCGCCTTCCTGATCGGTCAGCGAGTTAATGGCCACACCGTAGCCCATTGCCGAAATCTTTTCTTTGCCGGTTTGCATCATCGGATCAAGCAGGAACTTGAAGCTTTCCTGGTTGAGACCATAAGCAACCGAGCGCTGAATATCGTTGAAGCTATCCGAAACCTTCGTTTTTCCTTCTGCGCGCGGCAAGTCATCAAGATTCTTACGAGCACTTTCCAGAAGGGAACGGTAATCTCGCTTGGATGCGAGCATTTTAAGGGCTTCATCCGAAGTATATGACTTCTTGGTCGCGTGATCATAATAGAGCATGCCACCAGCCTCGATGCGGCCGCGACGAATGATACTTTCGGGGTCGAAATCAATCTGACCGGCTTCTGACATGACACACAGATAGTCTTCCGTTTCCACCGAACGCAGAGGACGAAGGCCCAAACGGTCAAGCCGCGCACCAACAACAGTGCCGTTGCCGAAAATCAACGCAGCCGGACCATCGTTCTTCTCTTCGTATAGAGAGAAATATTCGAGCATGACACGGACATCATCTGGGAAACGGCTGTCGTTCTCCCAAGCCGGAGGCATCATGGCGACAACAGCCGTGATCAGGTCAAGATCGTCCTCGATCAGACGGCGTTCCAGAGTCTGGTCCAAACGTGCAGAGTCTGACTGACCCGGAGGAGAGTAGATTTGCTGGTTCTTCATCTGGGCGATGGTCGCCTCGGAAAGACGGTTTTTCTTATCCGTGTTGAGCTCACCATTATGCGCCATCAGCCGGAACGGCTGCGCCATGGATGGCTGAGGTTCGGTGTTGGTAGAAAAACGCGTATGGAAGAACAGCGAATGAATCTTGTGGTCTTCATCCGTCAGGTCGTAGAAATAAGGAATAATTTCATTTGAATTGAGACGACCCTTGTAGACCTGAGTATGTGCCGACATGGAGAGCGGATAGAGACCCTTAAGCGAAGGATCCAGATAGGCGACCGCTTCAATATCCATCATGGCATCGTGGATTTTGCGATCAAAGGTCTTCGCATCCATCGTTTCTTTTTTGGCAAAAACCACCTGATGCACGGCGAGCATATATTTCAAGGCAGCCGGGCGAATGATCGAGTTGTTGACCGGAGCGTCCCGGACGAGAATGATCTTCAGGCCATTTTTCTCAAGGCTCTGCTTGATCAACTTGTCAGCTGCGTCCCAGTTCTTTTTCAGTTCTGGCAAAAAGAAGTTGCCTACGCCGAACTCGCCAAGTTCGAGTGTGGAGATGCCGGTAATTTTTCGAAAGAAAGACAAAGACAAATCGACGCTCACCCCGGCTCCGTCACCAACGCCTTCGGCACTCATGCCGCCGCGATGTGGAACCGTGCACAACGCTTCGTTCGCTTTAACGAGAACGTCGTGGGATTGAACGCCGGATTTGAGAGTTAAGAAACCAACGCCGCAACTGCTTTTTTCAAAGCTATGGTCATACAGGCCGAATTGATGCTGAGACTGTTCCAAACCGCATATCCTCACATTTTTAAGGGCGAGACCTCTGTGTTCGGCCCAACAAATGGACCAAAGTGGAGATCGTCGTCTTTATTCGAAACCGGACCCTTGCACTGGACCCGCAATGACGACGAGCAAACCGCTCGACGGTCCTGCACTGCATCGCACCATAAACGGTGCCCGCGCAATTGAACTATTGCTATAAAAACTACTTAAAGCAGAAACAATATAGCCCAACTCTCGCAAAAAGAGGCGCAAAAATCTCATTCACCCATATTTGAGCAAATGATGAAGAGAAATAATGTCACAGAACTACCGCTGTGCGTAAATGGTATAGCGGAATGCGTCAAGCTCATAAAAGTCCAAAACGGATGATTTTTTCGTTTTAGGATCATTTTTCCGTACAATCTGCGCAAATGTTTCTTCATCGCCGTGCATTAAATACAAATGTTCCGGAGTAAGATAATTCTAATAATGGCACGTATTTGGAAGAAAATAACTCTGTATGCTTACAGTTTGGTAAATATTGGTTATAATTCAGCAATGACTAAAAAATAGATATCCAATAGTTGGATTGCGTCATTCCATTATAATGCCCATGCGTCAGTGAATGTGAAACGAAGCAATTCGCCGCTTTGAACGGACTTTTGGCTATAGGCTACGACTGGCGTTCCATCACTCATTTCAAGAGCTACCTTATATCTTTCTCCTAGATAAGTGGACGATATAACGCGGGCCGGCAGCCCGGTTTCCTGATCAAGAACGACATGTTCCGGGCGAACGCACAAACAAACAGGCTGAGCCTCCGGTAATGCTGCAACAACGTCACTTTGACGCGTTTGAAACTCATGTCCGTTGACCACGACATCGCGCCAGTCGCTATTTGACTTTCCGTCCAGATATGCAGTCAAAATTGAGCTTTGTCCGATGAAGCGAGCAACTTGCTCGCTTTGGGGCCTATGATACAGGTTTTGAGGCTTGTCGATCTGGGCCAACTCGCCATCAAACATAACCGCTATTCGGTCGGCCATAGCCATGGCTTCTGCCTGATCATGGGTAACATAGACCATGGTCGTTATTGTCTGCTCGTGAAAATCGACAAAAGTGCGCTGCATGACTTCACGCAAATGAGCGTCAAGATTGGCAAGTGGTTCATCAAGCAAAACAGCATCAGGCTGCATTACAAGGCAGCGCGCCAGAGCCACACGCTGTCTTTGCCCACCAGAAAGAGTGGCGGGCTCCGCTTCGGCAAAGTCGAGCAGGGAAACCGTTTCAAGTGCATTGAAAAGAATGGATTCGACTTGCTCTTCGGGCAGATTTCGTATCTTCAGAGGGTAGGCGACATTCTCTGCGACATTCATGTTTGGCCACAGTGCGTAGGATTGAAAGACGATGCCCATGTTGCGTTTTTCCGGTGCGATATGGGTCTTGCCATCTGACAATACGGCAGAGTCTTTCAGGATGGTTCCTTCATTGGGTCTTTCAAAACCGGCTGTGAGGCGCAGCATAGTCGTCTTGCCACAGCCTGAAGGACCGAGCAGGGCGACAAGCTCTCCATCTTCAATATCGAGCGAAATGGACTTCAATACCTGTTTGCCATCGAAGCTTTTGGATACATCGCGATAACTTAGCTTCGCCACGGAATGACTCCCTTGGGCAATTTGCTGCCCATTAATTCTATAAAGCCCATGAGGGCGATAACGACGATGACCACCAAAACCGCAACTGCAGACGCCAGAACACTTTCGCCGCCATCGTCCAAATTGAAAATGATTACGCCTAGCGTCTCGTTGCCAGAAGACCACAGAAGGGCCGAAACGGTAAGCTCGTTAAAGGCTGTCAGGAACACGAGAAGCGCACCCGCTGCGGCTGACGGTGCAACGGAAGGAAGCAGGATATCCATTAGTCGCCTTAAGGGAACGGCACCACAAGACTGGGCAGCCTCCTCAAGATTGGGATCCATCTGTTGAAACGAACTTGCCACAGGTCTTAGTGAGATAACGAAAAAACGAGCAAGATAGGCGATAAATATGATCGCAATGGTTCCGTACAAACTGAAATTGAAAACAGGAACGCGCTGAAAGGTCAGAATGCAGGCTATGGCGAGCACAATGCCGGGTAGGGCATAAGGGATCTCGACGACGACATCAATTGCCTTGGGCACCCAACCACGTTGTTTTACCATGCCATAGGCCAGAGGCACAGTGATCATGAACAATGTGGCTGCTGCTGCAATAGAGAGGCTAAAGCTATTTATAAATGCTCTGATCGTCGAACTCTGTCGGAACAGAACCTCTTTATAGGCATCAATGCTCGCCGTATCAAAGCTTAAAATCATGCCGAAGGATGGCACCAGAGATGATGAAACAAGCGCAATGAAAGGCACCACGAGAATAAACAGCAAAACCAGCCACAGGCAAATCTCAACGAGCAGCCGGTACCGGCCAAGTGAAATGTCCAGTGGTCTGCCGATAATTCCATGCAGGCGGTAGTCCTTACCCTTGATGAGATAGTGATGCAAAAACACGCCGACAGCGGCGATGATGCCAATCAATATTGCCAGAACGGCGACCTCGGACAGAACCGAAGGCCCAAAGCTGGAAAGCTTGGAATAGATTAGCGTGGGAAGCATTTGAATGTTGGCCGGAATTCCGAGCATTGCCGAAATGCCGAAGTTGCCGATTGCCGTAACAAATGTCATGGCGATACCGGCAATCAGGGCAGGACTCGTGATTGGCAAAATTATGTCGCGCCAAACCATGAAACCACTTGCTCCGGCAAGGCGCGCAGCTTCCACTTGTTCCCGCGGCACCTGCCTAAGGGCTGCCCTCAGGGTAAGGAAAATCAACGAGGCATGCTGTATGCCAAGCAGTAAGGCAATGCCACCAACAGAATATAAAGGTTGAGGAGAACCAAGGGCAGGGGCAATGCCGAGCATCTTGAGCAAGGCGCTCGTCGGGCCAAACATCTGCAACCAGGAAAGCGCAGTAATCTGAGGAGGTATCATCATCGGCAGCATGAAGCAGAACACAAGAGCAGCTTTCGCCCTGATGTCTGTTAACGCCACCAGAAAGGCAAAGGTCGCGCCGATAATCATCGAAACGATTGTGCCGAGAAACGAAATCGAAACGGAGTTCCAGGTTGCTTGCCAGGTTTGGGCTTCCGAGAATATCTCGGTCAGATGACTGGTTGAAAAGGACGCATCCTGCCACAAGCCTTGCATCGCCAGACGCACGATCGGCAGCAGACACAAAATGACGATGGCAGGCGAAAGAACCGCAAGAAAAATGCCTGGCCGACCCTCGGACCGGACAGGCTTCACACCATCCAACATGGAGGTGAGTGTCATTATTTTACTCCAAACATTTCAGCAAACTTCTTTTTGTTTGCTTCAGCGTTTTCCAATGCGGCGGCAGGATCGAAATTCATCAATTTGATCGAGCTGCGATCTGGAAAACCGGCTGGAACACTCGTCCCATTCATGGCAGGAATATAACCTTGAGACAGAACAAGATCCTGACCTTTTGGGGACAGAAGGAAGTCAACGAACTTGTGCGCGGCTTCGACATTCTTTGCATTTTTCAAAATGGCAACCGGTTCGGTCACATAGGATACGCCTTCTTCAGGGAAGACAAACTCTACCGGGGAGCCTTTGGCCTTGCTGCGGATGGCGAGATAGTCAACCACAACGCCATATGGTTTTTCGCCAGACGCTACGGCCTTGAAGGTGCCACCATTTCCACCCTGAGCACGAGCTTCATTGTTGGCGAGTGCCTGATAATAGTCCCAGCCAAGGCTTTCGTCGCCGGTAAGTGTGGCAAGATGGATCAGCGCAGCACCTGAATAGAGGGGCGATGGCATGGCAATCATGCCCTTCATGTCAGGAGCCGCCAGCTCTTTCCAGCTGGATGGCTTTTTGGCGGCGCCTGTGTTGTAGACAATGCCCGTGGTGATCAGCTTAGTCGAATAGTAATATCCGTCCGCATCATAGAGCGCAGGATCATAGTTGCTTGCGGCAGCGGCCTTGTAAGGCTGCAACTGACCGTCCTGCTTCAGGCCTTCGAGCGTAACCATGTCGGCAATCAGCAGCAGATCAGGGCGAACGTCACCGGCTGCGATTTCTGCCTGAAGTTTGGCCATGACCTTGGTCGTGCCATCACGAACCCAAGAGACGGTAATATCGGGATTTTCAGCCATGAAGGCATCAACGGTCTGCTGAGCATCGGTGTTTGGCTGGCTTGTATAAAGCACCAATTCTTCAGCGAGCACTGGCGTCGCAGTGAAGGCAAGAACGACGGATGAAAGAATAAAGTTGCGCATGATGATTTCGCTCTCAATCGATAGCGGGAAAAGACGGGCGTTGCCGCATGAGCCGCCATTAAAAATAATCACCATTACGGTTCAATGACGTTTAAATGAAAATAATGTTGCAGCCCGAAATTTGTGTTCAGAACCAGCTTCAGTATTAGGGCGATTTGCATATCTATCTGTATTGATGCAACTAATCCAAATGTACGCTGGGCGAAAATAATATTTCTGCAAGTATCACTCGCTGCGTTTCATTTGAAACATGAGACCCCAAAGCTGCTAATAGACTTTTCGGACAAAAGTTCCTGGAGCTGATTCCAAGCCAGGAAATTTTTCAGAACCGGTATTTCGTGCAGATACAGATTCTTCGCCCTTTGCCAAAATCCATTGATGCCAGTCTGGCCACCATGAACCCGGAGTTGCGGTCGCGCTATCCAGCCAACAACCAAGGCTCTCAAAGTGATCTTCATTTCGCCAATATTGGTATTTGACCCTACTGGGCGGATTGACTACCCCCGCGATATGGCCCGATCCACCAAGCACAAAGTCAACCGGCCCGCCGAACAGTTTGCTCCCTTTGAAAATGGATTGCGCCGGTGCGATGTGGTCTTCTTTCAAGGCCAGACAATATATCGGGGTTTTGATGGAACGCAGATCTAGCGGCACAGCATCAATTACCATGCGGCCCTCAGCCAGCCGGTTTTCCAAATAGCATTGTCGCAAATAGAAGGAATGACATGCTTTCGTCATGCGCGTCACGTCTTGGTTCCAGAACAAAAAGTCGAAGGGAAACGGTTCAATGCCGCGCATGTAGTTGTTGACGAAATAGGGCCATATCAAATCATTCGGCCGAAGCATATTGAAGATATTGGCCATCGTGATGCCATCAAGATAGCCCTGTCGGTCCATGATGGCTTCCAGCTCATCAAGTTGTTCTTCATCGATGAATACCTTGAGGTCACCAGCTTCACTGAAATCAACTTGACTGGCAAAGAGCGTCGCACTGTTGATCCAGTCCAAATTCTTTGCAGCCAGATAAGCCATCGCCGCAGAAAGCAACGTGCCACCAACGCAATAGCCAATTGCATTGACCCGTTCCTCGCCGGTTATGTCTCGGACTATTTCGATAGATGAAATGATACCTTCAAACATATAGGCGGCGAAGTCTTTGTCGCGCAAAGTCTCATCCGGATTAACCCAGGACACGGCAAAAACGGTGTGCCCATTCTCTACACACCATCTTATGAAGCTCTTTTTCTGATCCAGATCCAGAATATAGAATTTGTTGATCCATGATGGAAAAATAACCAGCGGCGTTTTGATAACGTCTTTTGTCTGAGCGTCATATTGAATGAGTTGGCAAATGTCATTTTGAGCAACCACCTTACCCGGCGTGATGGCGAGATTTTCCCCCACGCTAAAGACCGAGGTTGCCGTTTGACGGAAGAAAAAATCACCACCGGTTTTCATGTCTTCTGCCAGCATTTCCATGCCGCGGATGAGGTTTTCTCCGTTATGCTCAAAGGTCTCTCGTAGCAATGTCGGGTTTGAAAATATGAAGTTGGATGGCGATAAGGCGTGCGATAATTGTTTGAGATAAAACCGAGCTTTGTGACGTGTATGATCGTCAACAGATTCCGCCTCGTCAATCATTTCGTTTGCCCATTGCGATGTCACGAAATAGAGCTGTTTGAGAAATGAAAAATACGGGTAGTCGCGCCAATCTGGATCGCTAAACCGGATGTCGTCTTGCGGTGTTTGCACAAGCTCGCCTTCGTCGCTTCCCTGCATGCGACGGTGCGTTGAAGCCCATAGTTCACCGATTTGCTCCCAAAAGCGTGTCTGTGCATCAATACTTCTGGCTGGGTCTGACATCCAGAAGCTCGATATCTCGGCAAATGCACGATGCATCTGGTTGGCGTAGTTGATTGATCTGGCGTGCTTTTCTTGCGCCTTCTTTTGCCGATAATTGGCCGCAATCTTTCCGGCTTCTTCGACAAAACAGGCGAGGTTTTCCGTCAATTTGTCAGGATCGTTGATGTCAAAGTCAAAAAAGCTGTGGCGATGATCCCGGCTCGATTGAGCCTCCTCCTTATTGGAGTTGTCATGCTCCTCTCCACCCTTCTTGTCATCCTCTTTGACCATTCCACGCACCAAGCAATATGAGAATAGGGAAGAACCGAAATTCCGGTCTCAGATACCATTACACCATTCATTCGGGATTGGTTCAAACCGACAATATACGCATTGAATAGGCGTCGTAGTGCGACTAATGCATGGATTTGGGCAATTTGACGCGACAATAAGTGACAGGGGAGGATCGCACGATTTGCGAGCAGTCAGAATGAATTTCCCGTAAAATCATTCCGAAGTTCTGACAGTTAGCGATATATGAGACACTTGCGTTCCCGTTACGGTGCCACTATCTAATCATGCAGCAAGAGCTTCGAGCAACGTCTCGATCTCATTTTGGGTAAAGGACAATGCTGTGAAAAAATCTCGCTCATCGAATGCGGCAGCCAGCAAACCGAGTAACTTTCGGATTGCCGGTGTCTTCGTGGCGAGTTTGATGATCGCTGGTTGTTCTGCAACTCATTCAGATCTGGATAATTCCGCATTGGGTAGAAGCAAACAGGCTCCGGTTGCCTCGGCAACGAGCAACCCGGCAGCAGCACCAGCGACGGGTGACGGTTCACAGAAAACGGGCCTTATTCCGCCAGTTATCCCTTCGCAATTGGCCTATTCCATCGAATTGCTCAATGCCGAACCCAAAGACGAGGACTATCCCGCCATTGTCGAGTTGTCCACGAAAGACCCGTCATTATTGACGCCTGAAGAGCGCAAAAAACTTGAAGCCGAGCTTATCAAGCTGGGAAATAAAGCGAAATAATCAAGCTTACAAAACTGATTTAGCGATCCTCATCCATCACATTTGTGAATGACGTTGGTGGTGACTATCCAGGCGTTGGCCATCTTATCGTCGAATTCCCATGTGCAAAAACTGATTTAGAGGTGGCAATGCAAACAAGTTAGCGCCATTTTCTGCAACACTTCACATGGCTTTGCCTAATTTTATTACAGTCCTGATATCAAGGAGCCAAACTATGGATGAGTTCCATAAAATACGCCGTCTCCCGCCTTATGTTTTTGAACCGGTTAACCGGATTAAGGCGAAGGCACGAGCGGCGGGCGCGGATATCATCGACTTGGGTATGGGCAATCCTGATCTGCCGACTCCAAAGCACATCGTTGACAAGTTGACCGAAACGGTGCTCGACCCGAGAACACACCGCTATTCCACTTCGCGTGGGATTCCCGGTTTGCGCCGCGCTCAGGCTTCCTATTATGAACGCCGGTTCGGGGTTAAGCTCAATCCTGAAACCGAAATCGTAGCGACACTCGGTTCCAAGGAAGGCTTCGCCAACATGGCACAAGCGATCACCAGTCCCGGTGACGTTGTGCTGGTGCCAAACCCGACTTATCCGATTCATTCATTCGGTTTCATCATGTCTGGTGGTGTGGTTCGCTCCATGCCAGCAGAACCAAATGAGGAATTCTTCCGCTCGATTGACCGAGCCGTACGACATTCCATTCCGAAGCCGATTGCGCTT
This sequence comes from uncultured Cohaesibacter sp., assembly GCF_963664735.1. Classification (NCBI taxonomy): domain Bacteria; kingdom Pseudomonadati; phylum Pseudomonadota; class Alphaproteobacteria; order Hyphomicrobiales; family Cohaesibacteraceae; genus Cohaesibacter; species uncultured Cohaesibacter sp. The sequence goes on along the minus strand of NZ_OY761553.1, from coordinate 1,061,039 downwards.
ATCGTGAACTATCCGTCGAACCCGACCGCTTACACGGTAGATCTCAACTTCTACAAAGAGGTGGTCAAGATCGCGAAAGAACATGATATTATGGTTTTGAGCGATCTGGCCTATGCTGAAATCTACTTCGGCGATGATGTTCCGCCGTCCATTCTTCAGGTGGAAGGGGCAAAGGATATCGCGGTTGAATTCACCTCGCTTTCCAAAACCTTCTCCATGCCAGGTTGGCGAATGGGCTTCGCCGTCGGTAACGAGCGCATGATACGGGCGTTGACGAGGGTTAAATCCTATTTGGACTACGGTGCCTTTACGCCTATTCAGGTGGCCGCAGCCGCTGCATTGAATGGGGTTGAAGACTGCATTGCAGAAGCGCGCGAGACCTATAAGTTCCGCCGTGATGTGATGGTAGAAAGTTTTACCAGAGCAGGGTGGCCGATTCCGAGCCCGGATGCGACCATGTTTGCTTGGGTGCAAGTGCCCGAGAAATTCCGTGACGTAGGTTCGCTCGAATTTGCCAAGCGGCTGGTCGAAGAAGCCCATGTGGCGGTCGCGCCGGGTGTTGGCTTTGGCGAATATGGCGATGACTATGTTCGTTTGGCTTTTGTTGAGAACGAACAGCGGATTCGTCAAGCAGCGCGCAACATCCGCAAATTTCTTGCCTCTTCCTGAGGCTAGTCGACAGTATTGTTCGTAGATAGAAACAAGTTTTCATTCGCGAGAGCAAACAATTTTGGTAAAAACCAAATAGCTCTTGCGGATGGCTGCTTGCTTGCGTATTTAATTTGCCAAGCAGCCGTTTTGCTCAAAAATTTCAATACTTATTTTTTTCTAGAAATTTAATCGGCAAAACTGCAAGTACAACAAACTTGACTTTTGGAACCACGAACCAAATGAGCGACCCCCTCAAGCTCGGCCTAGCTGGTCTCGGCACCGTTGGCACTTCCGCACTTAAACGTCTTTCCTCCATGGAAAATGAACTGGCCATCAAAGCCGGTCGCGCGTTGAACATCAATGCAGTTTCGGCAAGAAGCAAAGACAAGGATAGAGGCATTGACCTCTGCAAGTATAAATGGTTCTCCGATCCTTGCGAATTGGCTGTTAGCGACGACATCGACGTTTTCATAGAACTGATCGGCGGCGACAGCGGCCCGGCAGAAGAGGCTGTAAGAGCTGCGATCAATGCCGGCAAGCATGTTATCACCGCCAACAAGGCGCTTCTGGCCAAGCACGGCAATGAATTGGCAAAGCTGGCCGAAGAGAAGGGTGTTTCGATTAATTTTGAAGCCGCTGTTGCTGGGGGTATTCCGGTTGTCAAGGCCATTCGCGAAGGCCTGACCAGCAACAACATCAGCCGTGTCTACGGAATTCTGAACGGTACGTGCAACTATATTCTTACTCGCATGGAAGATGAGGGGCTTTCCTTCGAAGAATGTCTGAAAGATGCGCAACGGTTGGGATATGCCGAAGCAGATCCAACCTTTGACGTGGAAGGCAATGATACCGCCCACAAGCTCGCGATTCTCGCCAGTTTGGCTTTTGGTCATGAGATCGAAGCGGATTCCATTTTTCTTGAGGGGATAACTTCAATAACCCCAACAGATATTTCTGCTGCAGAAGATCTCGGTTTCCGCATCAAGCTTCTCGGTGTCGCTCAGAAAACTGATACCGGCATTGAACAGCGCGTGCATCCAACCATGGTTCCTCAGGATTCACCAATTGCCCAGATCGACGGCGTAACAAATGCGGTCGCTATTGAAGGCGATGCCATTGGTTCCATCACACTTTCTGGCCCCGGAGCAGGCGGAGAAGCTACTGCTTCAGCGGTTATCGCCGACATTATCGATATCGCTCGCGGGCTTCAGGTCAAACCTTTGGGGCGCCCCGCGTCCGTTTTGGAGCCATATAAACCCGCCGGCATCAGGGCTCATGAAGGTGGATATTACATAAGACTTAGGGTGAACGATCAGCCCGGCGTCTTCGCCACAATCGCAAATCGCATGGCACAACAGGACATTTCACTCGAAAGTATAGTTCAACGAAAAGCAAAATATAAAGTAGAACTAAAAAGTGGAACAATTACAAACGCCAAGAAGCCACAGGATGTGGTTCTTATTACCTACGAGACGACGGAGCAGGCAATTCGTACCGCGATAGAAACAATCGTCAGCGATGGCCATGTTGTTGCCGCACCTCAAGTTATCAGAATTGAGAGATTGTGAAATTCGGATAATTTCGATTCAATGAATTTACCTTGAATGCCGATTTCATTGCACATATGGCCTCATTGGGGCAAAAGGGGAAATTGAATGAGTGAAATCAGAGAAGCACCGGTACTGGATCGTATCCTGACCCTTGAAATCGTTCGCGTCGTGGAGCGCGCAGCCGTTTCTGCTGCACGTCTGAGGGGCCACGGCAACGAAAAGGCGGCAGACCAGGCAGCCGTTGACGCGATGCGTCGCGAGTTGAACCAGCTTCCGATCAATGGCCGCGTTGTGATTGGTGAAGGCGAACGCGACGAAGCTCCGATGCTTTATATCGGTGAAGAAGTCGGCAACAAGCAGGGGCCTAAAGTCGATATCGCGCTTGATCCGCTCGAAGGCACAACCCTTTGCGCCAAAAACCAGCCAAACTCTCTGGCCGTCATCGCGATTGCGGACCATGGCAGTCTGCTTAATGCACCTGACGTATATATGGACAAGATCGCAATTGGTCCGGGCTATCCAAAAGGGCTTGTTGATCTGGATCGCTCACCGGAAGACAACCTCAATGCACTGGCCGAAGCCAAGGGCGTGAATGTTTCCGATCTGAACGTCTGCATTCTTGACCGTCCACGTCATGCCAAGCTCATAGAGGATGTTCGCGCAACCGGTGCCGCTATTCGTCTGATCGGTGACGGTGACGTTCAGGGCATCATTCACATTACCGACCCTGATGAATCCGGCATGGATATCTATATGGGTATTGGTGGTGCGCCTGAAGGGGTGCTGGCAGCTTCCGCATTGCGTTGCATCGGCGGCCAGATGCAAGGCCGTCTTGTCATCAACAACGAAGAGCAGCTCAATCGTGCCATCCGCATGGGTATTTCCGATCCTTCCAAAAAGTTCGAAATGATCGAATTGGCTGGTGGCGACGTAACCTTTGCAGCAACTGGTGTGACCGATGGTAACATGTTGTCTGGTGTGAAGTTCGGACGCAACATCATCAAGACCCAAACTGTTGTTATGCGATCGACCACCGGCACAGTGCGTTGGGTTGAGACCGAGCATCGCCAGTTTGAAAAATTCCATCTGGATTGATAAGACTGTTTTATCAGCATGAAAAGAGGCGGGTTCAAGGCCCGCCTTTTTTGTGGTCAGACGGCATCGTCATGTTAAGTTAAGCTCCACAAAAAGTGATTCCGTATAAAGAGCCGTAATAGCCGATGTTATCCGAAAATGAATCCTCCAAAAGCTATCTGGGAGTTAGTAAATCCGCCAAAGAACGCCGTTGGGTGGAAGGGTTGGATATACGTGGCATTGAACTGGCCAGTGCAATCGCCCAGAGCGAGGATATTCCGGATATCGTCGCGCGCGTGATGGTCGCTCGTGGCCAGACGACTGAAAGTGCGGCTCATTATCTCGATCCCAGTCTCAAGCGGCTGATGCCCGATCCTTCCTGCATAACCGATATGGACATAGCCGCAGAGAGAATTGCTGCAGCTATCCGGGGCAAAGAAAAGATCGCCATTTTTGGCGATTATGATGTCGATGGAGCAACGTCAAGCGCTTTGATGGCTTTATTCCTGCGTCATTGCGGATGCGAAACAACCGTCTATATTCCTGATCGCATTTTCGAGGGCTATGGGCCAAACCCGACCGCAATCGATCAGTTGATCGATGAGAAACATACGCTGATCTTGACGCTCGACTGTGGCTCGACATCCTTCGAAGCTCTTGAACGCGCCAGAGATCGAAAAATCGATGTTGTGGTAATTGATCACCATCAGGTGGGGGAGGGGTTGCCTGCCTGCGTTGCTTTGGTCAACCCAAACAGACAAGATGATCTGAGCCAATTGGGGCATCTGGCGGCGGTGGGTGTAACCTTCATGACGCTTGTTGCCGTAAACCGTCAATTGAGACAGATCGGCTTTTACAATACTGGCTTCAAGGCGCCGGATTTGCTTGGGTGGCTCGATCTTGTGGCGCTCGGCACAGTCTGTGACGTTGTTCCGCTGATTGGCTTGAACAGGGCATTTGTCGTAAAGGGGCTGATGGTCATTCGCGCCAATAACAGTGTTGGCCTTAGCGCCTTGCTGGCTGTTTCGCGTGTCAGCGGGCCTGTTAGTCCCTACCATCTTGGTTTTATGCTCGGTCCTCGTATCAATGCTGGGGGGCGGATAGGGGATGCTGCTTTGGGTGCTCGCCTTTTGATGAGCAATGATCAGAGCGAGGCGGAACATATAGCATCTGAATTGGAGCGTCTGAACAAAGAGCGTCAAGCCCTTGAGCAAATCATGCTTGAAGAGGCCATTGCTCAGGCCCAACACCAAATGCTGGATGATCCGGACTGTTCAAGCCTCGTAACAAGCAGCGCAGATTGGCATGCCGGTATCGTGGGACTTCTTGCCTCTCGCCTTAAGGAACGGTTCCGGTGTCCTGCATTTGCAATTGCTCTGGGGCCAGATGGACTGGGAACAGGGTCTGGCCGCTCCATAACGGGATCGGATCTTGGCGCGGCGGTAAGAGCCGCCCACGCATCAGGGCTATTGGTCAAGGGCGGAGGTCATGCAATGGCGGCCGGCTTGACGATTGAGACAGAGAAAATCGAAGAATTTCGTCATTTCCTCACAGAGCAATTGCAAGCTCAGGTCGCCCATGCTCGCTCCCATGATGAGCTGAAGATCGATGCAGCCCTCACGGCCACCGGTGCGTCGGAAGATCTGGTAAAAATGTTGGAAAAGGCAGGCCCTTACGGGGCTGGTAATCCAGAACCAATATTCGTTTTTCCATCACACAAAATTGCTTTTGCTGATGTCGTCGGGCAGGGCGGGCATGTCCGCTGCACCATAGCCAATTCTTCAGGGGGGAAGCTTAAAGGCATATGCTTCCGCGCAGCAGAAGAGCCTATTGGCAAATTGCTATTGGAAAATAGAGGGCAAAGTCTTCATGTTGCAGGTAGCCTGTCGCTCGACTATTGGCAGGGACGCCCTTCGGTTCAGTTACGCATAATTGATGCCGCAGAAGTCGATAGGCATTAGCTGCTTTTTTTACGGATGCTTTCGAACGAATTGTTGTTCAATGACTTCCTTGCCCCATGTTGTATCGGGTTTCTCTTCGGTCAGTACAAATCCGTTAGATTCATAGAGGTGACGAGCTGCATCGAGTCCCTTGAAGGTGGACAAATGCGTTTCCTTGAAACCGAATGAATCAGCAAAATCCAGCGATTTCTCAAGCAGAAGCCGCCCAACGCCTTGCCCCCGCAAACTGGCATCGACAATAAACCATCTCAGATGCGCGATGTTGTTGCCGAGATCTTCACCGTCAAGCGCGATGCTGGCAAGGAACCTGCCATTTTCGTTCACCTGCCAGATTTCATTGCAATCTTTCTCAAGTCTTCCCGCAAATTCGCTCATTCCGCTCGCAACAATGGCTTCAAAAACCGAGCCAAAGCCGACAAGTTTGTTGTAGAACTGCGAGTGCATGCTGGAAATTTGTCCAATAAGGCCGGCCCTGTATCCAGTTTCAATAATTGCTGAACTTCCAGAACGCGGGTATTCTTTCCGCGAAAGCGCATCGGCATAGAGCGTTAATCCCTTTGAGATTTTTAGGACATCCTCTGCCTCAATACTGCCCAGAGCGTCACGGACCTGCTCATTCGCATTGGCATTGATTGAGTCAAAGAGTATTTTCCCTTTTTCAGTTAAGGCAAGCCCTTGCTTTCTTCTGTCCTGATCATCGTGGAGCTTGATAATTAGGCCCTGTTCAACCAAACTCTTGACCAACCGACTGATTGTAGACTTCTCAAGAATGAGCGAATCTGCAAGATCCTTGGAATTGATTCCATCAGTTAGCCCAATTTCCAGCACTGCATGAACCGCGCTGATTGAATATTCTGTACCAGCTACATGTTTTGCCAATACTCCCCATTGTCTAACCAGTTGCCTTGAGGATGCTCTGATATCATTCACCAGGCTGTCGCGCACATGCATAAGCCACTCCACTTTGAAATTAGATCAAGAATTAGTTCTATCATACAACTAAATTAACTGCATACAATGAGAAATGGAGATTTTGCAAAAAGGCTTTGGACAAAGTCGAAATTCTGACATTTTTCATATGGAATTATCTCAATTGGTCTTGCGATTTTTAAAGAAGCCCCCTATAAACCGGCTCACCGATTGATGAGCGCCCTTCGTCTAGCGGTTAGGACGCCGCCCTTTCACGGCGGTAACACGGGTTCGAGTCCCGTAGGGCGTACCAATCGAGATCCAAAGCCCTTGCAGCTCAGGCAGTTGCGAGGGCTTTTGTCTGACTAGAGTATGCCGGTTGGACATCTTTTCAGCTTTGCCTTAGCATTTTCCGCCGTTTTTCCCTATTCGCTACCTTTAAATATTTCCGTGTTTCTTGCGGCGTTTATGGCCGAAAAAAATATGACTTCAAACTCGATGCCTCTACGACGATCTTTGTCCCTTTGTAACAAAGGCCCCAGCATATATCTTGCCTGTCGCACAGCTTTTCGCCTCTGAGGCTATCCAGAACGGCCAAGATTTCCACCTCGGCAGTATACGGCTTGTGGGTTTCGTATATTATGTCTTTGACTACGGATGGTCATGTCTACCTAATTGATCCAAACGGCATTGCAATCACATCCAATGGATCGGTTAAGGTTGGTAGAGGATGCCCGATTTGACAAGAAGGGCGTCTTTCTCAAGACTTATCGCTCGGCAAACTCCTTACCTGACCGATGAGCTGTCGGGAGGGAGGACCCGCCTACGCCAGATGCAATGCTGGAGGGGCGTTTTCCCATCGATGTGTCCACCCAGGTGATGACTGACATGCCGGGAACGAGCTGTTCAACATTTGCCTGATTGTCATCAATCGAAATTCTGACCGGGATCCGCTGGGCAACCTTGGTGAAGTTGCCGGTGGAGTTGTCTGATTTGAGCACGCTGAACTCTGAGCCTGTTGCCGGAGAGAAGCGCTCCACACGCCCCATGAATATGGCTCCCCCCTGTGCGTCGACAGCAAAGCGAACAGGCTCTCCGACCAGCATTTTTTCCAGCTGCGTTTCCTTGTAATTGGCAACAACCCAGATGTCGCGTGGTACGAGGTAGGTGGCAGTGGTTCCTGCCGTCACATATTGACCGACATGAACGCCGATTTGGCCGAGGGCACCATCGCGCGGTGCCCTGATGCGCGTGTGTTCCAGATTGATCTGAGCAAGCTGCACCTGCGCTTTGGCACTCGCGACTGCTGCCTGAAGGGATCTTCGGTTGACCTTGGTTGTCTTGACGTTTTGTTGCGCGATGACGAGGGCTGCGCGTTGGGCCTCAAGTGACGCCTTTGCCTGATCGAAAGCGGCACTATATTCATCGGCTAGACTGGTTGCCGCAAAGCCCTTTTTATGCAACTTCTGTGTCCGGGAAAGATTGAGGCGGGCAATCTCCAGAGCTGCATGCGCGCTGGCAACCTGCGCCCGTGCTTCGGAAACCTGAGCCTGCGCGGTCTCTTCGTTGCTACTGGCGTTTTGCAAAGAAGCCTCGGCTTTCTCAAGTGTAGCCTTGGCTTGAGCCAACTGCTGCACATAGATGCGATCGTCGATCTGAACCAGCAAATCACCTTCTTTGACTTGCTGATAGTCTTGTACCGGCACATCAACGATATATCCGGCCAACTGGGGGCTGATCGTTGTTACATTTCCCCGAATATAAGCGTCATCGGTGCGCTGCTGGTTGGCCGAACTGAACGGTGGCAGGCCCCAAACGAAGAGAACTACAAAGATCCCACATAGGCCGAACGCAACCGCGATATAGGTCGCAACAGATCTCAAGAACTTAGGCATGGTGTCTATCCAATCTCACTATTTATCAGGCTGTTGCAGCAGCCATTGTTTGTTTTCTTATCCGGCGAAGCTGAATGAACCGCTCCACCGCGAGCAGACAGAAGGTTATGGCAGAAAGATAACTCATAAGTAGAAAGCCATCATTGTAAGCCAGCACATAGGCCTGACGGCTTGCAGCTTGTGCCAACATGGCAACACCCTGAGCTTGTCTTAAAACCGGGTCACTTATAGAGGACGCAACGCTATGTCCATATATCTGGATTCTATGGGCGACGTTCGGATCACTCATCACCAGCGATTGCACGATGGCGTGGGAATGGGCCTTCTCACGGATCGTGATAAAACTACGAAAAAATCCCGAGCCCATCATCGCTCCGATCTTCTGCGTGGTGATGAACAGGCAGATGAAGGACATGATATGATCGAAACCTTTTCGGAAAGCGGCAATCATGCCATAGGACATGGCTGCGGGCATAAAGAGCCCGCTTGCAAAGGCAATCAGTCCCTGACTGACATACATCTGCTCCGGTCTGGTCAATATGGTCAGATGGCTGTTCAACCAAGAGCCGATGCAGAGCAAAACGAGCGCTACCATCTTCACATAGATCTGGCTGCCGATTTTGAGGACGAAACAACAAGTAACGCCAGCCGCGACCGACATGAAAAACAATACGACATAGAAAGCAATCATCTGCTCGTTCAGAATGCCCATCTGACGCAGGAAACCGACCGCGCCAGTCGTCTGTTCGGAACAAATGATGCGGAATAGCAGCAGCGCTACGATGAACTGCAAGATGTCGCGCGATGTCAACCAGCGAACATCAATGAACGGGACTTTCCTGTTAAGCTCAATTACTGCAAAAATGGTCGCAGCAACGAGACTGATTACCGCAATCCAGCCAAGCCACTCTGCTTCAACCCACCAGTAGGACACGCCAACGCTCCAGAGGATGCAGAAGCCGCCCATGCCGATGGCAAGCATCGGGAAGCTGACAAAGTCGATCGGCTCGATCATCTTCTTGCGGGCAGGGGATTGCAGAGGGCAAACGAAAATTGCCGCAAGAGACATCAGAGCCAGCCCCAGTTCGAGCAAATACAGGCCCTGTACACCCCACAATTCCAACAGATAGGGGGAAATCACCCCGGCCAGGGGCCTGCCCAGAGTGACCAGTGTTGCACCAATGCTGATGCCGACCGTCATTTTCTTTTGCGGAGGTAAGGGCTCCATCACATAGATCATGGTGAGCGAGGTCAATGCCGCACCTGCTATGCCACTGAAAAATTCGACGATCAACGCCATTCCAAGGCCGTTTACGGCAAGACCAAGCAAGGATATGGCCATGTAAACCAGAATAGCTATCTCTGCAAACTTCCTGATACCGAATTGCATGCGAATCTTGAACAAAAACAACGTCATACTGACATTGGGTGCCAGATAGGCAGCCGTCAGCCAAGCTGCTTCGTTCGTTGTCGCGCCGAGCGGTCCGGAAATCTGGTACATATTGACGGTAAGCGCACTGAAGCCGAAACCGTAGGTGAGGCCAATGAGAATGGCTACAAACACATAGGCCAGACGAACATGGAGCGGGCGCGGCGCAATCGGCATGCGTCGAGGCAGCCCCTTGATTTTGGGTCTGGCGGGTTTTTGAGGAGACGCCTGTGGCTCAGGCTGGTTTGTTATCTGTTTTTGTTTCTGAGCCACAGGCGGAGATGGGGGAGAAGAAACAGCGACAGCTCCGCTCAAAGCATCAGCTGCCGCAGTGGGTAGCTGATCCTCTCCCGGTTGATCCGGTTTTTTTGTCATGAAGAGTAATTGAGCCTAGCTGTCCTTTTCACCCATACGATCCGAGACTGCGTTCATTGTCGCAATAGCATTCCTCAGATCTTCATTAGGTATATCGCCAAATACCTCCTGGCGAATGGCCTCCCCAATCGATTTGACCAGCTTGCCGCTTTCTTCTCCCTGCGGCGTAAGCTGGAGTTTTTTCGCTCGCCTGTCGTGATCGTCTGGCACGCGACGGATAAGATCGTGTTCTTCCATCCTATCTAGAAGACGAACAACCGTTGCCTGTTCAAGACCTAACTTGCATGCAAGCTCGCTTTGCGTAATGCCAGGATATTGTACCAACAACAGCAAGGCGCGACCCCGTGCATAAGTTAGCCCATGCTCGGTAACGCGTGCATCAAACAGCGTTTTTAGTCGCCGGCTTGTTGTAGTGAGCGACTCCAGAAAAGCTCGCGTCAATTGTTCATCAATCTCATTCATGATGAATATATAGTAGGCTAATTATTAGCCTGTCAACTAAAGAACCACAATTTTTCAAAAGCCTTAACCGCCACGCAGCTATGCGCGGAATGGGACGGTCATTGGCATCTGTGTTCACTCGCATTCAACTGCTTTGATATCCTATTTGCTGATAGCAATTTCTGCTTTTGCAGAGTTCATTCAGGCCTGAACAGGCAGTCTTCCGATCAAAGCTAAAGGCATGATTAAATGCCGGACAACTCATGCCCGACTTGGAAAAGGCGTGTTTCATATCAATAGGAGCAGACGAGTTGTCTTTGCGCAGGCTCGTTCCCTCTTGTTGAACCTGACGGCCTGAAGACTGTGCGAATCGTAGAACCGTGTGTCGATTGTCGGTAAGGCACGTGATGATCTCCCCATCGGCGGGCTCCTCTTTGGTAAGTGCAAAGTGATGACTGCTTACAAGCTCCTCCGGCGTTGATTGCTCCACGTTAGATAATTAATAAATTCTTACCGACCAAAAATGAATCACTGTTTTCTACTGTTGTCTAAAAGAGAATTCTTGACTCAAACTTCGTTTTTTATCATGACAGCATGCTGATATATCGGCACTTTTTCGGACCAGTAAATGAAAGAGCGCAGATTGAAGGGCAAAGGCAAAAATGTAAACAAATGTAATATCGCCTTATTTCTGACTGATACCGCCGCAATCCTGTTCTGAACAAACGTGCTACAGCTTGATAAAATTCGCTTTATCGGGCTGGAACTTCTTCAAGCAGCTAGCGTTTCCTACTTTAAACAGTGCATCGAATTAGAGTGAGTATTCTGATGTCTTTATCGCGTCGTACTTTTCTGGCCTCTACAGCAGCAACCGCTCTGGTTTCAATGAACCAGTTCGTATTTGCTGCTGGTCTGAATGAAACTTCAGACCAGCCAGCCGAATCTGCCACGGATTTCAGCTTCGATATACTGAGCGCTGAAATGCAGGCCCTCGCGTCTGAGGAATATAAAGCGCCTCACGAAGTCGATGAGGCATATTTGAAGGATCTGACCTACGATGCCTATCGGTTAATCCGCTTCAATCCGGACAAGGCAAAATTCTCAGATATCGAGAACTCTGCTTTCCGATTGCACGCTTTCCATATGGGATGGCTGTTTAAGAATCCGGTCGCACTTTATGAAGTATCAGACGGCAAGGCGACTCCGGTTGGCTTCAGCACGGATGATTTTATCTATGAGAGGCAAGCGCGCGACTTGGTTCCAGAGCATGTTGCGCTTCCGGGGATTGCCGGGTTCAGATTGCACCATCCGCTCAACCGTCCCGATATTTTCGACGAGTTGATTGCTTTCCAAGGTGCTTCCTATTTCCGGGCGCTGGGAAAGGGATCTGTTTACGGACTTTCCGCAAGAGGGTTGTCGATCAATACCGGAAGTTCGGAGCCTGAAGAATTTCCCGTCTTTACACGCTTTTATGTGGAGCGTCCCAAATCCGGTGAGCCGCGGATCATGATCTATGCCGCGCTTAACAGTAAATCTGTAACCGGCGCATTTCGTTTCAAAATTGTTCCTGGAGACAATACGCAGATCGAAACAACTGCTCGCCTTTATATGCGTGCTGATATCCCGCAATTGGGTATTGCTCCATTGACATCAATGTTCCTGTTTGGCGAACGCAATCGCGATAAGTTCGATGACTATCGGCCCAAGGTGCACGACAGCAATGGCCTGGAAATCGTCAAGCAGAATGGAGAACGAGTGTGGCGCCCGCTTTCCAACCCGCCACAATTGGCTTCGAGCTATTTTGCTGAGCAATCTCCAAAGAGTTTTGCGCTTTTGCAAAGAGATCGGGATTTTGACCATTTTCAGGATGCTTCGGCGCTTTATGAAAAACGCCCTTCTCTTCGTATTGAACCTCTCGGTGATTGGGGCAAGGGGTCCGTGCGACTGGTAGAAATCCCTTCTGATCTTGAAGTGAACGATAACATTGTCGCTTTCTGGATGCCTGAAAAGGGGGGCAAGGCAGGCGAGAGCTATGAATTTGCCTATCGCATGCTTTGGGGCGATCTGCCTGCCCGTTCGGTTGAAGGGCTGGCTTACGTTCTGGAAACACGAGCTGGTGCCGGCGGTGTTTCCGGCGTTGAGAATGCAACCGGTTCTCGCAAATTTGTAATTGACTTCAAAGACGGTGTCCTCGCCAGCCTGCCAGCCAGCGAGATTGATGAGATCAAGATTAATAGCACGATCATGAACGGCAAGATCGAGACCCAGACTGTCACACCGATTGTTAGTGAAGGGGTTTGGCGTCTTGTTATGGATGTGACCGCGGAAGAAGGAAGCATTGTTGAAATGACTGTGCATCTATCGGGTTTCGGCCGACGCTTGACGGAAAGCTGGGCCTATCAATGGATTAACAAATAAGTCTGCTTATCAGCCAATTTTGGAATGTGACTTAACGGTGATGACAATGACATTTGATGAATTGACCTACGGCCCTTGCGCGTTGCCTCATGCTCCTTTGATGATGCCTACGCAAACGCTAGAACGCCCCAAACGCAATCGCTACAGACTGATGGTAAATTTGCGTCAGCTTCTGCGATCCACTGCGAAACTATCTGGAGCATGAGCCCCTGCCAATGAACAGGTTTGGTCTTTTTCTGTTGCGAGGTCTGGCAATCACAACCAGCCTGGTCGTGGGAGCGATTGCATTTTTCACCTTCCTGCAAGTGGTGACTGTCAACGGCATCAGCCTGATTGACGTAACCCTTGCGTTGCTTATCCTGATCTCCACGATCTGGCTGGCGTGGGGTGGTATACAGGGCTTGATCGGTCTGACCTCTTCTGCCAAGGGGCCAAATCGCGAAACTGTAAACTGGATTGTGGGCAAAACCGTTATTCTTATGCCGGTCTATAATGAAGACCCGCTGGTTTCCTTCTCGCGTCTTGCTGCAATGGACAAATCCCTCAAAGCTGCAGATCTTGAGGTCAGGATACACTTTGCCATTCTTTCTGACACACGCTCAGACAAGATAGCCGAGCGCGAAGAGGAGATGTTCATTCGCCTCGTGGAGGAATGTGACGGTCAGGGGCGGTTTTTCTATCGTCGTCGGCAACAGAATACAGGCAAGAAAGCAGGCAATGTCGAAGACTTCTTCGTCCATTCCGGCGGCGCTTATGACTATGCAATCATTCTGGATGCTGACAGCCTGATGGAAGGAAGGACGATCCTTGAAATGATCCGGCGTATGGAAGCCGAGCCGCAATTGGGTCTGTTGCAAACCCTGCCCAAGATTGTCCGCGCACAATCAAGATTTGGCCGCGCCATGCAGTTTGCAGCCGCATTCTACTCGCCTGTATTCTGCCGTGGACTGGCAATGATGCAAGGACACACCGGACCATTTTGGGGTCATAATGCGATTGTCCGCGTAAACGCTTTTGTCCAGTCTTGCGGTTTGCCGGTATTGAGCGGCACGCCTCCTTTTGGCGGCCATATCATGAGCCATGATTATGTGGAAGCCGCGCTTTTGGCGCGGGCTGGATGGAGCGTTCGTGTTGACGATGATCTGGAGGGCTCCTTTGAAGAAGGGCCTGAGAATCTGGTCGATCACGCAAAGCGTGACAGTCGTTGGTGCCAGGGCAACCTTCAGCATTCCCGTGTTATCAATGCGCCCGATCTGAAGCCGTGGTCGCGCTTTGTCTTCGCTCAAGGTATCATGGCCTATATCGCACCGATATTTTGGCTCGCGTTTCTTATCGTCGCAATTCTGGCCCCCAATTTTGATGCTCAACCGGACTATTTCCCGATTCCTAACTGGCCAATTCCAGATATCCCTCCTTCGATGACATTCGAAGCGGTCAGTCTGCTCGTGGGGATCTTTGGCGTGCTGCTATTGCCAAAATTGCTGATCGTTCTGAAAGCCTCTCTAAATGGGCAATCTGAGCGCTTTGGCGGCACGGGCAAGGTCATCACGTCAACTGTACTGGAGGTTTTGCTCTCGTCAATTATCGCCCCGATCGTGATGCTCTATACGACCCGGTCCGTCTACAAGGTCATGATGGGAAAAGATGGCGGCTGGCCGACAAATAACCGCGGAGATGGTCGCTTGAGCTGGAAGGAGAGCTTTCTCGCTTCGGGCTGGATTTCGCTGATTGGATTGTTTGGAATGGTCTCTGCAGACTATTTGGCTCCCGATATTTTCTATTGGCTCTTGCCTGTAGCGATTCCGCTCACTTTTGCGCCCGGTATCCTGTGGTGGAGTTCCCAAACCGCCTCTGGCGATGCATTTCTCACCCCTTTCGACCTGCACAATCCAGAGATCGTGGCGATACATGATCAACTGCTCGAAAAATGGTCCGGCGAATAGAGGCCAGTTCAAAATTAGATTGAGTTAGTTATCTGATGCCACGCTCTCTGCGTTCTGCCGGTGGCGTTGCAAGGTGGGTAGGCTACATTGAATTGATGAGAGGTCGTCGAATTTGCAATGCGCCATATTTGGTTGCGCGCACTTGGTGCTGATATTTATCAAAGGCATGCACGACTAGACGCAGGCTGCGCTCAATCATGTTACAGAGCAGAGTGACGCCACACATTTAAAGCCAGACACAATAGTTACAGGCAATTCGTGGAGGATAATCCCCTTGACCAATGGCCCAAACTAATTGTACCTTACATTTAACTTAGCACATGCTAAGTACAAAGTTAAGGGAGGCCGATATGAGCGAATTCCAATCTGAAGCGCAAATGAGTGCGCAGAAACGAACCGGTACGACCACCTTCGATGAGGCTGTTGCAAAGGTGCGGTCCGGTGTCTCAGCTGAAGCGCTTGCAGCCTCACTGTATGAGCAACTAGAGCCAAACGAACAGCTTGCCTTGCTTCACGGAGACACTCCTTTCTGGGAAGGACGTCACGGGATCATGGAGTTTGGCTATAATCACATCCCATATGGAATGGGTTCAAATAAGCGTCTCGGAATCCCTGGAGTTCATTTCATTGATGGACCTCGCGGAGTTGTGGTCGGAGAAGCTACGGCATTCCCGGTTTCCATGGCTCGCGGAGCATCATGGGATGTTGAGCTTGAAGAAGAGATCGGTCAGGCTATCGGCTTGGAAGTGCGCGCAAGCGGCGGCAACTTCTTCGGAGGTGTCTGTATCAACCTTCCACGCCATCCTGCTTGGGGGCGTATTCAGGAAACCTATTCAGATCAATCGGTGTTGATTGGAGAAATGGGAGCCGCTCTCGTGCGCGGTGTAAAACCGAACGCCATGCCATGCATCAAGCACTATGCGCTGAATTCGATGGAAAATGCGCGCTTTGATGTGGATGTGCAATGCGATCAACAGACCATGCACGAAGATTATTTGCCCCATTTCCGTCGCGCTATGGAAGCGGGTGCGGCTTCTATCATGTGCGCTTACAACAAGATCAACGGTTCTTGGGCAAGCGCCAATGCAAATTTACTGACTGAAATACTGCGTGACCAATGGGGCTTTGAAGGCTTTGTCATCAGTGACTTCGTTTGGGCCATTCGCGATGCTGCGGACTCTCTGGACGCGGGAATGGATCTTGAGGCCCCATTTGCGCAGCTGCGGGCGGATCAGTTGCCTGAAGCACTGGCGAGCGGCAAAGTCGGCTGGGACAAAGTTAAAGCATCGGCTTTGCGTTTGATATCCACGCAATTGCGTCATTATGCCTTCCGAGTTCAAAGCGAGCCGCAAAAGGGCATCTTGGCGAGCCAAATGCATCGAGATCTAGCCCAGAAAGCTGCAGAAAAGTCGATGGTTTTGCTGCGTAACGAGCCGATTGAGGGACGGCCTGTATTACCGATCAATAAGAATAGTCTGAACAGCATTGCAGTTCTGGGGCGTCTTTCCGACTTGCCAAATACTGGCGACAAAGGATCGTCAAATGTTCATGCCTCACATGTCGTGACGCCGCTAGAGGGGCTGACTGCTGCACTGTCAGAAAAGTTGATCTTGCATGCAGATGGTAGTGATCCGGATGCCGCGGCAAAACTCGCCGAAAAAGCCGACGTTGCGGTCGTTGTTGTCGGCTACACCGCAGCGGAAGAGGGCGAATGGGTAAACGGGCGCATTTATGCCCGCGATGATCTCATGAAGCTTTACCCCGAGCCAAAGACGGACGAGGAGAGGGCGGTTCTTTCCACCATGCTTGAGCGGCTTGAAGCAGCAAAAGGCAAAGCCGAAATTGGTGGTGATCGCAAGGAACTTGGCCTTTTGCCAGAATCCGTGGAATTGATCCGCAAAGTCAGCGCAGTCAACTCACGCACCGTTGTTGTTGTGCAGACGGCTGGGGCGGTCATGATTACCGATTGGTATGAAGAAGTGCCTGCTCTGGTTCTGGGCTGGTACGCCGGCATGGAAGGCGGACATGCGTTGGCCAATCTCCTTTTGGGCCGCGCAAATTTTTCCGGAAGATTGCCATATGCCATGGCTGCCTCCGAAGAGGATCTGCCATATTTTGATGCCGCAGCAACTCAAATTGCCTATGACCGCTGGTATGGACAGCGCAAGCTGGCTCATGACGGCAAGAAAGCTTTATTCCCGCTCGGGTTTGGCCTCTCCTATACGGACTTTTCGATCAACAACGTCCGAGTGACGGAGAAAACGCAAGATGGTCTGCTCTTGTCTGTTGATGTCGCCAACACCGGAGATTGCTCCGGGCAGATCAATATTCAGATCTACGGAACCTGCCCAAACGGGCAAAGAGCTGGCGAGAGAGAGCTGCTCGGGTTCGCTCTCGCAGATCTCAAGTCAGGCGAGCGATCACAGCTTTCAATCCACTCCAGTCTACGGCCGCTATCACAATGGGACCAGCAAAGCCTTCGATTTGTTCCCCCTGTTGGAGACGTCGTGATAGAAGCATCCCCATATTGGGGAGCAACGGACGGAGCCTGCACAACCTTGGAAATTTAAATCTGATATTGGGAGGAAAAAACAATGTCAGCACACAACGAAAATGCCGGTTCTCCACCAGAATGGACAGGCAATACCACTAATGATGAGCAGACTCGCTTCCCGACAAGAATTGCGGTCGGGCTTGCGATTGGCGCATTTTGTTGGGTCATCGCCTATCTTGGAGCAATCGCGGTCCTTCTTCCCGCTAGAGTGGCTGAAATTGACTCAGTAGACAAAGCTGCAATCATTGCCCTGAACTCCACCATTTCAATGGTCGTTGCTACATTGGCAAACTTGCTCATCGGCGCTTTTTCCGACTTGACCCGCAGTCGTTTCGGACGTCGAACACCCTGGATCTGGGTTGGTGCGATCGGATCGCTTGTTAGCCTCTTTTATCTGGGGCAGGTCACTACTGCCACCGGCCTGATTGCAACATGGGCGCTCTATCAAGTCTTTCTGAACGCGATCATCGCGCCACTGATTGCAACCATTGCGGACCGCATCGCCCCGCGCTATCGTGGTAGTGCAGCTTCTGCCTATGCATTGGGGCTGGGCGTCGGTGCTGGTTTGGGCCAGGTTATCGGTGCTCAGTTCATAGGTGACGTGTCCTTTGGCTTCATCGTACTTGGCATACTGACGGTCATCGCGGCCCCGGCTGCGTCGATCTGCTTCAAAGAGCTTTCCAGCTTGCCGATGCCAAAGAAAACCTTTTCCAAGGAAATGGTTCTTGACCACTTTGTTTTCGCTCGCCATGACGCGCGCGATTACTATCTTGCCCTGTTTGGCAAATTCTTCATCATGGTCGCCAAATTTTCGGTTCAGGGATATATCCTTTACATTCTGACCGACTATCTGATGCTCGAAAAATCTGATGCTGGTCACTATATCTCGATCACTGCTACGATCATCATGATTGCCGGTATTGCCATGGCATTCATTTCTGGGCCGATTGCCGATAAATTCGGACGCATCAAGGCTCCTGTCGTGCTTGCTTCGCTTCTAATTGCGGTGGGCGTTCTTTTGCCCTATTTCGCACCGAATCCAACCATGATCATTCTTTACTCGGTCTTTGCCGGGCTTGGGCTTGGCATCTTTAACGCAGTTGATCAGGCTCTGAATATCGCAGTGTTACCGGATCCTGAAACTTCGGCAAAAGATCTGGGTATCTTGAATTTTGCCTCCACTGGCGGACAGATTGCCGGACCGTTGCTTGCTGCAGCCGCAATCACGACCATCGGCTATCACGCACTCTTCCTTGTCTCCGGATGCACTGCGATCATCGGCGCAATTCTGTTCCTGATGATCAAGCGTGTTCGCTAAACCGAGCGGAGAAAGAAAATGTATCTCCTCCTGACGTCGGTCTTCGTTGGTGCGATATTGCAGAGAGTTTCAGGCATTGGGTTTGCCATGGTTGTTGCTCCATTTACGATCATCGCAATCGGACCGGCTCAGGGGGTGGTTCTGGTGCAGATTTGCGGCGTCACATCAGCTATTTGCGTGATGACGCAGGTTTTCAGAAACGTGAATTGGAAAGCCTATCTGCAATTGTTGCCGGCAAGCGCCATCGGGATTCTTGTCGGCACTTATCTTGTTTCACTATTTCCCAGTGCCGAGGCTGAAATTGCTAGTGCCGTGATCATGCTCTTCATGTTGGCCTTGTCGGGTCTTGCTGGATGTCTTCGGGAATATCGGCGTAGCTTTACGAGCCTTACAATTGCAGGAGGGCTGGCTGGCGCGATGACCGTTCTGGCCGGGGTTGGTGGCGTGGCATTAACTTCCCTCAAGCAAGCGACACGCTGGGATCAGGTTTCATTTGTTGCAACACTCCAACCATACTTGATCACGCTTTCAACTGGCACTGTCATAGCGCGCGTGGTTGCCTCACCGAAAGCATGGCCAGTTCTTTCAGTCATGTCTTGGTTTGGAATTCTCGTAGTCATGATAATCGGAATGCTCTTGGGATCAAAACTGGCTCAAGTCATGAATGTGCGATATGCAGCCCACTTAACCCTGCTGTTGTCTCTAGTCGGAGCTGTTTCGGCTTTGGTTGACGGAATTTCCAAACTATAGATCAGTTGCACCTATGGCACGATCTGTTGATCGTGGCAGAAGAGTTCAGTCCTTCAGGTGCAATATTCAATTTGCAGTGCTAGACTTGTCGTTCTATGCAATTGCTTAATTGTATTACCGAAATTGTTGGGCAAGTAAATTCATGGGTTCATTGGGTAAGGGAACAGGACAGAGGCTTAAAGCTGAAGAAAGAAAGCTGCAAATCATTGATGTGGCTTCCATCTTGATTTCACAGCGAGGCTATTGGGGCATCTCTATTCGTGATATTGCGTTGCAATGCGGCATTACGGATACTGCAATCCTTCATCATTTTGGTACAAAAGAGCATCTGCTCCTCGCTATCATCGAAAAACGCGATGAAGATGATCGTTGTGCTTTTGCTGACGAACTGGGAGTAAAACGCGAAATCCTCTATAGTTCAATCCCGCAGATCGAGCTTGAAGAAGTGTGCGCAGCCATAGTCAAGCGCAACGCCAAGCAGCCTGAAATCGTTCGTCTATATGCCTTGTTGAGCGCTGAAGCCTTGCAGCCAAACCATCCGGTACATGACTATTTTGCCAAGCGGGAACAGAAAGTTATCGATACTTTTGCTTCAGCGAAGAGTGAGATACGCATGTCGCCGCAAGCGCGCGGACGCCTTTTGCTTTCTCTCATGGATGGTGTCCAGTTGAGGTGGTTACGGGATATTTCAAACATCGACCTGATTTCTGAATGGAAAGCAGCTTCTTCTTTTTTGTTTTAAATTTGTCTATTGGCCAGATGACAATCAGAGAAATTGATCGAGATATTAAGGGAGCCATCTTTATACTAAAAGAGCGCATTAATGAACATTCAAAGCCCTTGCAGCAATCCGAGTTGCAAGGGCTTTTCTTTTGCCAATGGCAAAATGGACAACTCCCGCCAAGGCATATTTAGACGACAACACCCTGTTTTGTGGGCCGGCATTTATTGGCACAAGTGCAGCAAGACTCAGCATAAAACTGAATAACTGTTCAAATAGTCAACACCCGACGCACTAAATTTACAAATATTTAATTTGTAAATTTAATTTGAAAATACAAAAAATTACAAAGGTATTGGAGATATATTCCATATATTGCTTAGAATACCAATTATTCACTTAATGTTTCCAATCAGAAATATAAAACTCGTTTGAACAAATAATGATTAGGTTGACAAATAAACAACTTGTCTCGTATTTGTAATATCACACTCTCTTGAGGAACCAAATTTGGTAGGAGAGCGAAAATAGCGATTAAGTTTTTTGGGAGGTAGCATGAAAAACTTATTGAAATTGTCTGCGGCTGCGGTCGTAGCGTTGGGTGCCTTTGTAAGCGTAGCTATGGCAGACGTTACCCTGAAGGTCGCCTATGAAAACAATCCCGGCGAACCGATCGATATTGTCTTTAAAAAGTGGGCAAAGGATCTTGATGAGCAAAGCGGTGGCACCATCAAGCTTGAGTTGTATCCAAGTTCTCAGCTGGGCTCGCATCAAGATGTTACTGAACAGGCCTTGTTCGGAAGCAACATTGTAACGATTAGTGACGTGGGATTCCTTGCTGACTTCATTCCTGATTTGAGCATTCTGTTCGGCCCATATTTGTCTGACGATCCGGACAAATTGTTTGCCGTATATGAAAGCGACTGGTTCAAGGAAAAAGAAAAAGAGCTGGCCGACAAAGGCATTCATGTTGTGATGAAAAACTACCTATATGGGGTTAGACATCTGATTGCCAACAAGCCGGTTTATACGCCTGATGACTTGCAGGGTATGAAAATTCGCACGCCAAACAACGACATGCAGATCAAGGCGATTGCTGCAATGGGTGGAACCCCGACGCCAATGCCGCTTGGTGAAGCCTATACTGCTTTAACGCAGGGTATTGTAGATGGCGTTGAGAATCCACTCCCGGTTATTGATGGCGCCAAGTTCCAGGAAGCTGCTAAATATCTTTCCGTGATCGGTTATTTGACCAATACGTCCCTGATTATTGGTGGAGAGGCCTTTTTCAAAACACTGGACCCGAAAGACGTCGCGCTTATCGAAAAGACAGCGTTTGACGCAGGGGTGTATTCTCAAGAACTTGCAGCAAAGAATGACGAGGCACTGCTTGAGAAATTCAAGAAACAAGGCGTAGAAGTCATTTATCCTGACACTGCACCATTCAGGGAAAAAGCTAAGGCCGTTTATAGCCAGTTCCCAGAATGGAGCGATGGGCTTTATGAGAAGATTCAAGAGCAATTGAAGTAGATTATGTGCTTCGCAATGCCCTGCCACTCATTCCATTGAGTGGCAGGGCATTGTCTCTTGTCCAACTTATAACGGAGCCCGTTATGCCTATTTTGCGTCGGCTATTCACCATATTACTGGGGTTGCCACTTGCCTTTCTGGTTCTGGCGACCTCCTATTCTGTGTTCATGCGCTATTGGATGGAAGATCCGATTTTGTGGATGGAAGAGACATCCGGTTTGGCCATGATTTGGGTGGTCATGATAGGAGCAATGTGTGCCGAACGAGATAATGAAAATCTCTCGATTGCATTCGTCTGTGATTTGATGAGCGAGAAAATCCGATTTTGTACCTCCATCGTGACATCTCTTATTTCCATTGGATTGCTTTTGTATATCGCCTATCTGGGGCTTAATCTGGCGGACCGGGTCGCATTCAAATTGACCAGTGTTCTGAAGCTGTCCTGGTACTGGATTGACATCGCGGTGCCATTGGGAATGGTCGGTACAGCTTTGTTCGTAGCCGTGAACATGATCAAGACAATCCGCGCACGAGGAGCAAACCTTGGCGAGGAGGTGGTATCATGACCTGGTTATGGATCGTCCCACTGATGTTGGTTGCCTTCTCGCTCAACATGCGCCTGTATCTCGGAATCATGTTGGCGGTGCTCTGTTATTTTACCTTTTTCTCCTTTTCTCCGCCCGAAATCGCCATTCAACGTTTCATCGCCCCGGCGCTCAATACGTCTCTGCTTGCCATTCCATTCTTTGTGATGCTTGGCACCTTGATGGCTCATTCGGGCGTGGCAGAGCGCATTATTGACGTTGCTCTTTTGCTTGTTGGACGCGTCACGGGTGGGCTGGCTCTCACCAATATTCTCGTCTCGAGTCTGTTAGGTGGGCTTTCTGCTTCTAACCTTGCCGATAGCGCCATGTTGACCCGCATGATGGTGCCAGAAATGGAACGTCATGGCTATGATCGAGGCTTTTCCGCTGCGGTAACCGCAGCCGGTTCTTTGATTACGCCTATCATTCCTCCCGGAATTGCCCTCATCATCTATGCATTGATCGCAGACGTATCCGTTGCGAACATGTTTATGGCAGGCGTAATGCCCGGTATCCTTTGCGCTCTATTGTTGATGCTTACCGTATATTTTGTTTCAGCAAAGCGCGGATATCGTCCAAAGGAAATGCGTCGCCCCACAAGAGCCGAAGCTGGCGTTACCCTTCTGCGCTCGTGGCCCGCCTTCGTCCTTATTTTGGTCATCATCGGAGGCATTCGGCTTGGTATTTTTACGCCAACAGAGGCCGGTGCGGTGGCAGTCATGGCGATTATCGTCATAGGCACGCTTTTGCATAGGACCATGACCTTCGCCGATATTCTGAACTCGCTTTATAACGCAGGAAAATCGACGGCTTCCGTTTTGTTGATCATCATGGCCAGTGGAGCACTTGCCTGGATCTTTTCAAACGAAAAGGCTGGTGTCGCCTTCGCGCAGTTCATCACCAACATCACTGACAATAAATATGTGTTTCTTGTTGTGCTGAATATCGCGTTGCTGTTTTTTGGCATGCTAATGGAGGGGACGGCTCTTATGATCATTCTCGTACCCCTGCTCAAGCCCACTCTTGCCGTGATGGGTATCGATCCGGTTCATTTCGGGATCATACTGATCCTCAACTTGTCAATCGGAACACTTACTCCTCCTGTTGGAACTGTGATGCTGGTTGTTTCCCAATTGGCTAATGTGGATGTCATGCGCTTCACAAAAGCGGCAGTACCTCTGTATATCGCCTTGTTTGTCGCTTTGGCGCTTGTGATTTTCATTCCGGGGATCTCTCTTTGGTTGCCTTACTTGACACACTAGATTGGGGATAGGTGTTTTGCCGGAATAAATTGTAAGAGCGCTTTGCATAATGGACCAGCAAGGCGCTCTTGTGTTGGTATGAATGAAACGAAAATTTGAAAAACTATGAGGCTTGAAATGTGGACGCCTGCAGAATACTACCCCGACCCGGCAATTGAAGTTCTCGATGAGCGATTCAACGATCTTTACGTACAGCATGCATCAATTGAGCGGCTTTACACAGGACTGCGTTGGGGTGAGGGGCCTGTATGGTTCGGAGATCATGGCACATTGCTGTTCAGTGATATCCCTAATGACCGAATTATGCGATTTGAAGAAAATTCAGGGACTGTGAGCGAATTCCGCAGAGGTCGTTTTACGAATGGTAATACACGAGATCGTGTGGGGCGTCTTGTTTCCTGTGAGCATGGGACGCGCTCAGTTACGCGAACCGAGTTCGATGGCACGATCACGACCATAGCTGATAGCTATCAGGGCAAACGCCTCAATTCTCCGAATGATGTGGTGGTAAAATCCGACGGATCCATCTGGTTTTCGGATCCATGCTTTGGGATTGGCGATTACTATGAAGGCGGCAAGGCTGAGCCTGAGCTTCCGATGAATGTATATCGCGTCGATCCCAAGAGTGGTGAGTTGAGTTGCGTCATTGAGGATTTTGTCAAACCCAACGGTCTGGCCTTTTCGATCGATGAGTCCAAGCTCTATCTGGTGGAAACGCGCGGCGGCATTCATGTTTTTGACGTTGTAGAGCATGGGCGTGCTCTGGCAAATGGCCGTAAGCTGGTGGATGCCGGTGATTACGGGGCTCCGGACGGCATCAGGCTCGATATTGAAGGAAATATCTGGGCTGGATGGGGTGTCGGTGTCGGCAATTTTGGTGTGCGCTGCTTTGCGCCGGATGGAACGGCCCTCGGTCATATCCATTTACCAGAACGTTGTGCCAATATTTGCTTTGGCGGTCGAAATCGCACCAGACTGTTCATGGCTGCGTCGCACTCTCTCTATTCGCTATATGTCAAAGTACCCGGATTACCATACTTCTAGGGCAGACTGGAGCCCTTACTTGTAAGATCGTTCTTGCATTGATTGCAATTTGAGGAATGATTGAAACGGTTAATTTCTGGGCCAAAAAAATGAGAGCCAGGGTGACTTTCTCTGGCTTTTGCCCAAGGCCACTTTGGTTTACCGCGTAGCTAAAGTCTGGAATCAAGTTGGGCAAAAATTACAAATTTTCATGCATAACGTCTAAAACTAGATTGAACGAAATCACGGATAGTGGTTTGATTTTCTTGCCACTCAATTGCATTGGCGTAAGGCATGAATATTCTAAATACTTATGATATTGCAGCATGAAATTTCAAAAACACTTATAAACTTTCCGATGAAATAAGTAATAATGCTAAACTGCCACAATATTTCTGATTGGAAATAAATATTAATAGGTAAAATAAATCATGGATTTTCCTCCAGATTGAGGAGGTTTCTGGGCTTTTTCTCGTTCTATTGAGTATTCCTAATTGACAAATAAACAATTTAGCGGTTATTTGTTATGTTGTCTGAGGAGGTGGAGGGCAGGTGGCATGAACTGGTGCTGACTTCGGTTTGATGAAATACCTACATTTGACAGGTTATCAGAAGTTTGTACCAAACTTTTGCATGGTTGCCTTTGCTTTCTTTTTCGCTAAGTTACTGAAAATAAACTAGCATTAGAGCCAAATCCTAAATGCAATGTCGACATCTCTCCTTAATGAACCAAGGGAAGGTGATGGGGGTAGTTTACTGTAGTGACAACTCGAACCATTCGTAAAATTTGTAAATATGGATAGCATCTTTAGCCATGCGGCAGATGCTGAGGCAAAGAAGACGTCGAATTTCCATTGTGGAGGAATTAACAAATGAAACTGGAATTTTCCCGCAGAGCACTCTTTACCCGCGTCCTGCCAGCAACGGCAGCAACTGGTTTTGCACTGGCGCACCCGAGCATTTTGCGTGCAGCAGAGCCACTGCATCTGAAATTCGGTCACGTTGATAACGAACGGGCCGTATTCCACGCAGCAGCTCTCAAATTCAAGGAAGAAGTTGAAAAGCAGTCGAACGGCAGCATTGTGATTGACATCTTCCCCAACAGTCAGCTTGGTGGACTACGTGAGTTGTTCGAAGGCCTTCAGATGGGTGTGATTGATTTCACAGCTACGGCCTCTTCCTTCGTTTCCAACTTTGTTCCGGGTGTTTCGGTTTACGATATGCCTTGCCTGCTGGATGATTATGCACACGCTCGCCGCACACTCGACGGGTCTGTTGGTGAGGAGCTCAACGCAGCCGTACAGAACAATGGTGTAGTTCCGCTCGGTTGGTGGGAAATCGGCTTCCGCAATATCACCAGCAACAAAGACGTCAAGACCGTGGAAGACATTAAAGGTCTGCGCGTTCGCATCATGACCAGCAATATTTATCGCGACATGTTCTTGCAGCTTGGCGCAGATCCCGTTCCGATGGCTTGGAGTGAACTGTTTACTGCCCTGCAACAGAATGTCGTTGATGCGCAGGAAAACCCATATCCGCAGATCCTCGACAACAACATGTTCGAAGTGCAGAAATATCTGATCGAGAGCGAGCATGCTTACTCTCCAGCGCTGTTCTCAATGTCTGCAATATCATGGGGCCGTCTTGATAAAGCCCAGCAGGACATCATCAAGGCCGCGGCTGAAAGCGCTACGGCTGTTGAACGTGAAGCAACTGAAAAACGCGCAGAACTGAGCAAGAAATCTCTGATCGAAGAGCATGGAATGGAATTCCGCAAGCTCGACAAGCCAACCCTGCAGAAACTGCTCCGTCCGGTTTACGACAAATATCCAGACCTGGCTGAGCTGGTCAAGAAGGTTGATTCCTATCGGGCTTAGTTGCTGAAAACAAAATGGGTCGGGCCAGTGCCTGGCCCTCTAGTTGTCGGGCTGGAGCTCCCCGCGCCATGCGCCCTTATGAGCCAAGTCAACGAGATAAAAATGAAATCCTCCGCTGAAACATTCAAAAATCTTGGTTGCGCGCTGTATAAAATCCAGAAATACACTCTGATCGTTCTGTGTATCTTGGTCACAGCAATCAACATTTCTCAAATCATGGGACGATATCTGTTCTTTTACAGCATCCCATGGTCTGAACAGGTGAGCGTCATCCTCTTCGTATTCATTATCTTTCTTGGGCAAAGCCTCGCGACAATGAAAGATAACGAAATTCGGATCGATGTTTTTGTCGTTCCTGGCTATAGAGTAGGGGACATCCTGCTCATTCTGTCAGATGTAATCTGCCTAATCGTGCTGGTTTTCCTTTTCTTGAGCGCGACGGGTCTGGTGGGGAACGCCTTGCGGTTTCCTCAAGTGGTCTCTTCCATCAATCTGCCTTATTACTATGTCTTCGCCGTAATTCCCTTCGGCTTCTGCCTGATTTTTATCACCCGCCTGCTCGTGCTGATCGGGCGTGTTCGTGGATTATTTGGCCTCAATAAAACGTCCGAAGGAAGTGAGCAGTCATGAGCCCGACAGTCATTCTTTTCTCCACATTGGCTCTTTCATTGCTGATTGGTGTTCCCTTCATTTGGTCGATGATGCTGTCCTGCCTGCTCGCAGTGCAGTTCATGGGACATATCCCGCTTTCCTTCTTCGCCCAGAAAATGTTTACGGGTGGTGAGAAATATATTTTCCTTGCCATCTTTTTCTTCCTGTTTGCCGGCTCAATCATGCAGCATGGCGGTATATCAAGGCGACTGGTGAACTTCGCCAAAGCATGGTTCGGACATATCGATGGCGGACTTTCGATTGTTGTTCTCGTCGCTTGTATTTTCTTTGCCGCACTATGCGGTTCGAACGTGGCAACTGTTGTCGCGATCGGATCCATGCTTTATCCGTCTTTGGTGCAGGCTGGCTATCCGAAGGGTTATGCAGCAGCACTTCCTGCTGTTGGTGGCACGCTCGGTATCGTTATTCCGCCCAGTATCGTGTTCGTTGTCTATGGTAGTGCAACCAATACTTCCATTTCCAAGTTGCTCATTTCCGGTATCGGGCCCGGTATTCTCGGCGGTTTGGCGCTGTGCCTTTATGCCTATGGTTATGCCAAGTATCACAAGATTCCCAAGAGCAACGAGTTCGATTTGCGCGAAGCGCTGAAAGCGACCAAAGACGCATTTTGGGCTCTGATGATGCCTGTCATCGTGCTCGGCGGTATCTATTCGGGTGTCTTTACCCCGACAGAATCAGCCGCTGCTGCTGTTTTCTATGGCTTGCTTGTGACCTTGGGATATGGCGATCTGCCGATCCGTGAGTTCGGCAAGATCATGCTGTCTGCCGCAGAAGGAACTGCAAACATTCTGTTTCTGATCATGGCAGCAACTGCGTTTGGCTGGGTCTTGACTGCCAACGGCTTCCCTGTTGCGTTCAACTCATTCCTTGCCCAGTTCATTCATGACAAGACGACATTCTTGCTCAGCCTCAACGTCATGCTTCTCTTGCTTGGTATGTTGATGGACACCGGCCCGATCATTCTGATCACAGCTCCACTGATATATCCGGTTGCAATGAAGTTTGGTATCGACCCGATTCAATTGGGATGTATCGTGGTGTTCAACCTCTCGGTCGGTCAGGCGACACCTCCATTCGGATTGTGTCTGTTTGCCGCATCAGGTGTAACCAAGCAAAGCGTCATGGCATTGGCGAAACACTCGGCACCATTCATTCTTTTGCTGTATGTTTGCGTGCTGCTCACATCCTTCATCCCGGCCCTTTCGCTGGCCATGGTGAACTGGATGTATTAGGCGCCAGTATGTCGCCAACAACCCAATCTTGGTGGTGAATATATTGAATGGGGCAGAGATAAGTCTTTGCCCCATTCAAGCCCCAAAAATCAAATAGACGATTACTGCGTCCAACACCTGAGGGGAAACTGAAACAAAAAATCGGCTTCCCTTGACTTGACCCAGCTGTACCAAAATCTATTAGAAATAGCCCTGATTTGACATGTCGGATGACATTGAAAGGTCAAGAAGTCGCCCTTCGAACAGCCGATCTCTGGAATGTTTGATGTGCTGAAACAACAATTGTTTTGCCTGCTCGGGTTCTTTTCTTTTTATGGCGTCGAAAATGCCCTGATGCTCTTTAAAGACACTTTCCAGACTGACGACTGAATCGTCCATAAGAGACTGGCCATGCATCCGCATCCCGGCATGAATATGATCACGTAAGGCTCGCATGGAAGACTCGAAATAGTGATTATTGCAGGCCTTGGAGATGGCTACGTGAAACGCATAGTCGGCATCTTCTTTGTGAACATGATTGGTGGTCGCAGCTTCCATCAGATCAAGAGCAGTCTGAATTTCATTCAGCGATGCTTCACTGTGACGAATGCTGGCATTGTAAGCCGCAATCGGTTCGATAGACAGGCGGAATTCGTAGCAGCGTTGAATATCTGCAATCGTTTCTATCTTGGAAAAACCAAGCGTTTGTTTCTCGCCAACTTTTACAAAACTTCCCGCCCCTTGTCGTGAGTAAATCAGACCGTCTTCTCGCAGGAGATCTAGAGCCTCTCGTAAAACCGGTCGTGACACACGAAATTCTTCGGTCATAACCGCTTCGGTGGGAAGCTTTTGGTTCACGGTATATTCGCCATTTAGAATTCTTGTGTGCAATATACTGTAAATGCGAGCGGATAGAGAATCTCGTCCTTTGCCTCTTCCTCTGGGCTCTTCATTCTCTGAAGTTTGATCTGCCATTCAAGTTGCCTTCAGTTGCGTCCGTTTAGCCATCTGCCGCAAGTTGCACGAGACTATTTGTGATTATGGATTATTTCTGAGTCTATGTTCTGTCGGACAAACAGACTTTTGCTACTATGAAGTATTATGCGAAAACTGATGTAGCAAGCGAAAATACCAGTTTTGATATATGAATGTGAGATCAATCAGGTCAAAGTAGCCCCAACCTAGGCACTTTTATCGTTTAATGACTAAATGAGGCATTTCTGCAAAACAACCTGTCTAGTAATTTCTTCTAGGTCAGTAGTGACTTTTTTATTACTTTGAACTTTAGAAAATTTCGAGCTTACATATACCTTTTACGAAAAATGAAGCGTACCGATTGCTTCAGATAGCATCGAGAGTTAATCCTTCCAACTATAATTAGTTGACCCGTACCAACACTTTTTTCGTCCGACTTTCTTAGGCTTTTATGTCGTTTTCCTCGTTTTTGCCCCTTAAAACGGCACTTCCGGTTTTGTCTTGTCCTTTATACCGAGTGATTTTGTTAGCCAGGGTAGAAGTGTTTGTTTGGAACTTCACAGCTTATGGCGTCTGAGCATCAAGGTGGTGGCTCGAAAGATAGATTGATGATCGTTCCTAGCAAGTTTCTCCCGCCGATTATTTCTGCATGCTTCATCATTTTTTGCATTGGTATTCAAGCAAAGGCACAGTCTGTTGGCCAAGTTGGTACAGTTTACTCCCTTAGCGGCACAATCCAATTGCTGCAAAGCCCCGAAGCTAAAAGCGGCTTGAATACGGAAATCGAGAATGGAGAAAAGGTTATGGTTCGGGAACTTCGTGATTCCTGGGCGAGGTTCTATACCGTTCATAATCAGGCAGGTTGGGTCTATTTGCCTTCACTGTTTTTCTCGCAAGAACACGATTTCATCAAGCGGGGAACCTGCGAACTCATTGTGGCCGCAAGGAAAACTTTGCCTGAGGTGCTCGATTTCATTCAAACCATTTCAAGCAAGAAATTCGTGAACGTGTTTGCGGCAACAAATGGTTGGTACGCGATTTCAGTCGGAGCGCTCAAACCAGCAGAAGTCGAACCGGTGCTCAAAAGCTGGAAAACGTCCGGCCGAATTCCTCAGGATTCCTATTGCTCTCCGGGAGACAAGTTTGTCGCAGAAATCAACTGGCAAGAGCTACAGAAAACAGCGCAATTCATGGCCCCGACGGCAGTGGCTCCCAGCGCTCCAGCTATTGAAGCCGAGCAATCCTCGCCGGACCTAAAAGCGCCAATTCGAAGCACTGAAGTAAAGCCCCAAGCTCCGACGCAAGGCAAAATAGCCAAAGAGGCGGTTGGATTTGAAGCCACCTCAGACGAGGGCACATTCCAGATGCCAGGATTTGTCGCGGCCATCAATGCGGCAGTTACTACGGCCGACTATGCTGAACTCGTAGGGGATCCAATCATCTTGATCGGTGCCGCCAAGATTATCAAGTCGATTGCCTCCAGCGAGCATTCTGGTGAAATTGGAAAAGCGGCTTTGCCTGATCTGGGCAAGGATACTCCCATTGTTGAGGAGCAAAACGAGTTGCGGACCAATCCTGAAAATAGGGATTTGGTTTCCGAATATTTGGCAAAAGCGCGCGATTTGGCCGGAAGAGACGACGATGAAGAACTGCTTTTTCTGGCTGATAAAATTGAAAACAGTTCATCGCCGGGCCTGGTTGATACCTACAAGATACAAGTACCGCACAGAGCAGCAAGGACAATCACAACGCAGTTTTTTGCCAATGAAGTTGCAGAGGTTGGACTTTTCGGTGATGGAAACACAGATCTGGATCTTCAGGTTCTGGATGAAAGCGGCAACCTGATTTGCCAAAGCGTGAGCATGAAAGACCACGAATTCTGTCGCTGGACACCAAGTCAGAGTGCAGCGTTCAAAATTCTTATTGCCAATCAGGGCAGCATGCACAACGACGCTATTGTTTATATTCAATGATATGCAGATGTTCTCAGAACTGGTTTGCGTAAACGTTCCTGCATTTAATAGTTTAAGGCCCGATTTGATATGAAATCCATAATCACCGCTCTGGCTCTCCTGCTTTTGTTACCCTCTAATGCCTTTGCCTTGAACTATAAGGGGAAGTTCTCAATCGACTACGTTCCCTCACAGACCAAGGAGGGCTTACCCATTCACATTGATGCCGCTTGGGAAGTAGGGGCCTTTGTGCAGGAACCCTATGAGAATATTTCTTTTACGTGGCAGTTCCCCAAGACCGCAAACAATGGGGTCTGGGTGAATATCATCCCCTTTGGAGAAACGAGCGTCAAAACTGTTTTCGTACCTCTCGAGGTGGCGAGAACAGCAATTCCTTATGACATCAAATTTGTTGGGGAGCCCTCAAATTTTAGTGGAGGAACAATCGAGATCGACGGTGGGGCAGTCTTCAAAGATGGATCAAATTTCAATGTAGCCGCATCTCCGAACTGGGATGAGTTTATCTGCCGCAAGTTTGGCAGCGGGTGCCTGTCGCAAGACAAGGCAAAGGAATTACTCAAAGAGAAAAATTTTAGTTTGTCCTTCTTTTCCGGAGATCAGCGTGTCTCTTTTGATTTGAACGATGTCAAGATGTGGTACGCAAAGCAGCAAAGGCGAGCCTTTAAGGAACAGCTTTGCAAGGGCCTGTTGGGAACCTACGAGTATCTTTCTCATAGAACAGATGCTCTCACAGAGCGACAGGAAAGGGTAACCAATCTATGCCGGGACGTTGATCAGACAACTGTTGGTGCATTGAAGAAGGAAAGCGAATATCTGGACAAACTCGATCAACTGGATGGTTTGTCAGCTAAGAATAACAATCTGCTGAAGATGGCCAATCTGATTAATCAAAAGCAGATTGCCTCCAAGAAAACCGCGTCGACCGAAATGTCAGATCAAGAATTGGCTGATCTTTATGACAAAGAAAAAGACGCAGTAAATAGCCAATCGGCTCAATTGATCAGTAATATTCAGTCTGCAAACAAAATTATCCAGGCTCAAAAGGAAGCCGCAGATCAAGACGACGCTGGAAATTTTGGTGAAATCCAATTCTCCGCATATGATGAAGGCAAATTCATTAATAAAAATGGTATGCTTGTATTTGGATATTCCGAGTATAAAATCACTCAAGTTGAAAAATGCAAATTGAATGTTGCTGTTAAAAACTATCAAACGCCATATAAAAGCAAGTTCTATCAGCTATTTACAGGATCGCCGTCAGGAAAACATGGCTTCATGTTCAATTATAGATATGGTGGAAAGGTAGTGACTGACGCGTCATTAAGCGGAAAGTTTGAGTATGTGAAGTACCAGTCCTTAAAGGTCGATTTTTCCGGTGCATTCAAGAAATTTACAGGACAGTGGGGAATAGTCAGCTTCTCCTTCAATCAAGGAAAAGACTCCAAGCACCTGGGGTATGGCACACCAGAAATGGAAGCCATTGCAAACAAGTTAAGGGCCTATAACAGAATGTGCGGCTTCCAAGGAGCTCTAAACAAATAGGTGGGATGTTAGTCGAACGCTTAATGGCCACCAACCTATGCGCCATGGTGTGGTCTAGATCGTTGTTAGCAAGCATGTTGCCGATAGTTTGCTGATATTGAGAATTCTGCACAACGGAAATAGGTCGGTTAATGCCGTGAAACCGAAATCCTATAACCATGTATTTGCCTAGAGGCCAAACGGGTCGCGCCATGCTCGCAGAGGAGCGAGCCTTGGGGTTTTCTTCAGTTGATGGCGGTCCATCCGCAACAGGATATGCGCCAAAAAGGAAACCGCCTCAACCGCATGTGGGCCTTTATTGAGCATGACACATTCCGCTCTCTGTCCCATCGCAGCATCGGTCATTTCTGCGCGACTGGCGAAACCATGCTTGGCCAAACCTTCCAGAACCTGGGTTGCCCATATGACCGGTATTTCAGCAGCTTCGCAAAGCCAAAGAATTTCTTCCTGAATTTCACTGAGCCGTTCAAGGCCAATTTCAACGGCCAAATCGCCCCGTGCTATCATGACCGCAACTGGCATCGATCCTCCAGCTTGTACGATAAGGCGAGGGAGGTTATGCAGCGCAAGGTCGGTCTCAATTTTCAGAACCAAAGCAGGCATTTGCCCTCCTTGCGGCAACCTTTCTGAAATCGCCGATTGAAGATCTCGCACATCTTGCGTCGTTTGCACGAAAGAAAATCCGATGATGTCGACACGACCTATTGCAAAATCAAGATCGGCCAAGTCCTTTTGGCACAATGCGGGAATGCTTAAGGGGACACCGGGTAGGTTAATTCCTTTTTCTGGTTTTAACCGCGCTCCCTTTAAGGGAACCTTGGAGATCTCAAGAATGGCGCTCCTGTCTGTTATGCTCTCTACGATTGCTCCGATCTTGCCATCGTCGAACCAAACCATGGAACCAGTTTGCAGCTGATCGAGAAGTTGAGGGTGGCTCAACGTCACATTCACAAATTCGGATGTCGGGTCAAGACTTTCACAAAGAACAATATGGTCTCCAAGTTTCAGCAAAGCTGATGCCGAAGATGGATCTGCTCCAGCTTTCCTCCGTTTTTTCAGTTTCTTTTTCTTTTCTCGCGTCAGCATATTAGGCGGAACGTGCAATGAAAGGGTGCGCACTTTGGGCCCGGCCAAATCCATCATGATGGACACGCGTCTTCCTGCCAGTTTGGCCGCAGCTTTTGTGTGATCGATCATCAAAGACCAAGCATCTGGCCCGTCATGTGCGCAGTTGATGCGCACGCTTGCCGCGCCAGCACGGATCAAATCTTCAACCAGCCTATGATTTTCTGCCGCTTCCGAGGGTAGCGTCACTTGTATTCGTGTTGAGTTGCCTCTGGGGTCCAAGCCGAAAATTTCGTCCCGTCTTTGCTCAATTCGTTGGCGGGATATGGAAAAGCAGTCATCAATCGCCGTGTTCGCAAGCCCCCCGTCAAGAGCGGCCTCCAACAAAGATGTGACGGCGCTCAAGGTCGCCAAAACGTGGCTTTCAGATCGCCCTAGGGACGACAAACCAAGCACGGATAGTGCTTGCTGTTCGGCGGTAAGATCGATATTGCGCAAAGCGAGGTAAAGAGCCAGATTTTCGGCTGAAGACCTAAATTCCTGCCGATAGATGCCTTCGCGCCAGCTATCCAAAGTCCGCTCAGCATCGACCTGAAGCGCTTTATGCAACTCAATCAATCGCTGATGCAATGCTGTGGCAAGTTCTCTCTTTGGTGTCCCTTCCTTTAAAAGCTGCTGAATTTGCATCAAAAATCCCCAAAACACTTATATCTTTTCCAGATATGAAACGGCAATGCAGGCAAGAGAATAACCTATCAGATTGCAATGAAAAGTAGAATTGGCTGATTGCCTAATGGCAACAGAAGCGTAGATAGAAGAGGGCGGAGGCGTGGGCGCTGAATTTGGTAGAATTGGTCGATTGAAAGCAGAGCAAGCTTTGAATTACACATTCTTGAATGTGAATGAGTTTAGCCTTCCCATAGAATAGATGCGTTCAAACCGGACTGTTGGTTTCATGCTGTACCATGCGCAGCCTGAATACATGTCCAATGGCAAAACCAACAGCGAGAAGCATTGCCGCGATCAATCCATAGTCCTGCGGCACACCAAAGAACAATGCTGCGCTACCGCCCACCACGCCCCACAAACACGGTATCACCAGCAACCATCTGGCAGTATGCCAATTGCCCATCAACAGAATGCCAATTGTGAAGATCGTGGACGGGCATGGAACAATGCCAAACGTTGGCAATGCCGGATAAGTCTGGCCGAACGAAATGCCCAAAAGAGGATAAAGCGCCATCGCATATAAGACCAAGGAGAAACCGATCAGTGTCGACAGATCCTTTGCCGGAGCGACCCTGAAATTTTCTGCCATAAATGGGGCCGCAGCAAAAAAGAGCCCCTCAACCACAAATGCCAATCCGAAAATCCAAGCGGCGGGGGTTACATCTGTATAATAGCTCCAGTGAAAGCAAATGCCATTAACCAGCCACATAAGAGACAGGATATCGAGAAGAATCTTTGTTTTTCTTTGAGAGGGGCGGAATAGCAACCCCAAAGCCAAAAGACCAAGTGCATATGCGAGTATCTGAGATGGCCAGGCAGCCCTGTTCCACGCGGCAAAAACTCCAAATAGCTCTTCCTCTGTAAATGGCATGGTTCCCCCCTGTCGACAAATTTACAGCAATCAAGGGAGGCAATAAACGCGATAAATAGACACAAGTAGTGGGCAGGATGGAAGACACGCCAGTTGCCGTCTTTTGGCGCTCACAACTAACCTGATATCAGTGAAAGCCAAGGTTCGCATTTAAATATGAATAAGTGCCTGGCCACACAAATTTGCATGATCTGCAGTGTTTGGAGGCCAGTCGAAACTTATTCCAACAATTTGGTGATTGCCTTCTTAAAGCTGGCCTCGAATAGAGCCGAAGGGCCTGTCGGTTTGGCTTTCTCCAATCTGACAAGCTGATAAGAAACGGGCATGGATGGTTCGAGCTTGAGTATTTTAACCTGAGCGGAAGAAGATTTTGCCACCAATGGATCGGTTATGGTAACGCCGAGATTGGCAGAAGCCAGCCGACACCCGTTGGCCAGTGACGCTTCTATTGAGTTGCTCGTGTTGATGTTGGCAGCCTGAATCGTCTTTTCCAAAGATAAACGCAAGGGTGACGTTCTGCCGGGCAGAATGAGACGTTCGTTGCAGAGATCCTTCATGGAGATGCTATCTCTTTGCGCCAAAGGATGGTCAGTGGCCACAACCGCAACTGCGTCTCCGCGCCCCAGCAAAACACTGTACAAGCCTGTAGGCACATATTCGCTGCAAATCAGACCTATATCATAATGCCGGAGACTGACAAGATCCAACACACGCTCCGTGCTTTCTGTGTCGAATATGACACTCAAACGCGGGTGAGCCGCAAGAACTTCTGGCAAAACAACTGAAGCGCAGACCTTGTTGAGGGAACTAACCGTGCCAAGCCGTATGAAACCCTCGGATTCTGCGTTGATGTCCTGAGCAACGCGTGAGATGTGGTCAAGTCCAACAAATACACGCTCAACTTCGTGAAACAATTTTGACGCCTGTGCTCTAGGCACAAGCCTGCCACGAACCCTGTTGAATAGGGAAAACCCGATCTCCGCTTCCAAATCGCGGATCAATCGGCTGACGGCTGGCTGCGTGATGTTCAAACTCGCTGCTGCGGCGCTGATGGACCCCGCAATCATGACGGCACGAAAGGCTTCGATCTGACGTTGTTGTATGTGATGCATAATAATCTATCCTATAACATTTCGGCATGGATTGGCAAGAAAATTTGAATTGTGTTTTGGAGTTCCTGTGCCCTAAACTTGATTCACATTGAGCCAATAGGCTGCTCTGAAAACAAAATTTGGGAGGAAACCTCATGGTGAAGAAACCATCCTTTGCAATGTCAATTGCTGCTGGTCTTCTAGCTACCTGCCTTGCCACGCCTGCGGCTTTGGCAGCAGACCTGAAAATCGGCATTGCCGGATCCCCGACTTCGATGGATCCTCAGTTCTATGTGATTGGCACGAACAGCGCCATGGCACGCAACATCTTTGATGGACTTGTCAATCAGGATGATCGTCAGCAGCTCACGCCAGCTCTTGCTACGGAATGGAAAGCCGTTGACCCGACGACATGGCAGTTTCATCTGCGTGAAGGCGTAAAGTTCCATGATGGGTCCGACCTGGATGCTAAAGATGTTGTTGCATCAATCGCGCGTGTCAAACTAGCCTCTGAAAACAGCCCAAGTTCCTTTATGCCATATGTCAAAGGCATCACATCCGTTACTGCAGTCGATCCGATGACTGTGGAATTCAAGACTGATGTCGCCATGCCATTGCTGCCGAACAATCTGTCTCGGATTGCCATTTTACCATCAGAAGAAGGTGAAACCGCAAGTTCTGAGCTGAATTCCGGCAAGGGCGTAGTCGGAACCGGTCCATACAAATTTGTCAGCTGGATTCCTGATAGCACCATCGAGCTGACCCGCAATGACAACTATTGGGGCACAAAACCGGATTGGGATAATGTAACGTTCAAAGTGTTTGCAGATTCATCTGCTCGCGTGGCCTCCCTGTTGTCCGGCGATGTCGACATGATCGAACAGGTGCCGCCTGCAAATATTGGCACTTTGGAAAACAACAAGGGCACGGGCATCGTTACCAATAGCTCTAACCGCGTCATGTATCTGCACATGGATCAGGATCGGGATGACTCTCCTTTCGCCAAAGGTCCTAACGGAGAAAACCCACTGAAGGATGTGCGTGTCCGCCACGGCCTTTCTCTGGCAATCAACCGGCAGGCAATTATTGATCGCATCATGGATAAGCAGGGTGTTCCTGCTGGGCAGTTGGTTCCTGATGGCTACACCGGATATGTGGAAAGCCTGAAACCGGACCCATATGATCCCAAGAAAGCCAAGGAACTGTTTGCTGAAGCTGGCTATCCGAACGGATTTGATCTGACGTTCCACGCTTCGAACGACCGCTATCCAAACGACAGTCTTGTTGCTCAGGCTATCGGGCAGATGTTTACCCGTGTTGGCATCAACACCAAGATCGTGACCCTGCCAAAGAGTGTCTATTTCTCCCGCGCTTCCAAACTGGAATTCAGCTTCATCATGGGTGGTGCAGCTGTTGAAACAGGCGAAGCCTCTGGCGTGCTCGGTCCTCTTTTGGAAACCTATAGTGCAAACGCCGGACGAGGCAACCGTGGTCGCTACAGCTCGAAGGCTTTCGATGAAGCCCTTCAGCGTGGTCGTAGCTTGCTTGACGCAAAAGAACGCGACCTTGCACTTCAGGACGCTATGAAAATTGCCATGGATGATATGGGTGTAATTCCAGTCTTCTTTCTAGCGCACACATGGGGCCTCAAGACCGGTCTCACCTATGTCGGCAGAACTGATGGCTATACCCTTGCAGCCAACGTGCATCCGGCCAAATAACGAACGACCCGCAGAAAAGACCTAAGAGCCAAGGGGCGAAGCGATGGCTAATGGCATCGCTTCGCCTTAACAGAAAGAGTCTGTCATGACCGCAGAGGCTAAATCTTCCAAACCGAAATCTATCATCATTGACTGCGACCCCGGCGTCGATGATGCGCTCGCAATCCTTTTCGCTCTGGGATCTCCAGAGCTGGATGTCAAAGCGATAACCACCGTTTGCGGCAATGTTCCACTTGAAGTCTGCACAATGAATGCGCTCAAGATTTTGGAACTAGCAAAACGGACCGACGTACCCGTCCATCCGGGATGCGATGGGCCAATGATCGGCGAACCAATTTTCGGTAAATTCCATGGCACCGGCGGTTTGGGTAAGTTGGTTTTGCCAGATCCGATTACCAAGCCTGAGAGCCAACATGCCGTTGACAAAATGGCGGAACTGCTGAAAAACGCCCAAAAGAACAATGAAACGCTGACGATTTGCACTTTGGGGCCCATGACCAATCTGGCCGTTTTGATCAAGCTTCATCCTGAGTTGCTACCGGTCATCGATTGTGTCGTTTCCATGGGCGGAGCCTATCGGATCGCCGGCAACAGGACCTTAACGTCAGAATTCAATATACTTGCAGACCCGCATGCAGCGAATATTGTTTACGCTGCAGGTCTCAATTATGTAGCCCTGCCACTGGATGCAACGCATCAGGCAATGACCTCTCCTGAGAGGATCGCACGGTTCGAGGGAGGTGATACGGGAACGCCTCTTGCCGCCACGCACGAACTATTGACAGGATGGGCGCGCAATGATCCCAAAAGATATGGGGGCGATGGCGGACCGATGCATGATCCCCTTGTTACCCTCTATCTGGTCGCTCCGGAGCTGTTCGAGACCGAAGCCGCACACGTCTTCGTAGAATGTGACAGCAAATTATGTCGTGGGCAGACGGTCGCTGATTGGTACGGTCAATCCGAAGAAAAGCCAAACGCGAAGATCGTGCAGAAAGTCGATGCCGATGGTGTCTTTTCTCTTTTAAGCGAACGGATCCGTTCGCTTTCACAGGTTGGGTAACGCCATGAGTAAACGGGTATTTCTCTCGTCCGATCCCGGTATTGATGATATGGCTGCCATTCTGTTTGCTCTGGCAGATAGCGACATTGAGCTTATTGGTATTGGCGCTGTTGCGGGTAATGTGTCGGTCGATGTCGCGTTGAAAAACGCAAAGCTGACAGTGGCTCTCGCACACAAAGACCAGACGGTGCCGTGTTACAAAGGCTCGTCAGGTCCGTTGCTCAGAGATCAGATTTTCGGCGCACACAAGGCTCTTGGAAGCTTTTGTGACCATCTCTCAGAGATTGAACTACATTTACCAAATGTCGTTCCAAGCACCATTACGTCAGAGCTAAACGCAGCAGAGGCAATGGCCCGTGCCATCAGAGACGCCGCTTTGAGGGCGCGTCCAATCTCTCTTGTCGTGACAGGACCAATGACGGATGTCGCTTTGGCAATGAAGCTGGTTGGAAAAGAGGCCTGTCAGAAAGGTATTGAAAATATCCTTGCGATGGGCGGAGCCTTTGAGGCCTTGGGCAACCGCGCCCCTTATGCCGAAATGAACATGCTCAGCGATCCTCATGCTGCGCGCATGGTTTGCGAAAGCGGCATACCGCTCACACTATTTCCGTTGGACGTAACATGGACCTGTCGGTTAACGAAAATGGATCTTGACGACATCGAACAGCAAGCGGGTCTTGTCGGACGTGCCTTTTCAAATCTTTTCCGTGCCAGTGACCGCGAAAATCCCGAACTTTACGGCGGACCTGGTGGCCCTGTACACGATTTATTGCCCGTTGTCTGGCTCGTTGCTCCGGAATTGTTTCATACGCGGCGCTCTTTGGTTTCCGTCGCGACAGGACCTGAACTAGCCGGTCACACCAGTCGGATTAGAAACAAAATCACAATCGACAAAACAACGGGTGAAACCGTTCAATTGCCGCACCAGATAGCCGATAGAGTGGCAAGCGATGCGGTAAAAGAGATGTTCCTTGACCATCTGAAGTTGCTTGCGAAAACAGACACTATGGTCAAACCATATAAAAAACAGAATGAATCAAACAGGGAGGAAGAACTGCAATGACTGCCTATCTTCTTCGCCGTGGAGGTCAGACGATACTCACCTTGCTGGTGATGTCAATCCTCGTCTTCGTTGGCGTATATCTGGTCGGTAATCCGGTTGACGTCATGATCTCCGCATCTGCTACCCCGCAAGAGCGTGCAGATCTCATCGTTCGCATGGGGTTGGACCAGCCGGTCTGGGTGCAATATTGGCATTTTCTCAAAGGTGCATTATCCGGCGATTTAGGGAACTCATTCCTTTATAACCGTCCGGCACTCGGATTGATCTTCGAGCGTATGCCTGCCACTTTGGAATTGGCCTTTAGCGCATTGGTTATGGGGCTTGTTATCGGCATTCCTCTGGGCGTTGTTGCGGGCTTGCGGCCTTCCAAGCCAGAATCCCGCGGCATTATGGCGTTTTCCATTTTGGGATTCTCGTTGCCAACATTTTGGGTCGGCTTGATGATGATCCTGCTGTTCGCGGTCAAACTCGATATTCTGCCTGCCTCCGGGCGAGGTGAGACAGTTGATGTGCTCGGTGTTCCCGTCAGCTTCCTGACCGCAGATGGCCTTTCGCATATCTTCCTTCCCGCGCTCAATCTGGCGCTGTTCAAGATTTCTCTTGTCATTCGACTTACCCGAGCCGGTGTGTCTGAAGCCTTGCAATCCGAATATGTCCGGTTTGCTCGCGCCAAGGGCGTCAGTGAGTGGCGTATTGTTTTCCTGCATGTGCTGAAAAATACCCTTATTCCGTTGATTACGGTCGTCGGACTGGAACTCGGTGCGCTGATCGCCTTTGCTGTTGTCACCGAAACGATCTTTTCTTGGCCAGGCATGGGCAAGCTGATTATCGATGCCATTACGACACTCGATCGCCCGGTTATTCTGGCTTATCTGATGATCACCGTGCTCATGTTCACAGTGATCAACCTTATCGTTGACCTGACCTATACGCTGGTTGATCCCCGCGTCAAAATTGATGGGGGATCCGAATGACCGATCTATCCACCAACGCAAATAACGTTGCTCAGTCAGCTGACCTATCTGAGTTGATTGCCGCTGCAAATCATTTTCCGCCCGAACCACCAGCGCGCCCCGTACGCCGTGCGATCAAACGGGTTTTGACCGACCCGCTGGGATTGCTAGGTTCACTGATTGTCATAATCCTTCTTCTGGCGGCACTGTTCTCGCATTGGATTTCACCGCAAAACCCCTATGATCTTGCGGTCCTTGATATCATGGACAACCGGCTGCCGCCCGGATCCGAGAGCTTTTCGGGTATGACCTATTGGCTCGGAACCGACGATCAGGGCAGGGACCTTCTCAGCGCTATTCTATATGGACTTAGGACCAGTATTTTTGTGGGCATTGTCTCCGCCGGTATCGCACTGGTTATTGGCTCTATCATGGGCCTTGTCAGCGCCTATTTTGGTGGGCGTACCGATACGCTGGTCATGCGTCTGGTTGATATCCAGCTCAGTTTCCCGCCGATCCTTGTCGCTCTTATTCTCTTGGCCATCTTGGGGCAGGGTGTTGACAAGATCATCGTCGCACTGGTTGTTACCCAATGGGCTTATTATGCCCGAACGGTGCGAGGTGCGGCTCTGGTCGAGCGCGGACGAACCTACGTGGATGCTGCCCGTTGTCTTGCCCTGCCTTCCCGCATGGTGACGCTCAATCACATATTGCCCAACTGTCTGCCGCCGCTCATCGTTGTAGCAACCATGCGCGTTGCTTATGCCGTCAGTCTTGAAGCCACGTTATCGTTTCTCGGAATCGGGTTGCCTGTGACAGAACCATCTCTTGGACTGCTCATCTCCAATGGCAACAAATACATGCTGTCTGGCGATTGGTGGATCTCGGTGTTCCCCGGTGTGGCTTTGCTGCTGTTGATTGTTGGCATCAACCTTGTTGGTGACCGCTTGCGCGATGTCCTCAATCCAAAATTCAAGGATTAGAACCATGACCAGCAGATCAGACTATACCCTTGAATTGCGCGGTCTGGAGACCGTGTTCGATGGGGACAAAGGTGCCGTTGCGGCAGTCCGTAACGTAAATCTGGCAATCAAGCCGGGCGAAATTGTTGGACTGGTGGGCGAATCCGGCTCCGGCAAATCGGTAACGGGCCTTTCGATCATGGGCCTTATCGATCGGCCGGGCCGGGTCTCAAAGGGCGAGATCCTGCTCAATGGTGAGGATTTGCGCAAAGTATCAGCCAAGCGCCTGCGCTCCTTGCGGGGCGAACGCATGGCCATGATTTTCCAGGACCCGATGATGACCCTCAATCCGGTCTTGCGCATCGATACGCAAATGATCGAAGCCGTTACAGCGCATGATCCAAAGATAGACAAATCAGAGGCCCGCAAGCGATGTCGAGATGCTCTTGGCATGGTCGGCATCCCGGATCCTGAAGAACGGCTCTATGCCTATCCGCATCAGTTTTCCGGAGGTATGCGCCAACGTGTGGCAATTGCCATTGCCATGCTCAACAATCCGGACCTGATCATCGCCGATGAGCCAACCACAGCGCTCGATGTGACCATTCAGGCGCAGATTATTGCCGAGATGCAAAAGCTCTGCAAGGAACGAGGCACAGCACTCATTTGGATCACGCACGACCTGACCGTTGTCGCTGAACTTACTCAACGGGTTTATGTGATGTATGCCGGATCTGTTGTCGAAGAAGGGCTGCTTGATGATGTATTGGATCATCCGCTTCATCCTTACACTCAGGGGCTCATCCGTTCAATTCCGTCGGACAATGCGCCCGGAGAACGTCTGTTCCAGATTCCGGGAATGACGCCACCCATCGACCGCATGCCAAAAGGCTGCCGGTTCCACCCTCGCTGCCCCTATGTCCAACTCGATTGCCTGGAAAGTGTTGAATTGGTTCGGCAGGAAGGGCGCGACCGTTCCGTTCGTTGTGTGCATCCGATCAGTCAGGGAGAACAAGCCTCATGATCTCCAACCCTCAGACAAGTTTGTCCCCCAATCAAGTCGCAGACAATGAAAAGGCCCCATTGCTTGAAATCGACCATGTAACGCGTCGTTTCGAACGGAAGCCGGATTTCGCGGCAAAAATCGCTGCCCGCCTCGGTGCACCAATGAACCGACGTACAGTGCATGCGGTGGATGATGCCTCCTTTGCAATCCATCGCCGCGAGGTTGTCGGGCTGGTCGGAGAATCTGGTTGTGGCAAATCAACTCTTGGCCGCATTGTGGCTGGAATTGACGATCCAACAGAAGGACGCATCCTCTACAATGGTCAGGATGTCGCTCATGTCTCGTCAAAGGACGTCAACCAGTTTCACCTGAAAATCCAGATGATCTTTCAGGATCCGTTGGACTCGCTTAATCCACGCTACCGCATCGGAAAGTCCGTTTCTGAAGCGGCGCAGTATCACAAGGTAGTCCCTGATGCCGAGATGGAAGCCCATATCGAAAAGGTTCTGCTTCAATGCGGTGTAGATCCCGCTACCCAGAACCGCTTCCCGCACCAGTTTTCAGGTGGCCAACGCCAGAGGATCGGCATCGCTCGCGCACTTGCCGTTCGTCCGGAAATGGTCGTTTGCGATGAAGCCGTAGCCTCTCTGGACGTTTCCATTCAGGCACAGATTATCAACTTGTTCATGGACTTGCGTGACGAGTATGATTTGGCCTACCTGTTTGTCAGTCATGACATAGGCGTAGTGCGACACATCTCCGACAGAGTTGTCGTTATGTATCTGGGCCGTATTGTGGAACAGGGAACAACGGCTGAGTTGTTCGCCAAACCCAACCACCCCTATACTCAGGCCCTATTGGGACAGGTGCCAAGCCTCAAGCGGCGACACTCTTCGTTCCACACCATCAAAGGGGAAATTCCATCACCTCTGAAACCGCCTGCCGGGTGTCATTTCCATCCCCGCTGTCCTCATGCTATGGATATTTGTAGACAAGCAAGGCCGCCGCTCAAAGAGATTGCATCCGGGCACATGTCTGCTTGCCATCTCAATGACAAGAGCTGAGGAGCAGAAAGATGATTACGGTTTTTGGATCCATTAATCTGGACATGGTTATCCGGGTTGCGGACTTTCCCCGCCCGGGCGAGACAATACCCACAAAGGGGTTTGCCATGTCTGCAGGAGGCAAGGGGGCCAATCAGGCTCTAGCCGTGCGCCGAGCCGGAGGGGATATCCGCATGGTTGGTCTCACGGGCAAGGATAGTCATGCCGAACTCGCATTGGCGCTGCTAGATAAAGATGGTGTTGACTTGAGCCGCACAGGTGTTTGCGAGGAAAGCACTGGCTTGGCCTTCATTCAGGTCGAGGATAGTGGCGAAAATACCATTGCCATTGTCAAGGGAGCCAACGGTGAAGTCTCTAGCGCAACAGCTCAAGAAACGCTTGCCGATTTGGCTGAAGGTGACATTCTGTTGCTGCAACAGGAAGTGCCGCTGGTAGCGATAGATAAAGCCATTGATCTGGCCAAGAATGCTGGCGCAAAAAGCATTCTCAATACCGCACCTTTCCAAGAGGACTATGTTCCTCTTGCCAATAAGGTGGATGTCATCATATCCAATGAAACGGAATTTGACGCATTATGTTCCGGCACTGAGGCGAGAGTGGAAAGAGCGAAAGCCTACGCAACTCAAACTGGGCGCTTGCTGATTGTTACATTGGGTGCAGATGGTG
The DNA here is from genome assembly GCF_963664735.1 of uncultured Cohaesibacter sp. Classification (NCBI taxonomy): domain Bacteria; kingdom Pseudomonadati; phylum Pseudomonadota; class Alphaproteobacteria; order Hyphomicrobiales; family Cohaesibacteraceae; genus Cohaesibacter; species uncultured Cohaesibacter sp. The sequence goes on along the minus strand of NZ_OY761553.1, from coordinate 1,016,147 downwards.
CAATGGTCGTGGAACCGAATAAGGAACCCGTCATAGTCCCTTCGCCAAAACCTGAACAAGTCGTGGATACCACCGGAGCTGGCGATACCTTCTGCGGCTATTTCAGCAAAATGTTGGCCGATGGTGCCGACCCCGTCACCGCGACCCGTATGGCCGTCAAAGCTGCGAGTTTGGCTTGCAGCAAAAATGGGGCCCAACCTTCGATTCCCTTTGCGGTAGATATAAAATGAAAATCGTTCGGGCCTGAATTTTCACGTCAGGCCCGGCATAGCTTCTTTAGAGGAATCTGAATATGTCTTTCCGCGGTGTCTTTCCCTATCTGGTTTCTCCTGTAGCCCCTGATGGCAGCATCATGAAAGAGGTTTTGAGCAAGCTGGTAGATCACCTGATTGATGCTGGTGTGCATGGTTTGACCCCGCTCGGCAGCACCGGAGAGTTTGCCTATCTTTCTCAGGACCAGCGCAATGAAGTGGTCGATACGGTTATCAAGGCAGCCAATGGCAGGGTCCCGGTCATCGCCGGGGTTGCCTCTACATCAACTGCTGATGCTGTAGCTCAAACCCGCCACATGATTGAAGCCGGAGCGGATGGAATTCTTGCCATTCTGGAAGCCTATTTCCCTGTAAATGATGCCGGAGTAGAGGCCTACTTTACTGAGATCGCCAAGGCAGCAGAAGGCAAACCGGTGGTACTCTATACCAATCCGCAGTTCCAACGCTCTGATCTTTCCTTGCCGGTTATCGAGCGGCTTAGTTACATCGACAATATCCGCTATATCAAGGATGCCTCGACCAATACCGGACGCCTTCTCTCGATCATTGAGCGTACAAAGGGCCGCATGGAGGTTTTCTCTGCTTCAGCACATATTCCAGCTTGCGTCATGATGATTGGTGGCGTCGGCTGGATGGCGGGGCCGGCCTGTATCGTGCCCAAGCAGAGCATCGCGCTTTATGAAGCAGCTCAAAAAGGTGACTGGGAAAAGACAATGGAGTTGCAGCGGCCTTTATGGCGGATCAATGAGATCTTTGCCAAATATTCCATAGCTGGCTGCATCAAAGCGGCGTTGGAACTGCAGGGCTTTGAAGTTGGCAACCCGATCTTGCCACAGATCCCGCTCGGAAAAGACGCACGCGAGGAAATCGCCGCAGTTTTACGCGAAGTTGGTGCTCTGGCCTAATTGCTGAATTGACCGAATATTTGCGAAGACGTGACTGATAACGCATAGCCAATTTCATGTGCTCAAATGCTTTAAGACTGCGACGGGTGAAGATGATTTTATAATCCCGTCGCAGCGCGGGTTTCTTGCGCATCAAACTTGGCGCTTAACCACTCCAGTCAAATCATGACACCACGAACCAGGTCGTCATGCCTGCAGCTGCGTGTTCAAGCATATGACAATGCAACAACCATTTACCTGGATTGTCAGCGACAAAAGCGATTTTTGTTTTCTGACCTGAACCGATCAGGAAGGTATCCTTCCACGTCCGGCCTTCGTCGACTGTGCTGCCTTCTCGTTCGATAATGCGGAAATGATGGCCGTGAACATGCATTGCATGTGGCCAGGCGGTATCATTTACCATTTCAATGACGACGGTTTCTCCTTGCTTGGCCGTAAAGAATTGCTGTTCTGGCAAATTGGCAACGCCATTAAATGCCCAGAACTGTTTACTCTGCATCATGCTTTCTCGACCGAGTGGCGCGCCTTTATAGGTGATGCCATCAAATCGCCCCATGGCTCCCCCTGTTATGATCAATGGATGAACGGAAGCAGTCGCCAAATCCGGTTCTGCGATTGCGTTAGCCTTAAGGGTGGGGACGACAAGCGAGGAAACAGCCTTTTGACCCATCACTCTAAAAGAGACAAATGGAAAGGGTTTGTTGCCTGAGAGCTCTTCAAGTGCAAAATCTTGCCCCTGCTTCGGGGTGACCAGAAGATCAACCCGTTGCGCCGATGATAGTAGATATGGCTCATAGGGCAACGTGATCGGTTCAGGCAATGGCTGTCCATCAAAGGCAAGGATTTTTGCACCGAACCTGTTTGGATCAAGTTCCAGAGTGCGCGCATTACTGACGTTGATAAGGCGTAAACGGTAGGCTTCTTTGGCTTTCAGCTCAATCTCTGGCCGACTTTTGCCATTAACTGTTATCCAGTTGCCAAGCCTGCCGCCATGGCTCCAGTCCATTATCATGCCCATGGAACTTTCATCGAACATGCCATTCTGATCGAGCAACCAATCATCGATAACCAATGTCAGGTCATGTTCGGAATCAAATGTTGGATATGGTTCTTCGACAATCAACGGACCATAAAGACCGCGCCCAACCTGATTCCAGCTTTTGTTATGGGCGTGATACCAATAAGTGCCAGCATCAGGCACAACGAAATCATAGTCAAAACTCTCTCCCGGTTTGACGGCTTCCTGTGTGAGGCCGGAAACACCATCCATAGCGTTGTCGATGCGTACTCCATGCCAATGGATCGACGATGGTTCATCGAGCTGGTTTATGAAACGCACTCTTACCCGTTCGCCTTGCTTTACTCGTATTTCAGGGCCGGGTGCGGACCCATTATAAGTCCATAATGTCGATTTCGGGCTATTGGGATAGAGTGATTGCTCGGATTTTTGAGCCCGGATTTCAAGAAATCCATCATCAGCGAGAGCAAAGTGAAATGGTGCCAAAGCTGTTGCCGCAGCGGCACCGGCGCCAAGCTTGCAAAAATTGCGTCTATTCAGTTTCATATTTTGTTTCCAAAAGAGAGCAGAGCCAATTGCATATGTGATGCTCCTTTAGCTACTGCCAACCAAGCTCCAGTCCTGCCGGCCAAAAGTCGAGCAGGACGGAAAGTCATTTAGCATTCGGTAAAATTTATGCCCTATCAGGGTTTTCTTTTACGAAATTCTCCATGACATGAAGAGCAGGCTTCAAGCATCATCGTCAGAAGGCCATCAACGGGGATTGACTCCGCGCGATCCAAGCTCAGCGTACTTCCATCATGTTCCCCATATGGTTTTGCTCCATTTTAATGGGGCCTCGATCTGCAGAAACTTCCAGCCTTCTTGCCAACATTTTCAGCCGGTTCGCCAATTCACTAAATCGCTCCCAGTTTGTCCAAATTTCCGCTTTCGCGTGGGTTGGCTCCTGAAGAGACCCCGTTGGGAACTGATCGGTCATGGATTTTCCAGCAATGAGCTTAATGGTACGTGCCTGCTTGCGCACGACTACGGCATCATAGTCTTTTTCACTCTTAATGTTGCCCTTGAGCATACGAATAGCCTTGCCGATTTCCTTCATGGAATGCATGCGCTGCTCTACGATACCGGATGCTCCTTCATGCGCCATGGCAATTGGGACTTTGCAGAGCGAGGACCCGACAGAAAAGAGAACCGCTGCGACAATTGTCTTGTTCATAAGGATTTACCTTTGATTGAGAGAATTTAAGGTTGCAAATTCACTCAGGCAAAGCGGGGAGGCGGAGGATCTGGCGAGAAAGAGTGTGTGATTATATAGCTGCGGATATAAGCGGCGACCGTATAATTGTCAGGCGTCGACCAAATCGCTAGCACACTGGACAATGCAAATATCTTCGCGCCACAATGATGTTCGGTGGTGTCAGGTGCAACAGCACAATCCGAGCATGGTTTTGCTTCACAGTGGGGCGTGGTCTTGGTTGCCTGTTGATGATCCAGAACTGATTGGCTAACGATATTAAAACCGGATACGGGTGCGACACTTGCGCCAGCAAATAGGAGACCGATCACGCTCACAATAACGAGCATTCTTCCGATCAACCCCGATTTTGAAGCAAGCAGCGCCATAAAAATCTCTTCATTTGATGTTTCCTGCCATCTTGCCATAAAAACATTGATGCCAGAGTCACATTTTAGAGAGACTGTAAAGCGTCCACCTAGGGGAAGGTCAATCCCTAAATATTAGCCAGCCGGTCAGTGTGTTTCTCTGCTCGCTGAATCAAAAATGGGGCTCCTGAAATACAGAAGCCCCATCTATTTAATTTATCAAAGCCCCTTAGGCGGCCGTAGCGTCAGATGACTTGGCACCTTTGAATTTGCCAATCAAAAAGCGCACCAACGGCAGGAACAGGGTGATAATGGCAGCGAGCAACAGCACCACAGTGATAGGGCGCGTATAGATGAAATCGTAGCTGCCGCCAGACAAAGAAAGTGCCCTGCGGAAATTGGCTTCAGCCATTGGGCCCATAATCAGAGCCAAGACGACTGGAGATGCCGGGAATTCCCATTTCTGCATGAAGTAGCCGACGACACCAGCCGTCAGCATGATGCCAACATCAAACAGCGAGTTGTTGAGAGCATAGGTACCAACAATGCAAAGGATGAGGATAGCTGGCGTCAGGATCGCATTTGGAACCTTCAGTACCTTGGAGATCACCCGCAAGGACAACAAACCGAAAATCAGCATGCAGATATAGCAGAAGATCATGCCGATAAATAGCGTGAACACCATGTCGGAATGCTGTTGGAACAGCAACGGACCAGGTTGCAACCCTTGCAAGGTCAACGCGCCGAGCATGATGGCAGTAACCGCGTCACCAGGAATACCCAACGTCAACATGGTCAGCAGCGCGCCGCCAGTACATCCGTTGGCACCAGACTCACAGGCAGCAACCCCTGAAAGCTCGCCTTTGCCGAATTTTTCCGGTGTTTTGCTGAAGCGTTTTGCTTCGCTATAGGCAACGAAAGCGGCTACGTCGGCACCAGCACCAGGAATCATGCCCATTAACACACCCAATACGGTTGAGCGCCCGATGGTTGGCAGAATTTTACGGAACTGCGCCCATGGCGGCAGCAGCCGACCAAGAGCAGAGGCCGCAGTTTCACGGAACTCGGGATTCTCCATTGCCTTGAAAGCTTCAGCCGCTGCGAACAACCCGATCATCACGGCGATGAATGGGACCTCATAAAGTTCGCTAAAGCCGAAAGTAAAGCGAGGGAAGCCCCCCATCGGATCAAGCCCAACCATCGCAAGCAGCAACCCCATAAAGCCGGCAATCAACCCCTTGATGGGATGACGACCTGCAATAGAAGAAATGATGGATAGACCGAAACAGGCCAGAGCAAAACTTTCTGAAGCGGAAAACTTAAGGGCAAAGCTAGCAAGAATTGGTGCCATAAAGATCAACACCAGAATACTACCCGTACCTCCCAGGAAGGAGGACATTGTGGCCGTGCCCAGAGCGATAGACGCCTTTCCCTGTTTGGTAAGTTCATATCCGTCAAGCGCTGTCGCGGCCGCCGCGGGAGTGCCTGGAATCTTCAGCAAGATCGCGGTGACCGAACCCGCATAAACGCCGCCAAAGAATACGCCACAAATCATCAGCAGCCCCGAAATGGGGTCCATGCCGAATGTGAAGGGTAGCAGAATGGCCACGCCCATGGTTGCGGTCAAGCCGGGCATAGCGCCGATAAAGATGCCGAGTAATACACCCAGCACGGCGAAAAGCAGAGCAATCGGATCAGTCGCCAGATTGGTAACGCCCTGCAAAAGCATGGAATAGTCGAGCAATTTGAAAGTCTCCTTCTGCCGTGCGTTACATGTCGAACAGGGTTATTTCGGGAAGCGGTACACTGAGCCCGTAGGAAAAAATCAGATAGATGGATGCCGACAACAGAATTGCGAAAATTCCATTCCAAAGATACTGGCGGCGCCCCATCAGCCTCATAAGGCCAAATAGATAGACAATCGAACAGATCTCAAAGCCCAGATAACCCATGGCATAGATGCACAGGATGGTGGCAGCTACGCCAATCGCAACGCGCCAATAGTTCGGCTTGCTGGCTTCTTCTGCATCGTCAGCATTTTCTGAAATCAGCGGTGATTTCAGCGTGACGACAAATTGAATTGCGCAAAGCACAATAAGACAGAAAGCAAAGATATTTGGAAAGCGGGCAGGGCCGATATCCGTCGGAAGAGGGGTCTTGGGGAAGCTGAAAGTCAGAAAGACAGAGCAGATGGCGATAATGATAACCAAAGCAAGAAAGCAAAGCGTTCCGACCTGATCTCCTCTTGCCAAGGCATTGCCTTCGTTCTGGCTGGTTGCTGAAGCGCTCATGATAAGATCTCCAATGAGTCCGGCGGCAAACTGAGGAGAATGCCACCGGAACAGATTAAGTCAGGAGCGAACCCCTATTTTGCCAAACCAAGGTCAGTCATGAGTTGTTTGTAGTAAACATCGTCATGAGCGATCTTCTTCTGGAATGCGTCGCCGTCCATATAGAAGAAGTTCAGGTTCATCTTGGCCAGCTGTTCCTGGAATGCAGGATCATCAGCAGCCTGTTTTGTGACTTCGCTGATCACTTTCATTGCGTCTTCCGGAACTTTGTTCGGAACAACGATACCGCGCCATGTACCGATGGAAAGGTCAATGCCGCCTTCCTTCAGGGTAGGAACGTCAGGGAAAGCCTTTACGCGTTCGTCAGCCATGACACCCAGCATCTTGAGGGTGCCTGCTTTAACGAAGTTGGAAACTTCAGCAGGGCTAACGGATACAGCTTCGATGTGACCACCCAGAAGAGAGGTTACAGCCGGGTTTGCGCCTTCGAATGGAACGTTGTTGAATTTAACACCGGTTTCCTTGGAAAGAGCTTCTGCAGCCAGGTGCCAGATAGCGCCGGTGCCAGAGTTACCAACGCGAACTTCGCCCGGATGTTCTTTAGCGTAAGCAAGGAATTCTTCAACAGTGTTCCATGGAGCATCAGCGCGCACGGTAATTGCACTTGGGTCAGCGTTGAGCTGTGCTACAGCCTTGAATTCGTCAGCTTTGAAGCTGGCAAGTCCCATATGAGGCAACATGGTGATTTCAGCTGTACCCATGCCAACTGTGTAACCATTCGGACGAGCCTTGGCGATTGCGGTAAGGCCAACCGCGCCACCGCCACCAGTGCGGTTTACAACGCCGATGGATTTAGCCAGGTGTTTGTTGGCTGCATCAGCAAATGCACGGGCAACCAAATCGGTGCCACCACCTGCGGAATAAGGAACAATCAGTTCGATGCCCTTTTTAGGAAAGCTTGCGGCTTCTGCTTGAACGCCAACAAAGCCGATTGCTGCGGCCATCAAAGTGCCGAGCATGAGTGTACGACGATTCATACTATTACCTCCCGAGTAAACTCGAATTATTTACTGTCATGGTTCCAAGCCTTCGCGGTCATTCGCTAAGCTCAAATTGGATCCTCGTTACAGGGTCTTCCGTTCATTTCTGATTGCTGTAACGAAGCTATTTGCCCGCTCAGCAAGTTCGGTCGCATCTAGACCTGGCTTGTAGAGCGCGCTTCCCAGTCCGAAACCTGCGGCACCGGACGCGAGAAATTCGTGCATGTTGTCAGGGCGGATTCCGCCAACAGGCAACAATTTTGTGTTTTTGGGTAGAACTGTCCCGATCGCCTTTACGACTGCGGGAACAATCAATTCGGCGGGAAAGCATTTAAGTGCATTGGCGCCTGCGGCCAGCGCTGCAAATGCTTCCGTCGGTGTGGCAATGCCCGGCGTACAGATCATGTCCGCTGCACGAGCAGCCTTGATCACTTCAGCGTCTGAATGCGGCATGACGACGAGGTCTGCGCCAATATCGGCCAATCGATCAACATCGGCAACAGATGTAACCGTGCCAGCACCAACCAACGCATCCATTGGCAACGCCTTACGGACCTTTTCAATGCTGACAAACGGATCTGGCGAATTGAGTGGAATTTCAATAAGCCGAAAACCGCTATCATAAAGGATTTTCGTCAGCGGCAGTGCCTCATCAGGATCAATACCACGCAAAATGGCGATCAGGGGCAAACTTTCAAAGGCGCCTTCAAAACGTTTCAAAAGAGAGTTGGACATATCTTTTCATCAACCTCTATTCATAAATTTGCTGAGTGAATGGAAAGGGCTGCATGCTGCTTCAGTCAACATTACGCCTCCCCAAATCGTGAGATATTGCTGCGGAGGTTTCAATAACGATTGGAGCAAGCTCGGCCATGCGTTCGAGCGACATAAAGGGGACAGCGCTTGCGACGCTTATGGAAGCAACAAGTTGGCCTGAGATATCGAAAATGGGCGCGGCAACGCAGCGGATTCCGATCTCGTTCTCTTCCATATCGACGGCAAAGCCGGTCTCTTTTGAGCGCGAAAGGTCATCCTTAAAAACGGGCCATGGACGAGGCGCAACGCGTTCAGGATGAGCTGCTTGAATGGCGCAACCACGGTCATAATAGTCGTGCCAAAGATTTTCCGGCAGGCCGATCAACAGAGCTTTTCCGAGCCCGGTAAAAGCCATCGGCATGCGTTGACCAACCTTGGACCGCATTTCGAGCCCACCTTGCGTGCCGTTGACCTTGGACAGATAAAAGACATCAATACCTTCGGGCACGCCGAGGTGAATGGTATCATGGGTTCGATCGGCAAGGGCCTTCAAATGGGGCTCTGCAAGGTAGGCAAGCGGTTGTTGCTCTATCGCCTTGTGCCCAAGATAGACCAACTCTGGGCCGAGTTGATAACCATGGTTCGGCAGATGATAGAGATAACCAAGCTGAACAAGACTGGATAGCATACGATGTGCCGTGCTGCGTGGAATTCCAACAGCACTTGCTATCGCTCCGGCATCCTTAACCTCGGATGCAACGATCTGCAATATCTCCAATCCGCGCGCCAATGTCTGTGTTCCCTTTAAGGAGACCGGCTTGTCAGACGGTTCGACTATTTTGTTCAGCATTGCTAAAAAATCTCCCAAAAAAACTGTTAGGAGCATGCCAAATAAAAGTCAAATAGTAGGATTGGTGTCCAAATAGTGAGAAACTTTGGTGGAAAAACCACGACACATCAGGTATTTATACGTACTTCAAAGAATTGGCGAAAATTGGCATTTTAAACACCAGAATGCAACTGAATCGCAGGGCGCAAGACCAAATCTCTATTCCAATTCCCTAGCAATCTGAACGTAGGCGAGCAGGAAAAAAACCCGGCGCCATCCGCGATGTTACCGAAAAGGCGGGGGAAGCATGATAGCAGAAGGGATCATCCACACAATCACGACGGCAATGTTGGCAATTGGAGAATAGGTCAAAAATTCTGGAAGTTTCTTTAAATAACAAAAGCCCTCCGGGGGAGGAGATCCGGAGGGCTTCTTTAAATAATCCAAAACTGGGAGGAGGTAGTTTTGGATCCACCAGGCTTTGGGAGGAGGAAAAGCCTGAATTCCTTGAAACTCGTGGCTTTCGCTTGAACAATTTCTGTCAGCGAAAGACTTTTTTATTTTACAGCAGCTTCACGTGCAATGTCGCTGATATCACCGCGCGAAATGCCAAGATCGCTCAGGTCGCGATTGCTAAGGCGGCTCAGTTCATCAACAGTTTCACGGTAGGTGCGCCACTGACGATAGTTTGCAACAACAGTATTGATCATCGGTGTCATTCCTTTGTTGTTAGGTGGCTATTAAATTCAACTGCATTTCGAAAGCATCGTCTTAAATCTTTTCTTTAAGAAGCTCATCGCTTTCTTGACTATGAATATATATTGGAGCTTCCATTTTTACATCAGACAATATTGCATAGCTGAATTGTGAGGCATGCAATCAAAGAGATGATGAAAATTTAGGCGTTACAATTATGCATAATAAATCTAGAAAAGATTAAATTTCAACGATTTAGAGTTTAAATAGAATAGTGCTGGATTAGACTTCGATGTCTGACGCATCTGCTGAAGAAGTGCCTTCTGATAAAATTTTGATACCAAATCTGCTTAAAAGCACGATTGGTTATTGTGCTATGGGGCGGAGCAGGTCGAATATTGAAACGAGATGATTAGGGAAAATTGGATAGAGCGTTCAAAAAAATAGGATGGGCGTTAAGCCCATCCCATATTCAGAGCTTGTTTGCAGAAAACGCATTCAGCTATTTACGAAACGCCTTGGCCAAAGCCTCACCCAGCTGCCCCATACCTTCGCTTTTTCCTTGCGGTTTTGTAGGTATTGCGTCGCGTCGTTTGACGGGGGGCTTTTTACCTCTGGTGGGTTCGCCAATTTCCGGTGCCGACTTCATGGAAAGGCTGATGCGTTTTGCCCGAACATCAACGGATGTGACCACGACCTTGACGATCTGTCCTGCCTTGACGACTTTCGAAGGGTCCGAAACGTAGCTGTCGGACAATTGCGAAATATGCACCAGACCATCCTGATGGACGCCAATATCAACGAACGCGCCAAAGGCGGCAACGTTTGTCACGGTTCCTTCAAGACGCATACCCGGCTGAAGATCCGTAATCTCATGCACACCTTCCATAAAGGTTGCTGTTTTGAACTGCGGCCGAGGATCGCGCCCAGGCTTGCGTAACTCTTCAATAATGTCCTTGATGGTCGGAATACCGAACTCTGCAGTAACGAATTTTTCAGGATCGACGGCTTTAAGACTATTGGTGTCACCCATGATGTCTCGTAGATCGCGCCCACAGTCGGACACAATTTTTCGAGCAACCTTGTAAGCCTCCGGATGAACTGCCGATGCATCGAGAGGTTCAGATCCGCCGATCACGCGCAAAAAGCCTGCACATTGCGAAAATGTACGATCGCCTAGACGTGGTACAGACTTCAATTCGGTCCGCTTGGTAAAGATGCCGTTGGTGTCGCGGTAGCTGACAATAGAGTCAGCCAGTGAAGGACCGACACCGGCAACGTAAGACAATAGAGCAGGAGAGGCGGTATTTACGTCTACGCCAACAGCATTCACGACGTCTTCAACGGCGCCAGCCAAGGCGCGAGCCAAACGTGTCTGGTCAACATCATGCTGATACTGTCCGACACCAATGGCTTTGGGATCGATTTTTACAAGCTCGGCAAGCGGATCCTGCAACCGTCGTGCAATGGAAACCGCGCCGCGCAAGGAAACATCAAGTTCAGGGAACTCTCGAGATGCAAATTCGGATGCGGAATAGACCGACGCTCCGGCTTCGCTAACGACTACCTTTGTCGGTTTATTGCCTTCAATGGCGCAAAGCAATTCACCAACCAACGCGTCGGTTTCGCGCGATGCCGTGCCGTTACCAATCGCGATCAGCTCAACACCGAATTTCCTGACAAGCGCGCCCAACTCGGCCAATGTTCCCTGTTTGTCATTGCGCGGCGCATAGGGGTAAACGGTGCTGGTGGCCAAGAGTTTGCCGGTAGCATCAACTACAGCAACCTTCACGCCAGTGCGGATGCCGGGATCAAGCCCCATGGTAGCCTTCATTCCGGCTGGCGCGGCCATCAGTAGAGCTTTGAGATTGGTAACAAATACATCAATCGCTTCTTTTTCAGCTCGCTCGCGCATCTCGGACGTCATTTCCGAAATGAGCCGAGTGGTGAATTTAATTTTCCACGTCCAGTCGATTACCTTGTCGAGAAAAGCGTTGCCTTGTGGGACCTTGTTGTCATTGGCAATTGCGGACTTGGAGTAGGCGATGGCATCGTCATCAAATTCGATATCAATTGATAGAACTTCGGCATCTTGCCCGCGGAGCATTGCCAGAATGCGATGACTTGGTGCCTTGGCCCAGTTTTCAGAATGATCGAAATAGTCGGCAAACTTGTTGCCTTCCTCTTCCTTGCCGGCCACGACTTTGGCCTTCAGCCGAGCTGATTTCTTTGCTACAGGCCGAATTTTTGCAGCTGTATCTGGATGATGAGAAAACTGCTCGGAAAGGATGTCTCGAACACCATCCAACGCGTCCTTGACACTGGCGACCTTCTCTCCAACGAAGGGGACCGCCAGCTCTTCGGGTGCGCTGTGGGGCTCCGTCATGATCGCGTCCGCCAATGGCTGCAAGCCGTTATCAATCGCCTTTTGAGCTCTTGTTTTCAGCTTTACACGGAATGACGCGTGGATGTCTTCAAGCTCAGCCTTCGTCGTTGCCTTGCCAAGCCGCGCAAGAATATCATCCGTGAGTTTGCCTTGCGCTTCGATGGCGCTTCTAACCGTTTCGCGCCGTTTTGAAAAATCACGCAAATAAATGAGACGCTCATCAAGCTTGCGCAGCTGAATATCATCAAGCCCGCCGGTTACTTCTTTTCTGTAGCGGGCGATGAATGGAATGGTGTCTCCATTGTCTATGAGTTCGACAGCTGCGATGACCTGTTTAGCTTGACAACCAATTTCATTGGCGATCAGCGATGGAATGGACATTTCTTCGAGCAAATTCATATTCCGAATCTTGAGTTGTTTGGCTCGATACTGATGCATTTGAGACGGATATGAAAGAGGAATAGAAGTCCCTCAAGCTTCTTGCTGTCATTGAGCAGTTGAACCATTAGCAAGACCACCGGGAAATGTGGCCCGGTGGTCAAATCATTTAGTCTGGCACATTGACCTCAAGCTGGCTTAGTTCCAGTTCAAACCCTTCTTCATTTCGTAGTCGATATAACCTGTGGCAAATGGCACCGTAACATCCTTGTAAATTCTCGCGGATCCATAACCCGGTGTCAGATCATGATCGTTCTCGGCATCCAGGTATTTGCGCATATCATCCAGTGAGACCCATGACCGCATGATTGTATCCCACATGTCATCACAGATACGGGGTGCGTCTCGTTCCATGATATTGCCGAGTTCACTATCAAGAGCGATAACAGCTGAAACGACTTCTGGACGACTTTTCAGTGACCTGGATCCGCCTTCTTTGAGCTCGCCATGATCCACATTGAATGATGTGTCATAACAAATCGGAGCTTCAAACGTAAAAGGTCGGGTCCAAATTCTCACGCCACTGGGAAGATTATGCTGCTTCCGAAAACTCTTGGATGTGTTGGTATCACAATTTTTATAGACGATGCCGTAACAAAGTCCGCGCGATGCGTTTGACAACAATTCAAAGTCATCGTCACTATCAGAGTTCGACGCCCATACAAAGTTTGAACAGGCTTTGCCGTTTGCTCGCGTTTGACACTCGTTCAATGCTCTAGACTGGGCGCTTTCCCGATCTTTGTAAGCCGCCCATCCATAGGCGGTACCATCTTCTGCAGACACCGTGTAATAGTAGCCATATCCCCCACCTGAAAACTCAAGCACGACGGCACAATTATCTCCGCCAGCATTTTCACATTCCAATTTAGCCTTGTCAGCAGCTTCTTCGCGTGTTGGATAATTATATGACCAGCCGTAATAGTAACCGTTCGATCTATCGACGGAAAGCGCAGCATGATTGACATTATTGTCACTCGCTTCACTCTGGAATGAAGCACAAATAGCAACTAGGCTTAAGGCAATTATTCTTTTCATTTTCGTCCACCACTATAAATTGGCTCAAAACTCAAACACTTTCAAAAAGATAAAATCCCAGATTGGGAGGGCAATTCTATAAAGTGCTCCTTTTGAAAGCTTCAGCAAATTGACTCTCCACACTTTTGGATCGAAACAATATGCTGAAATTTCATTGATTTTCGACATATTGCCGAACAATCAGCACTTAACGTGAATCGGTACAAATTACAGTCCGTACAATCACGACATGTCCTGAAATTTAAAGCCAAATTGTTTCGAAATATGATGCACTTACGTGATTTCGCGTATTATCTGCAACAGCTATGCACAGCGACAGCTTTTTGGTGTCCACCACAGTAACGAGCAATATATTGCGTCGTCTGGCAACGAATTCCGTAAAGACTCTCAATCCGGACCAAGAATAAATGGTTCACTGGCTGAAAGCTGAAACACATGAGCAAGACGCTCTATCTCATGGGAATGAAGCCTTCCGGTTCCCAATCGGATATGTCCGGTTTCCCCCATGGCAAAGCGAGACCCTGGAACTGCTGCGATATCATGAGCGGCCAGAGTGATCATGGAAAAGGTCTCTGAATGTACGGGAGCGTACAGACATAAACCTGCGCCATCTGGAACCTCGATACCGTGCGAAGTCAGCTTCCGAGCCAGCAAATTACGGCGGTCCCGATAAATTTGTGTCGCTCTATTAACTAGAAATTGCGTTTCAGCATCCTGCAAGAGCCAGGAGACCGCCGCCTGCAATATGCGACTGGTCCACGCGGCACTGAAGGCCCGATAAGACTGGATCTGTTCCACCAGCGCTTCCGGACCAGAAAGAACGGCCATTCTCAAGTCCGGACCATAGGCTTTGGAGAAGGATCGGATGTGAATGGTTCGGTCCGGAAATTGATCACCCAGCGATTGATGTGGTGCAAAAGAAATGTCGCCCAACCCATCATCCTCAATGATCAGGGCATCGCTCTTTGCCAACAACTCGCCGAGTTCTGTCAACCGGTCTTTATGAAGGAATTGCCCGGTCACTGCGCTGATGCGAGGTTGATATATGAAGGCGTTTGGCTTCTCTTCGAGAATTTCATGAAGCGATTGCGGAATAGGGCCCAATAGATCACTTTCGACCAGATAGATTGCAACCCGCATGTCTTCCAGAATATCCAGAATGCGCATCGGAACAGGAGCCTCTACAGCAACAACTGATCCGGGCGGCACCAACGCATGGAACGCATTATATAAAGCGTTATAGCCGCCATTTGTCGCCAGCATGGAGGCGTCATGGTTGGGCCAATGTGGACGCAGAACCTTTTCGAGTTCCGGCAGAATCCGAACACGCTCGTAGCTGTTCAGCCCTTCAGCTTGAGTGCCATACTCCAGAGCCTTGCCAAGAGGTGGAAGAAGCGCGTTGTCGGGAACCGCAACAGACAAATTCAGCGCAATACGTTCAAAATGACCTTGCACCGACACGCGCGATGGCCTTGGAGCAAAGCTGGAGCCCGTAACATAGGTGCCGTTTCGGCCTCTTCCGGTTAAGACGCGAAGCCGTCGCAATTCTTTCCATGCCTGAGAAAGAGTGCTGGGGCTGATCTTGAGTTCATAGGCCAGATCCCGCAAGGAAGGCAGCCTTGCGCCGACGGGCAGGACACCTTTTCTCACCAAAGTTGCAGTGTCACGTGCGATCCCGCTAGCGCTGTGGTCTTTCAAATGGAGGGCCAAAGTGGCGCAATCAATTTTTTGCATTAGAACATTCTTTTTAATGTTTAGTAGCAAAATAACATTTGATGAACGAAATTTGAAGCCCTAATCCTTATACGAAGTGATAAGGAAAGGACTTCCAATGACTCTTGAAATTAGGCTTGCAGCGAGAGATTGGGACTATATGACCCCTTTGGCTCTCGGAGAGATTTCCTCTCCACGACTGGAAGTCAAACTTGAGCGGCTGCAATCATTACCCGACAGTTTGAGTGACGAGACGCCTTATAATGCGTTTGAAACCTCCTTCAGCCGACATCTTTCGGCAGTTGAAGCAGGAAATCACAAGAATACCGCAGTTCCCCAGTTTCTTATGCGCGGATTTAGACATCAGTGCATCATTACCCGCAAGGATAGCCCACTGACCACCATCGACAGCCTCCGCGGCAAGCGTATTGGTGTGACCGGCTGGCGAGATTCCGGGAATGTTTGGACACGCCTGATCCTGCGATCCAAAGGGATCAATACCGATGATGCAAAATGGTATGCAGGTCGATTGACACAAGCCCATCCAATTCAGGATCGTCTTGATGGTTTCGGCCGTCCGGGTGTCATTGAAGCGATGCCTGAAGAAGAGCCGATGATGGACGCTCTTGAGCGTGGCTGGCTAGATGCCGTTTTCACTCCGTTCATGCCGAAAGGCTTCTTTGAAAAAGACTCCAAATTCCGCCATTTGTTGTCAGACCTGTCTGGAAGCCAGGCAGACTATTTCAACACGGTTGGGTATGTGCCGGGCATTCATATTCTGACTATGAGCACCGCGCTACTGGAAGAAAACCCATGGGCCGCACAGGAACTGAGTGACCTGCTGGATAAATCCCGCGAAGTCTGGATGCAAAAGCGCATCCGTTATGCCGACACTACACCATTCTTCATGTCCGATTTAATCGAAACAGCCAATCTTCTGCCATCAGGCTGGGGCGACAGCGGCATAGAAGCAAACCAGAAAATGATATGTGACTTTATCGATGAAATGTATGACCAGGCAATTCTTGGCCGTCATATCAAAATCGATGAAGTATTCCCCTCCAAATAAAATCAAAAAAAATCAATCACCCACTAGAGGAACTACTTTATGAAAAAAGCATCCCTTCTCAGCTTGACACTTCTTGCCGGTCTTCTGCCATTTTCTGCGCAAGCAGCCCAGACAATGAACAATGACCTTCACGCAAAATTACCTGCCGCCATTCAGGAAGCTGGTAAAATGGTGGCTGTCAACAATGGCTCTTTCCCTCCGTATGAATTTGTCGAAGGCACCAAACTCACTGGCGCGACCGCCGATCTGTCTCATGCTGTAGGCGAAATCCTGGGCGTAGAAATTTCTCATGCATCGGTTGCCGGTCTCTCAGCTGTCCTCAGCGGCATTGCAGCTGACCGCTATCAGTTTGCCATGGGCCCAATCGGAGACTTCCCGAAACGTCGCGCCAACAACGACTTTGTTGATTGGGTAAACGAGTTCGTCGTGTTTGCCGTTCAGAAAGGCAACCCGCAGAAAATTGACGATCTTGCTACAGTCTGTGGCAAACGTGTTGCTGTAATGTCCGGCGGGTCCGCTGAGCGCGTCATCATCGCACAATCCAAAAAATGCGAGGAAGAAGGCAAAGAAGCAATCGACGTCAAATCCTTCACCGACCAGCCAACATCTATCATGGCGGTTCGTGCAGACCGCGCAGACGCATTCTTCTCCTCACAAGCTCCTCTGACCTACTTCGTGCAGACTTCTGAAGGTCAGCTTGAGCTTGCTGGTGTTGGCAAATCCAACGGTTTCCCACGTCTTTTCCAGGGCGCGGTTGTTCCAAAAGGGTCTCCTTTGGGGCCTGTTCTTGAGGAAGCAATCAAGATCCTCAAAGACAATGGGACTTATCAGGAAATCATGAAAAAATGGGGTCTTGAAAACAACATGATCGACGAAGTCGGCATGAACCGTGGTGAGGCTCTGTAAATATGAAGTCTGCGCCCTTGCCGAAAATGCAAGATAGTCCGGAAGACTCCCTGCGCGATGTTGCTGGGGCGCATCTTCCTTTGCCAAAAAGCAAGATCATCCTCTGGGTGGTCGTGCTTTTGTTTGGCGCTGATTTTGCATTGACTGTTGCCACCAACAAGAATTTTGCGTGGCCAACGGTTGGACAATATTTCTTCAACGACACCGTGATGCAAGGTCTTTGGGTCACGCTGTGGCTCTCCGTTGTCAGCATGTTGATTGGTGTCGTTCTCGGTCTGCCGATCGCCATCGGTCGCATGTCTAAAGATCCTCTGGCTCGATATCTCTCGAATGCCTATGTCTGGGTCTTCCGTGGCACGCCTCTGCTGGTTCAGTTGATTATCTGGTACAACCTGTCTTTTCTGTTCCCCAAAATTGCTCTGAAAATTCCGTTTGGCCCTACACTAGTTCAGTGGGATGCCAATGATTTGATCACGCCAATCACGGCCGCGATTATTGGCCTTGCTCTAAACGAAGCCGCATATATGGCGGAAATCATTCGCGGTGGATTGCTCTCTGTGCCTCGAGGGCAGAGAGAAACAGCTGAAGCATTCGGCATGAAACCGATGCGTGCTCTTTGGCGCATCATCATTCCACAGGCGATGAAGACGATTGTTCCGCCAACAGGCAACCAATTCATCAACATGATCAAGGCAACATCACTGGTGTCTGTGATCGCCATGGCGGATCTTCTTTATTCTGTACAGTCTATCTATAACCGTACATTTGAAGTCATTCCGCTATTGATGGTAGCTGTTCTCTGGTATCTGCTTATTACCTCAATTCTGAGCTACATTCAGGCCCATATCGAGCATTATTATGCGCGCGGTGATTCAATGCATGCCGCAGTTGATACATCAGCCAGCAGCGAGAAGACGGAGGAGGGCTCGAAATGACGAAACCAATATTGCGAGCTCGCAATCTTCACAAATCCTTCGGCAACAATGAAGTGCTCAAAGGTATCGATCTTGATGTGGCTCCGTCCGAAGTGGTCGCAATTCTCGGCCCCTCAGGTTCGGGGAAATCGACCTTTCTAAGATGCATCAACCGCCTTGAACATATCGATAAAGGCTTTATCGAAGTTGACGGCGAACAGATCGGTTATCAAATCAAAAACGGAAAACTTGTCACCTTGTCCCATGCAGCCATTGCAAGGCAAAGAGGCAAGATGGGCATGGTGTTCCAAAGCTTCAACCTGTTCCCACACATGACCGTTTTGCAGAACGTCATTGAGGCACCTGTCGGGGTTCATCGAATATACAAGGCTGAAGCGATAGAAACTGCGAAGGAACTGATAGCCAAAGTCGGCCTTTCTGAAAAACTGAACGCCTATCCAGGTCAGCTTTCAGGAGGTCAACAGCAGAGAGTAGCCATTGCCCGTGCATTGGCCATCAAACCGAAAATTCTTCTATTTGATGAACCTACATCGGCTCTCGATCCTGAACTGGTTGGTGAAGTGCTCGCTACCATGCGCGACTTGGCATCTCAGGGTCTGACGATGATCGTGGTGACCCATGAGATTGGTTTTGCTCGCGAAGCTGCAGACCGGGTGGTCTTCATGGACGGAGGTCATGTCATCGAGCAGGGCAGTCCTGAGGATGTACTTGTGAAACCTCAGCATGCACGCACACAGGCATTCTTGTCGCGCTTTATCTAGTTTGCATTCCGTTTATCGGAAATGATTTTTAGGAGGGTGCTAAAGCACCTTGATCCAATGAATAAACTTGTCGAAATTTCCGACTTCGAACCTATGAAGGACGAGTTGGTTTCTATCCGCCATCATCTCCATTCTCATCCAGAACTCTCTGGTGAGGAGAAGAATACTGCAGAGCTTGTCGCCAGAAAGCTTGAAGAATGGGGATACGACGTTACAACAAATATTGGCGGCCATGGCGTCGTTGGCAAACTTCGGGTAGGAGATGGCAATCGATCCATCGCCATTCGTGCCGACATGGATGCTCTGCCTATCCATGAAGAAACAGGATTGCCATATGCCAGCACCATTCCAGGCGTAATGCATGCCTGCGGTCATGACGGGCATACGACAATGCTACTCGGCGCTGCAAAATATCTAGCCGAAACGCGCAATTTTTCAGGCATACTCAATCTGGTCTTTCAACCGTCAGAAGAGTCATCAAAAGCAAGCGGCGCTCAGGCCATGCTGGATGATGGACTGTTTGAACGGTTCCCTTGCGATGCTATCTTCGGGCTTCATAACCATCCCGGAGCCCCTGCAGGCACAATCTTGATGCGCGAAGGTCCATTGATGGCCGCTTCAGATACTGTCTTCATTACCATCAAGGGCAAAGGCGGACATGCTTCTCGCCCACATCTTTGCATCGATCCGATTGTCTGTGCATCTTCCATCGTGATGGCGCTGCAGACGATCGTATCTCGCAGCGTGGACTCCACCCAGACCGCAGTTGTAACGGTCGGCACCATCAACGGCGGCACCGCTGCGAACGTGATTGCTCAGTCTGCAAGCATGGAATTGAGCGTAAGGTCTTTTTCAGCAGAAGTTCGTGAATTGCTCAAGGCACGTATCAAGACCGTTGTCGAGACCCAATGTGCGACTTGGGGCGCAACGCCGACAATCGAATTTGATTCAGGACACCCTGTCGTAGACAATGCGCCTGCCGAAACTGCGTTTGCCAAAAAGATCGTAGAGGAGATGATCGGTGAAGGGCAGGTGCAGCAATGCCACCTTATTCCGGGCAGTGAAGATTTCTCTCACTATCAGGAACACAAGGCTGGTTGCTTTATCCGCCTCGGCAACGGAGAAGATTCAGCAATGCTGCATAATCCCGCGTTTGATTTTAATGACAACAGCCTGACAACTGGCGCGGCAATGTGGGCCAGACTTGCTGAACGTTACCTCAGCTAAGAGATGTGCAAAGGAGCCTTCCATTGGACTAATCTAGTTGGTTCGATGGAGGCCCATCTGATTTCATATATCAAAAGACGCCCGATTTGCTGGAGGCTATGAAAAGTAACTCTCCATCAAAAGGATAAAACAAACCAAAAAACCCCGATGCACGCACCAGGGTTTCAATCAAAATCTTTAAGCCTTCAATGGATTGTTAGATCGCGTTATCCGATAACTTTCAGACTATCGGCATTTTCTTTGCCGTTGCGACCTTCAACCATTTCATATTCAACCTTCTGACCTTCTGTAAGGGTTGTTAGGCCGGAACGTTCAACCGCAGAAATGTGCACAAAAGCATCCTTTCCACCTTCTGCCGGCTCGATGAAGCCATAGCCTTTGGTTGGGTTGAACCACTTAACAGTTCCGGTTGCCATTTCGAAATTTCCTCTTGCCTTATGCGTCTTATCCCTGGGTACCTCATATACTCCATGGGGTAGTCATCCTTCTCGCTTGCCCTGCTCAATCCCCATTGAGCGTTTGGCCAAACATTTCAGAAAAACCAACGAGAAAAGAGTACATCAACAAATTCAAATCGGGAAGAATAGATTTGCACCTCTTTTGGAATTTCACATTATTGTTACAATTATAAGGCGAAAGAGACAGTGATAAACGCCCTAAAACTATGAAAATACATGGAAAATAAGAAACAATTCGATGCAGAAGACACAATAATTTGCAATCAATTTTAAACTATTTAACGTGATTAAGACATTTAGTTTCGAAATCTGTCGCGAATTGTGTCAAAAACGAGCGTCCTCCGCCCAAATTTCGAGCAAGTCCATCAATCAAACTTTAGAACCATTCAACATGCGAGATGATATAGCAATTGATCTCTCAAACCGAATGAAGATGGCAAATAATCAAAATAATATTGAAGAATAGAAATAATCGATATTCAAAACCGTTCGGATACAGTTTTAGATATAATCCTATATGTACTGAACTAAATATAATATCGGCCTTACATTGTTATAATTCCATAATTTTGCATTCTCCGATTAGCAATGTGCGCCAATTCCAAAATTCTATCATATCCCAATAATCACGAGATCGACACCACTTAATGCAATAAAAATAATTAGGCCAAGTAAAAATACGCCAATAAATATTGAAGCTAATTAAAATTAGATCAAAACTGCAATGGCGTAAGCACGGTGCAGCTTGTCGCGCTTCGATGTTGATTAACAAGACATGAAGTCTAGGTTGATTTCGCTCAGATTGTGCGTTTCCATAGTCGTCAAGCTCGTATGTTGATTAATAGAAATACTTACCTTTGATGATCGAACCGGGGATGTCGGCCCATGCGCTTGTCCATTGTTTCTCTAGCAAGAAACTCGATGAACTATAGCCCTCAATGGTCACGCCAATGGAGGAGCCCTTCGCCAAAGGATGCCTACGACGTCCTGATTATTGGTGGAGAAAGTCATGGACTTGCCACAGCATATTATTTAGCTAAAGAGCATGGCTATTCAAAAATAGCAGTTTTGCAAAAAGACAGTATTGGTAACGACGGAAGAAGAAGCAGCTCAACCATCGTGCGGTCCGATTTTCTGAGCGACGCCAAGACCCTTCTTCACGACAAGTCACTCACCCTATTTGAGCGCTTATCTAATGAGCTTGATTACAATGTAATGTTCAGCCAAAGAGGCATTCTTTCATTAGCACACACGCCAAGGGATGCTTGTTATTTCAGGCGCCAGATCAATGCAAACAGGCTGAACGGCGTCGAGGCTGATTGGGTCGAACCTTTCGAGCTGAAAAGCTTGTGTCCACCGCTTAATGTCGGATTGGATTCATACCGCCCCATCCTGGGAGCTTCCCTTCAAAAACGAGGTGGCATCGCCGATCATGACGCTGTCATCTGGGCCTACGCGCGTGCGGCGGACCATAGGGGTGTTGATATTGTTCAAGAATGTGAGGTCACCAGCATCTTACAGCAACAAGGACGTGTTACCGGAGTTGAGACAACAAGAGGAGCAATCAAGGCAAACAAAGTTGCCATTTGTGTGAGTGATGGCGCCGCTCTTTTGGCTCAAAAGGCGGGATTAAGACTGCCATTTACCCCCCTTTCGATACAAGGCCTGGAGTCAGAACCGATAAAGCCCGTTCTGCACCATGTTGTGACCTCAAATGCGTTCGGAATTTGCGTGTATCAATCAGATCAAGGAAAACTTGCGCTAGATGAGGTCGGGGTATCTTCAAAATCCTCTGTCTCACATCACGTATTTCAGCGTGCAGAGCGGCAAGCTTCAGCTTTGCTCGAATTGTTCCCAACCTTCTCTCGCCTCAAACTGATGCGCACAGTAAACCGTACGGTAGACATCACCCCTGATACATGCCCGATTATTTCGAAAACTCCGGTCCAAAATCTATATGTGAATGCCGGTTGGGGCGCAGGAGGGGATGACGCTATTGCTGGCTCAGGATATGTCTTCGCGCATACGATCGCCAACGATGAACCGCACGATCTCAATAAGCCCTTTTGTCTTGAGCGTTTCACAACGGGCCAACATGTTGAAGAACATTCTGCAATGGTCTGTTTTCCATGAGCGATGAATAATGACCGGATTTGTTAACAAACATTGTCGCTTCCAGCGATGAACCAAAACGAACATATTACGATATCCCAAATAGGCGAAGTCTGGCCAGATATTAGGAAAGAAACACTTGTAGTACCGCAAGAATTAGTAGCTCTTACGAAACAAATTAACTCACCCGGAAAGGGCGTCTCAATGACAGTCAATAGGCTGCCGACCGGAGGCAGGATCAATAGGCAAAGGCCGTTCCGTTTTCGTTTCAATAACCGATACTATCTCGGCTATGAGGGCGATACGCTTGCCTCAGCTCTTTTGGCAAATGACGTTCATCTAGTTTCCCGGTCAATGAGATTTGGGCGTCCTAGGGGGATATTGTGTGCTGGGTCAGAAGAACCTAACGCCATCGTCCAAGTCAATATCGCCAAACGCAGTGAGCCGAACGTCAGAGCAACAGACACCTTCCTGCATGCAGGTTTGCTCGCCAAATCCGTAAATCCCTGGCCATCTTTTGGCTATGATTGGAAAAGCCCAATCTTGGCCTTCAGTCGCTTACTTGGTAAAAGACCCCAACTAAAATTAACGGTCGGTTCTCGCCTATTATGGAAACATATTGTCACCCCATTCCTTAGACGTCGTGCTGGATTCGGAATGGCGCCAACCGAAGCAGATCCAGATTACTACGATCACAAATATGAGCATGTGGACGTGCTGATCGTTGGCGCTGGTCCGGCGGGGTTAGCTGCGGCTAGAGATATTGCAGCCAGCGGAACCCGGACAATACTCATTGATGCGCAGAATGAGTGCGGCGGTTCGCTTCTCAGTCATCATCGAGTGATTGATGGAAAGTCAGGTATGGACTGGGTCTCGGAGATTACCGCCGAAATCAAAAGAACCGACACGACAATCCTCAGCCACACGACAGCTTTTGGACATTATGATCGGAACTGTATCGTAGCTGTTGAGCGACGACTGGATCACAAGGGAGAGGCCTCATCATCAGGTAACGTGCGCGAAAGGCTTTGGCACATCACGGCGAAGAAGATTATTCTGGCGACGGGTGCCATAGAAAGACCCCTGACTTTTACTAACAATGACCGACCCGGGATTATGTTGGCAAGTGCCGTACAAAGCTACGTAAATCGCTATGCGGTTCTGCCGGGCAAAAGCGTGATCCTTTTCACAAACAATGATGCAGCTTATGAAGCGGCGCTTGATTTCCGCAAAGCCGGAGGCGATCTGGTGGCGGTGATTGATACCCGACAAGATCCTTCAGGGCCTCTGGTCGAAGAACTATTTGCGACAGGCACGAGACTTTATAAGGGCTGCGTTGTCACGGACACGCTTGGGACCACCAAATTCTCCGGCCTCGATGTCACCCGATGGGATGGAAAAGCGCTGACAGGACGTGGGGAAAGATTAGAATCAGAATTACTTATGGTTTCTGGTGGATGGAACCCAACGACCCATTTGTTGAAACAACCCTCTGGAGAGTTGGTGTACAACCAAGCGATTTGCGCCTTTGTGCCGAAGGGGGCAGGTCGAAAAGATATAGCCATAATCGGATCCGCCAATGGAGAGTTTACGCTGTCGCAGACACTCAATAGCGGCAGTCGCGAGGGCTTCAGAACAACCAAGCTTATCGGCAAACCAATTAGAAAGTCTGCACGTCGTTACAAAATCTCTGAACCGGAAATGTCAGCGATAGAAGCATGTTGGCTAACGCCGGATGGCGACAACAAGAAAAGCTATGCCTATCGCTTTGTTGACTATCAGAACGATGTAACAGCAGCCGACATCATCCGGTCCGCGAAGGAGGGTTTCGATACCGCCGCGCTTATGATGCGCTACACGTCATGTGGATCTGGCCCCGACCAGGGCAAGACCTGTGTTATGAATGCCATCGCGATATTGGCCAAGCAAACACGTCAATCAATCCCGGAGGTAGGGAGCAAACCTGAGGCTTCACAATTTGCTCCAGTGTCGTTTGGAGCTCTCGCTGGTCGATACAAAAGCAATCTGTTCGCACCAGTTCGAACCACGGCAATGCATCAAGCTCACATCGAAGCAGGAGCCACTTTTGAAACCGTCGGGCAATGGAAGCGCCCACATTATTACCCCGTCGGCGGTGAAGATATGGCACAAGCCATAAAACGCGAGAGCAGGGCTGTTCGCACGTCAGTCGGCATGATCGATGTCTCAACCTTGGGCAAGTTTATCATCGAGGGGCCAGACGCCGCCGAATTTCTAGATCGAGTTTACATCAATAGAGTTTCCAATCTCGCAATTGGGGCCTGTCGTTACGCGATGATGTGTCATGAGGATGGTACGGTACTGGATGATGGCATTGTTGCGCATATTGATGAAAACCGGTTTTTTGTTACCTGCACGACGCGTGGCGCAAACAGCGCTCAACCGCATATTCAAAATCTACTTCAAACAAAATGGCCGGAGCTGAAGGTATTCTACACCTCAGTGACAGAGCAATATGCGGCCATCGCAATCAATGGACCGAATTCGCGTGCGCTAATGCTCGAACTATGTCCCGATATCGATTGGAGCAAAGAAGCTTTTCCATATCTCACATCAAGAAAGATCAAACTGCTCGGCGTTGACGCGCATATCTTCCGCGTTTCTTTTACCGGTGAGTTGGCATTTGAAATCATGTTGCCTGCACGATATGGCCAATCCTTATGGGACCATATTGCGCGCATTGGAGCAAATTACGAAATTACTTCCTACGGCACAGAAACGATGCATCTTCTGAGAGCTGAAAAGGGCTATATTCTGGTTGCTCAGGAAACAGACGGAAATCAAACGCCTCAGGATTTGGGCTTAAGTTGGCTGATTTCAAATCAAAAGAAAGATTACATCGGCAAACATTCGCACCCTCGCATGGACTTGAAGGGCACCAATCGAAAGAAGCTCGTCGGACTATTGACTGAAAATCCAGAATTTGTTCTGGATGAAGGAGCTCAAATTCTCGAAAATCCTGACGCGCCTACACCGATCCCTATGTGTGGCTATGTCACATCAAGCTATTGGAGCGAAACGCTGGGTCATTCAATTGCGTTGGCGCTAATTGAAGGTGGCTTGCAGCGAAAAGGGGAGCAATTGCATAGTTTTTCGCTGGGGAATTGGCAGAAAGTAACCGTCGTCGATCCGGTTTTCTATGACGTAGAAGAGGCTCATCGTGACTGATAGTAGCAATAATCTTTCGGCCCACTCAGTGCTTAAAACCAAGAAGTATCTGGCAAAAAACCTTGCCAATCAGGCAACCTCATTGACCTTAATTGAAGATCTTCATTTGATCTCTCTAAAAGGGAATGCAAAAGAAAGAGCTTTTGCGGCAACCCTGAAAAGCCTGCTTGGAGTTGCTTTGCCACGACAACCAAACCGAGCCAACAACAATGAAGATTTATCCGTTCTGGCGACTGGGTCGAATGAATGGATGATCGTTTCCAATGAAACAGATGATTCGACCTTCACTAAAAAGCTTTCATCCGCACTATCTGGCTTTCATCATTCAGCTATAGATATCTCGGATAGCCTTTCAGCATTCTCACTATCGGGCCCGAATACGAAAGACGTTCTGACAAAAGGCTGCTCTCTGGATTTATATTCGAAGGACTGGAGAAAGGGATCCTGCGCACGGTGCTTTTACGCTCAGTGCGAGACGATCATTTGGCAAAAAGAGAGTGCGCCTCACTTCTATCTTTTTGTCCCAAATTCCTTAGCCGATTATGTCTTCAACTTTCTTCTCGATGCCTTGGATGAATTTAGCATCAAATGAATTGAAGGATTAGAACAAAAAAGGCCCGCCACATTGCTGAGGCGGGCCTTTCTTTGAAAGTCAGATGACTTATTCGGTATAAAACTTGCGGCGAGCATCCTGCTCAACACCGAGAACCATTTGTAGTTCAGCTAGTTTCCTGAATTCTACTTCTTTTTCTTCTTCGGTTTTGGCTGCGCTCAGTTTTTCGAACTGTTCTGCGATCGCTTTTTTAAGCTCGATTTCCCGCGGCATTGCACCGGTTTCTTCAAGAATGCGATACCCAGCCTTCAGAAAAGTATCATCAGTCTGTTTTGGTGGTTTGGGTTTACGTGCGCGTTTATACCCTTCAAGCAAGCCTTCCGACTTGACCTTTGCAATTAGATATTCTGTGACGTCTTTATTAGGCATCATTAACTCCATCAGACCGTTCGAGCCCATCTGTTCTAAACATAGGGCGAAGAATTAGACTATTCAATGCGTACAAGGTTATGTTGACGACGCCGCTAACCATGGTGGGGCACCGTCACATTATGGGATACTCAGCTCAAAAGAGCTGCATAGTCGAGATCGTCCAGACCGGCAGAACGGCGCGCCGCGGTCAGCGTATTCGCCATCAGTAGCGCGATGGTCATTGGCCCGACACCGCCCGGGACAGGGGTAATATAGGCCGCATGCTCAGCTGCGCTATCATAATCCACATCACCAACAAGCCGTGTTTTGCCTTCACCTCTTTCCGGTGCAGGAATACGATTGATGCCCACGTCAATCACGCAAGCGCCATCTTTGATCCAGTCACCCTTGATCATCTGCGGGCGGCCAACAGCAGCAACAACGATATCAGCGCCTTTGACAACGCTTGGCAGATCCTTGGTGCGGCTGTGTGCGATGATCACTGTGCAGCTTTCCGCCAATAACAAGGCCGCCATCGGCTTGCCGACAATGTTGGATCGGCCGACGACAACGGCGCTCTTGCCAGAAAGATCTCCAAGGCAGCGCTTGGCCAGAATCAGAGAGCCTGCAGGCGTGCATGGCACCATTGCCTTGTCTTTTGCGCCAGCTGTAAGCAATCCGACATTGATCGGGTGAAACCCGTCGACATCCTTATCGGGACGAATGAGATCGAGAACCTTGGCTTCATCAATATGGCCGGGCAGGGGCAATTGGACCAGAATACCGTGAATGCTTTCATCCTCATTGAGTGACTTTATAAGTGAAAGCAGGTCATCTTCGCCAGTCGTCTCTGGAAGTGCATGCTCTACAGACTTGAAGTGGCACTCTTTCGCAGCTTTCCCCTTGGAGGCGACATAAACCTTGCTGGCAGGATCTTCACCAACGATAACCACTGCAATACCGGGCACCACGCCGGTTTTATCGATCAGTTTTTGGCCTTCGACAGCAATCTTTTCTCTGAGTGCAGCGGCAATTGCCTTGCCATCAATACGTTCTGCGGTCATGTACATCTCTCTTTCAGGGCGTGTGAATCCTTGTACCTACGGCACTGAGTTGCCAACAGCTATAGCCTTGTTAGAACAAGCCTTCAATCTCGCCTTTTTCATTAAGGTGGATAGACAAGGCTGCCGGGTGGCGCGGCAAGCCGGGCATAGTCATGATTTCACCGCAGATGACCACGATGAAACCGGCTCCTGCCGAGAGTTTCACGTCGCGCACAGGCACATCAAAGCCTTCTGGGGCGCCTAATTGGCTGGGGTCGGTTGAAAAGCTGAATTGCGTTTTAGCCATACAAACCGGAAGAGTGCCATAGCCTTCATCCTGCCACTGATCAAGCTGCTTGCGAATCTTCTGAGCGATGATAACCCCATCCGCCCCATATATCTCTCGCGCGATCACCTCGATCTTTTCAATAATCGGTAATTCGTCACTATAGAGTGGCTTGAAGGAGGCGGATTTTTCGCTTGTCATCTTCACAATGGCTTCAGCCAAATCAATGGCACCTTTGGAACCATCCGCCCAGTGGGTGCAGAGGATTGCTTCACAGTCATGTTGTGCAACATAGTCTTTAACAGCTTGCGTTTCTTCCTCAGTGTCTGACGTAAAGTGATTGATTGCCACAACAACCGGCACACCGAACTTCCGCACATTGCTGATATGACGACCCAGATTTTTACAACCTGCTAGAACCGCATCAACATCCGGCCTATCCAGTTCTGATTTCGACACCCCACCATTCATCTTGAGTGCCCTAATGGTCGCAACGACAACTGCCGCGTCTGGCGAGAGGTCTGCTTTTCGGCATTTGATATTGAAGAATTTCTCTGCGCCAAGATCTGCACCAAAACCGGCTTCAGTTACAACATAATCTGACAGTTTAAGGGCGGACTTGGTCGCGATAACGGAATTGCAGCCATGAGCGATATTCGCAAACGGGCCGCCGTGAACAATTGCAGGATTATTTTCCAGAGTCTGCACGAGATTGGGCAATATCGCCTGCTTGAGCAGAACGGTCATAGCGCCGTCGGCACCGATATCGCGGCAATAAACCGGGGATTTATCGCGCCGATAGGCAACAATGATATCGCCAAGTCGTTGTTGCAGATCATCGAGATCTTTTGCCAGACAAAGAATAGCCATGACCTCGGAGGCTACGGTTATATCAAAGCCTGATTCTGCTGGAAATCCGTTTGCGACTCCACCCAGAGAGGTGGTTACTTGCCTCAGCGCCCGATCATTGAGATCAACAACGCGTTTCCATTTGATACGGCGACTATCGATATCCAGCTCATTGCCCCAATAGATATGATTATCGATCATAGCGGAGAGCAGATTGTGTGCCGATGTAATTGCGTGAAAATCTCCGGTAAAATGCAGGTTCATTTCTTCCATGGGAACAACTTGAGCCATGCCGCCACCAGCTGCGCCCCCCTTGACGCCAAAGCAAGGGCCTAGTGAAGCTTCCCGAAGGCAAATGGTTGTCTTTTTCCCGATCGCATTGAGTGCATCTCCAAGCCCGACAGTTGTTGTCGTTTTGCCTTCGCCTGCGGGGGTAGGGCTAATTGCCGTAACCAATATCAGTCTTCCATTTGGTCGGCCTTCCAGCTCTTCAAGACATTCATTGGAAAGCTTGGCCTTGTCGTGGCCGTACGGTATCAACTTCTCTGCGGGAATAGATAGTTTTTGGCCAATTTCGGTAATAGGTTTCAGCTGCGCGGCACGAGCAATTTCAATATCGGTTGGCATCGATAATTTGTCTTTCTTGGATATGGACTGAACCCATTGTTCTTAAAATGTCATTCTAAAGATGATTTATTGCGAACAGTCCTCAAAAATCAAGTTCAGGGCTGAACAAAAGGAGTTCTTTCGACAAGTCAGTCCTTCTGACCTTGCGGGTGGCAAAAATACTGCTATACAAAAAGAAATAAAATTCGAGGGAAACAGTATTATGCCGCATATTCATTGGCTTGGGGCTGGGCTTTCGTCCGTACCCGGCATTCGTCGATTGATTACCAAAAATCATGAGATCACACTTTGGAACCGCACGCTTTCCAAAGCGGAAGCCGCGACAAAGGGGCTGGATGGTTCATTTGACATCAAGGAATTGACTCTTGATGCGCTGAAAGCCGCCATAAAGCCCGGGGATGTCGCCGTCTCCATGCTGCCTGCCACCATGCATTTGCAGATTGCGCAAATTTGCCTTGAAAAAGACGCGCATTTTGTCTCTTCATCCTATGTTAGCCCGGAAATGGCTGCGTTGGATGCTGAGGCAAAAGCCAAGGGGCTGACATTCGTCAACGAAGTCGGCCTTGATCCCGGCCTTGATCACCTGCTGGCTCATTTGTTGATGGCGGACTATATGGCAAGCGACGCTTACGATCCGACCAATAGCCATGAGTTCCGCTCTTTCTGCGGAGGCTTCCCTGCCATAGCCAACGACTTCCGCTACAAATTCAGCTGGTCGCCGCTGGGGGTTCTGAAGGCTCTTAAAAGTCCTGCGAAGGCCATCCTTGATGGCAAAGAAGTCAATACCCAGAAGCCATGGGACGCCATCTCGGATTACTCGGCCAATTTGCCGGGAGGTGCCGAGGTGTTCCAATCCTACCCGAACCGCAATTCCTTGCCCTTCATGGAAACTTACGGCTTGGGGAGCGACTGGAACGTTCATACCTTCGTCCGTGGCACCTTGCGTCTGAACGGATGGTCTGATGCATGGAGCGATATATTTCATTTCGTTGAAAATGAATTGGCTGGCCCTGATGGCGATGCAAAACTGGCGGCCATGAGCGAACAGCTCTGGACCGACTATGCCTATGATGATGGAGAGCCAGATCGTGTGGTTCTTGTCGTCGAACTGAAGGCCAGCAAAGACGGCAAGCTTGTCTGGCATAAGGATTATGCTCTTGATTCTAAGGGGGATAATGACTTCTCGGCAATGGCTCGTCTGGTTTCAATAACCGTCAGCCTGGCAGTTGAGTCTGTTTTGGAGGGTTCGTTGCCAACGGGCGTTTCGGCGGCGCCGTCTGATCCGACAACAATCCATCGTTGGTTTGAAGAAATCAATGCGCATGGTGACGAATTCCATCTGACAGAGCATGTTGGCTGATAGTCTACTCAACACAAACTATCAGAGGCCCGGCATGTTCCGGGCCTTTTGACTCGCGCAGTCAAGAGACCGCCTTGCTCATTTGACTGGTCAGCGCATTAAACCAACGACTAATGCACAGAGCCTAATTATTAGGCATGCTTATTTCATTGGCATTTTGGCTAAACGCGTCAATTCCAACATCAATATGACGATTTTTCCCGTCATTTTGTCGGTATGATCGTCAAACCCACTTGATCAGCCTCAAAGGAAGCGTAAAGCTCATTCAAAAGACAGTTTTTAGCTGCCTCAAATCCTTCTTCAGGAGCTTGAATGATGAGCGAACCATCCAAGAAAATTCACTGGCTCGGCGCAGGCTTGGCGTCCGTTCCCGGCATTCGCAGATTGATTGCCAAAGATTATCCGTTCCATCTTTGGGAACAGGATCTGGAGAAGGCCAAGGCAGCCACCAAGGGGCTCAACGGCAACTTTACTTTGCATCAGGCTGACAATGCAAAATTGGCCCAGACCATTCAGCCCGGCGATGTTGTTGTGTCCATGCTACCAGCTTCCATGCACATCAATATTGCCAAGATCTGCCTTGAAAAGGGCGTCAATTTCGTTTCATCATCCTATATCAGCCCAGAGATGGCAGAGTTAGGCGACGAAGTTAAGAAGAAGGGGCTTGTCTTTATCAATGAAGTTGGCCTTGATCCCGGCATCGACCATCTGCTTTCTCATCTTCTTGTCGAAGAATATAAAGCCAGCGCTCAGTATTCCCCCGAAAACGAACACGACTATCAGTCCTACTGTGGCGGCTTCCCGGCTATTGCCAATGACTTTACCTATAAATTCAGCTGGTCTCCACTTGGTGTGCTGAAGGCTCTGAAAAATCCGGCCAAAGCAATCGTTGGCGGCAAGGAAGTGAACATCGCCAAACCTTGGGAGGCAGTTAAGGATTTCGACGTCGCTCTAGCAAATGGAATTGAAACTTTCCAGTCCTACCCGAACCGGAACTCTGTTACCTTCATGCCTCATTATGGCATAGATGACGATTGGAATATGCAGCGCTTTGTTCGTGGCACTCTGCGCCTGGCGGGTTGGTCAGAGGCATGGAAAGATATTTTCAATACCATTGAAATGACGACCAATGACAGGGTTGATGCCGAACTAGGACCGATCAGCGACAAGCTTTGGGCAGACTATCGTTATGAAGATGGTGAGTTTGATCGTGTCGTATTGACCGTAGAGCTCAAAGTTTCCCGTAATGGCCAAACCATTTGGCATAAGGCCAAAAGCATAGACAGTTATGGCACCCGTCACGCCAGCGCAATGGCAAGGCTTGTATCAAACACCGTTAGCCTCGCAACCGAAGCAGCGTTCAAAGGCAAGTTGAAGCCCGGCGTTCAGGCCGCTCCCGCCGACCCATCCGTTATTCGAGAATGGCTGGAAACCATCTCTGAATTGGGCGATGCCGTTCATCACACAGACTATTGTGTCCAGTCGCGAATTATCGCTGCAGAATAGGCAATAAATACTTTGGTTGACTGGAAAGGGAGGGTCTTTACCCTCCCTTTCGTTTGTCATGAAATCTTTTTGATGACTTCTTGTTTGGCCTGCTGCTTGGTCAGAAGCTTGCCTTGTTCGTTTGTGGCAAGCAACGCGCGGGCCTTTTCATATTTCGGATCATTCCAGAAAATGGTGCAGCCGTTGCAGCCGCGACCGCAGCAGCCTTCAGTGCCCAGACGCGGGCTCTTGGTCGAGCGTTTCGTCTGATCCGCATCAATCGCGAGTTTTAGTTTTTCATTCTTGCGCTCATACAACCCTTCATCACCAGTACCAAGCTCCAGTTCATGAGCCTCGGAATCGTGCTTTAAACGCGCCCATTGTGCAGGTGTCAAAGCACGTTCCTTGCGCACCACGGTCATGACAGGCACATGCTGGGCCAACAGCTTTGGATCCTCATGGTCGAACAGTGAAAACGGAATGCGGATCTCCGGATTGGTTCCGGGATTGACCACATCCTTGATGTTGCCGTTCTTCGCATCTTCGAATTCATAAAGACGGATAGGAATCGGGGAGCGCAGGTAAGGGGAAACAAACTCGAACACGTCTCCTGCCTCCAGCTTGTTCTTGACCAGAACGATAAAGGCGTCCTCTCGCACTTCCTTGACCATGCCGGCAAATTCCCACTCGGCAAATGTCGAAGTTTCTTCATAGCCATGGGCGTAATTGGTCAGGCGGCCTTCATGAAAAGCCAGCGTGTAGCCTCGGTTTGGCACGGTTGCCAACTCTTCCATATAGGCTTCCGGGTCCCAACTTTCTGGGTTCGCATACCAATCATCAATTGCCATGCGATAGGCCCGTGCAACAACCGCCACATAGTAGGGGCTTTTGCCGCGTCCCTCGACCTTAAGGCTGTCAATACCGATGGAGAGCAAGTCGGGCAGTTTGGGCATGATGCAAAGATCGCGACTGTTGAGAATATAGGAGCCGCGTTCATCTTCCACGATCTGCATCAGCTCACCGGGGCGCTGCTCTTCCTCAATGAAAAAGTCGAACAGCTCCAGATTCTCTTCTGATAGTTTCAGTTCGCGTACGGTGCCGTCGCGCATCTTCATATGGACTTTATATTTCCAGCGGCAGCTATTGGCACAGGACCCCTGATTGGCCCCGCGTTCCGCCATGAAATTGGACAGCAGACAACGACCGGAATAGGTCATGCACATGGAGCCATGCACAAAGGCTTCCAGCTTGACGTCTGGACATTTGTCGCGCACTTCGGCCAATTCTGGATAGGAGACTTCACGCCCCATGACAACAAGGCTGGCTCCCTGATTTTCCCAGAACTGCACGGACTGCCAGGAACAGACATTGGCCTGAGTAGATACATGAAGTTCCAACTCTGGCGCCTGAGACTTGACGAACATGAAAACACCCGGATCCGCAACGATAAGCCCATCCGGTTTCACCTTGCGTACGGTTTCGACATATTGCGGTAACTTGTCGATGTCCTTGTTATGGGAAAACAGATTGAGCGTCAAATAAACGCGTTTGCCATGGGCGTGAGCAAATTCGATACCCTCGACCACATCCTCCAAAGTCATTTGAGACTTTGTCCGCAGACTCATATCCGGCGTTCCCATGTAAATGGCATCGGCTCCGTAGAGAACTCCCATCTTGAGCTTTTCAAGGTTGC
The DNA here is from genome assembly GCF_963664735.1 of uncultured Cohaesibacter sp. Lineage (NCBI taxonomy): Bacteria > Pseudomonadati > Pseudomonadota > Alphaproteobacteria > Hyphomicrobiales > Cohaesibacteraceae > Cohaesibacter > uncultured Cohaesibacter sp. The sequence continues at coordinate 982,184 of NZ_OY761553.1, read as the reverse complement.
CTGCCGGCATTAACAATTCAGACCGTTTCGGTCTTTTTGCTTTTAGGGGAAGAGATGACATCTCGGATACTTTCGTCATGGGGCAAGATCAGATCGAGGCGTGATTGATATCAAACATGGCTGACAGATTCCAGTCACGAGTTTGATGATTTTTGTGAAGCTCTTACCATGGGACTTCAGAAGCATCATATGCACTATCTAGCATTTTGGTTTTATTGATCAAACCTGCGATCAGTTTTATTCTTTGAGAAATTTCGGGCCGAAGGAACAAAGCATCAAGAAAGATAATTTTTCTCGTATCGCCGCAGAACTGAAATGTGCTGGAGGACAATGCCATGAAGAATGAACTACCTGAATTCGATGACGTCCTGAATGAAGCGAAAAACCCGGTCGAAAAACTCGAAGTTGAAGCTGAAGGTGCCGCTGCCAAGGGCTTTTTAGGGGGCGCACAAAGCTGGGCCTTGATCGGTCTTGGAATTATCATCGTTGTCCTGTTGATCTTCTATTGATAAAAGAGATATTTAATATATCTCTTTACATGATCAAAAGGCTCTCACTTTCATGAAATGGTTTCTTGTTGCGCTTTCAAATGCGCAAGAAGCAGGGCAGCGCTTGATAATTGGTGCAAGCACAGCTGTTGCTTTTGTGTTTTTATTCATCGCCAACCCGGTTTCGGCCGCCACGCCTCTCGTTTCTCCTCAATGGATTCAGGATCACATTTCTGACAACAATCTGGTCATTCTCGATCTTCAGCCTCCGGAAGGGTATGCCCGTGTTCACATTGTTGGCGCGATCAATACCGACTTCAATAAATGGCGACAGCCAAAGCCCAAAAAGGGAATGGCTCTGCCCGACGTGCGCTATTTGAACGAACTTATTGGCTCGCTTGGTATTTCCAAAGACAGTCACGTTGTTCTGGCCCCAATCGGGGTCAATGCGAGCGAAATCGCCGTAGCAACACGCATCTACTGGACATTCAAAGTTCTCGGTCATGAAGATATCTCCATTCTTGATGGAGGGCTTATTGCTTATAGCAAATTGAGTGACGCAAAATGGTCCAACCAACCCTCACCACTAAAACGCACAAAATATGAATCAAACCCGGATTTGTCCAAGGCGCCGCAGGCTGATGAAGTTCTGGCCGAACAGAAGAAGGGCACTTCGCTGGTAGATTATCGCTCCGTGGAGGAATATTTCGGTAAGGTTGGAGGAGGCCGCCCGGGCACCATTCCCAACGCCAAGAACCTTCCTTTTGATTTGCTTGTTGAGTCTGTCAAGGGGGGACGCTTCTTGCCAGTTGAGCAAGCAAAACAGATTTATGCTCAACACGGCATTCCCATGGAAGGACCTCAGATTGCATTTTGCAACTCCGGCCACAGAGCATCCCTTGGGTGGTTCGTCTCTCACGAGTTGATCGGAAACAAAGACGTACGCATGTATGATGGCTCCATGGCGGAATGGACCAACTATCCAGATTATCCGATAGTAATTCCAAAGCAGTAACCCAATTTGCAAACAAGAGATCTGCGAACTCCGGAGGCGCAGATCTGGCAAATCAGGGGCCTAAGACATTGCCTTCTTGGTCGCATTGATGGACTGTTCAACATCACAAACCACGCGCTCAAGATCCTGCTTTCGCACTTCGTCCTCGATTTCAACGATACGCTCGGTCAGAACCCCAAGCCGGTCCAGAGCCTCTCGTCCGAATGTGATGCCACTCTCAAATGTTTCGCGGATATGATAGTCGACCTCACTCATTGCCAATTGCACTGCGTGTGCTCTATCTGTTGCGCGACAAAAAATCTTGGCCTTTGGAAAGCATTCTTTGATCAGTTCAATAGCACGGGCCATGACCAGTTCATTTTCAACGCATAAGGCGATCAACAGGGCATCTTCCGCACCAGCCGCCCGCAACACATCTTCTCTCGTTGCATCGCCATAATAGACAGGGAGCCCCAAACGACGGGCTTGCACGGCGCGACGGGCATTGTTGTCGATTGCCACGACTCCCAATCCGTCGGACATCAACATTTGCGCAACCACCATGCCAAAGCGACCAAATCCAACCACCAACACCTGAGGAGCACTTTCGTCATACCGTTCTGGCACTGCGTCCGCCTCTGAAACTGTCTTGGAGCTTTTTCGCTCCAAATATGCGGCATAAACCTTACCTACAATCGGCGTCATCAGCATGGTCAGAATGACCACTGCCGACAGAACATTGAACAGATCGCTGCCAAAACCAGATGCCGTGGCGGCGGCAAAAAGAACGAAGGTGAATTCCCCAGCTTGAGGCAACACGACAGCGATATTCATGGCATCAGCTACAGAAGAGCCAGTCACTCTGGCGAGAAGCCAAAGGATAAGCCCCTTAAGGCTCATCACGATCACCACCCCCACAACAATCTGCCACAAATACTCGACCGTAACCGGAAGATTGAGCGTCATGCCCACCGTCATGAAAAACAACCCCATGAGTAGCGAGCGAAATGGGAAAATGTCGGCTTCCAACGTGTGACGATAGCTTGATTCCGCAAGCATGATACCCGCCAGAAAAGAGCCCAGAGCCATGGAAAGACCAGCCCAATGCATCAGTGCGCCACTGCCCAAAGCCACAAGCAAGGCTGCTGCCAGCATCATTTCGCGCGCTTGCGTGTTGGCAAGAATGGCAAAGAGGTGTGAAAGCAAATAACGGCCGATGACAATAACGAGCAAAACGGCCGCTATCGTTATTCCAATTTGCTCCCAAGCAGTTGAGCTGGCCTGCTGTTCACCTCCAGACACAAGAATTCCGACCATCGCCAAAAGCGGAACAATCGCAATATCCTGCATCAGCAGAATACCAAAGGCCCTTTGCCCATAAGCGGATGAAAAATCTCCCCTGTCTTTCAAAATCTGAACGGCAAACGCTGTCGAGGAAAGGGCCATACCAAAGCCACCAATAATGGCGACAGGGGGCCTTATCCCGATCATGATCATCAAACCCGCCAGCACAAACCCGGTAAGAAGAATTTGGCTCGATCCCAACCCGAAAATATCACTTTTCATACGCCACAGTCGGTTTGGATTGAGCTCAAGCCCCAAGACAAACAAAAGCAGCACTACGCCAAGCTCTGCAATTGGCTGAATTTTTTCGACAGATTGTATGACGCCAAGACCGAACGGTCCTATGATGATCCCTGCAATCAAATAGCCAATGATCGAGCCCACCCCAAGTCGCTTGGCGATAGGAACTGCGACAACTGCCGCACCCAAGAAGACAATCGCTTCGGAAAAGAAGACGGGGTCTGTCGCTGTGGCCATAAGACTTACTTTAACCTTCTGGGTAGGAATGGTTTCTCAAAAATGCTTTTGATTCCTCACTATTATAGACCGTGTTTTTGCTAATGAATATTATCCTCATCAGTATCAAATAATTGTGTATTTATCGCTGGCATTGAAACAAGAAAAAGCCCCTCCATCAAAAACGGAGAGGCTCCTGAAACTTAGTGATTTTTTCAGCGTCAGCTTACCATTTGCCAGTGTTCTTCATAGACGCCCAAGGCTCGGCTGGCGGAAGCGGATCGCCCTTTTGCAACAGTTCGATAGAAATGTTATCTGGCGAACGAACAAAGGCCATATTTCCATCGCGAGGAGGGCGGTTGATAACTACACCAGCATCCATGAGCTTTTGACAAAATTCATAAATATTGTCTACTTCATACGCAAGATGGCCGAAATTGCGGCCTTCACCATATTCCTCGGGGTCCCAATTGTAGGTTAGCTCGACGCAATTTTCCAACTCACCATCGACGGAAAGGAAAATCAGCGTAAAGCGACCATTGGTGTTTTCAGAACGACGGACTTCTTTTAGGCCAAGTTTGTTGCAATAGAAATCTAGAGATTCTTCAATGTTGCTTACGCGCACCATCGTATGGAGATATTTCATATGATTGCTTCCCTAAAGCTGAAAAATGAATTCTGCAGATAACTATAGGATCGATAAAATGAATTTCAATAGTCCAGAAATTTTTGCCGAGCAGCTTGCCGAGCTTATCGAGCATTCAGATCATATTGTTGCATTCACAGGTGCAGGAATAAGCACTGAAAGCGGAATTCCCGATTTTCGCTCACCAAATGGTCTATGGGCGAAAATGGAACCAATCATGTTCGACGATTTCGTTTCAAATGAAGAGACGCGTCTTGAGGACTGGAGAAGACGTTTCATCCAAAATGAAGAGTTTCTGCAGTCCGAACCAAACGAAGGCCATTTGGCACTTGTACGCTTGGCTGAGCGCGGCAAACTCGATTGCGTGATTACGCAAAATATCGACGGATTGCACCAGAGAAGCGGGCTGTCTCCTGATAAGGTAATTGAAATTCATGGCAACGGTACTTTTGCAACTTGCCTTGATTGTCATGAGCCGATGTCTCTGGCCGTAGCAAAATCTCACATCGAAGAAACAGCGAGTGCACCGACTTGTCCTCGCTGCGGTGGTCTCGTCAAAACTGCGATCATCAATTTCGGGCAAGCCATGCCCGAGCAAGAGATGATGAGCGCCATGCAACTCTCTGGTGATTGCGATCTCTTTATCGTGCTCGGTTCATCGCTAGTGGTCTATCCCGCAGCCGGTCTGCCGCAAATCGCCAAGCAACATGGTGCAAAACTGGTAATCATAAACAGGGATCCAACACCGCTGGATGAATTGGCAGATATCTGCGGCCAACTCGAAATCGGCGCGGTAATGAAGCATGTCAGATAATCGCGATGAAGCCGCCTGCGCCTTCTGAAGTAGCAATCATACGCGTGCATTTTATGCAATTGCCGACCTCATGGGCGAAGCAAAGCTGTCACTCATCGATAATTTCAAAGAACGCGTGAAAACACTCAAAAAGTTAAAATTTTATTGATGCAGTCTCTGATCAAGATGATATCCTCATTCCGAGAATCGACCACTGTATTGAGTCGGGAACGAGGCTACAAATAGTATTGAGGCAAAGCTATGGGGGTGAAGATCGTACCAGAGCAGCAACCTTTGGAAGTTGGCATAGCAGATGAACCTGCGTTAGACGTCACGCAAATTGCTGGTAAAATCAAATGGTTTGATGTTGCCAAAGGATTTGGGTTTATCGTGCCTGATGACAATAGTTCCGACATTTTGTTGCATGTAACGTGTCTGCGTAGAGATGGTTACAGAACAGCATATGAAGGGGCGAGGGTTGTATGCGAAGTCCTTCAAGGCCCAAAGGGTTTGCAAGCCTTGCGCATTCTCTCTATGGACGAGAGCACGGCCATGCATCCGTCACAGCTGCCTCCGGCAAATACCCACGTCAAGGTAAACCCGACCAGTGAGCTGGAAAAGGCCTGGGTCAAGTGGTTTAACCGGGAGAAAGGCTTTGGCTTTCTCACCCAAGGTGAGGGAACCGCTGACATTTTCATTCATATGGAGACTCTCCGTATCTTCGGTCTTACCGAGCTGCGGCCTCATCAGGAAGTGCTTGTTCGCTATGGCCCAAGCCCAAAAGGCAAAATGGCAACTGAGATTCGCCCTTCAACGGGAGCGCATATTCCTTCTTCGCACTGAATAGATTACAGTCTGTATTTTAAGTTTAATCAAAAGGGCGCTTAACAGAGCCCTTTTCCAATCTGCCAATTCGTTATTCTCAACAATTGATCCTTTCGCCAATTAGCCTGGCGGGTTTTTGCCATGTCACGCGTCCAATTTTCGACGCGAGTGTAAACGCGAATCCGAGAGCCCCATGAAACTAATATCCGGCATGAAGCTTCTGACGTCCTTCATCATTTCCCTTATTGTCTTAACCGTCACGCCAGCTCCCTCTGTGAGCGCCGCCGAAAGTACAGCGCACTTCAAACCGCTCGACACGATCCCGACCCAGTCACTACCCGATTATCTGAATGATGAAACACACCTGATCATCCAGACACAGAACGCCGACCACGCTTTTGTTATCGAGCTTGCCGTGGATGATGACACCAGGATGAAAGGTTTGATGTTCAGGACCAAACTCGAAGCAGGCCATGGAATGCTCTTCGATTTCGGCAAAACCGAACCGGTCTACATGTGGATGAAGAACACCTACATATCTTTGGATATGATTTTTGCGAACCCAAACGGTACGATTCATCACATCGTCAAAGGAACCACGCCGCTGTCTGAATCCATCATCGGATCCGCAGGGCCTGTTCGATATGTACTTGAAGTACCGAAGGGAACAAGTGATGCCCTCGGAATCAAACCGGGAGACAGGCTGCTTCATCAATTGTTCACACCCAATTTATCAAAATAGCCGAAGGTTCGCTTTTAGCGCTTGCTCATGCAATGCGCTGTTGCTATTCAAACGCCATTCTGCTTCGGGCGAAACTTGGTTGAGCCCGATAGTCCGGTACGGAGCGTAGCGCAGCCTGGTAGCGCACCTGATTTGGGATCAGGGGGTCGGAGGTTCGAATCCTCTCGCTCCGACCAATTATGAGAATACAGCGGATCCAAGGTCGCAAATTTTGCCAAAGAGGACATGATGACAAAGGCTAGAATTTACAAGCCCGCGAAAAATGCCATGCAGTCCGGTTCGGCTAAGAACCTTTGGTGCCTTGCTTATGAAGCAGAAAAACCAAAAAGCGTTAGTGCCCTGACTGGACACACCTCTTCTTCTGATCCTCATCAGCAGATTGTTATTTCCTTTCCGACACAAGATGCAGCGATTGCATATGCTCAAAGAAACGGAATTGACTTCCAGCTTCTACCCTCAAAGGAGCGCAAGCGGATTATCAAAGCCTATTCTGATAATTTCGCTACAGCCCGGATTGAGGGAAACTGGACACACTAATTCGTCATCAGTGCATTGCATTGAATGACTTTTCAGGATCGAATATATCCTGCCAAACATGGCCCCTTAGCTCAGTTGGATAGAGCAGCTGACTTCTAAGGTACTTATTCCTCAGTAAAATCATGAGGTTATAAGGGGAGCTGTGAGACAGACGCCCAAAATAGCAATTAATCTCATAGCCTACTTGTCCTATTGTGTCTCCGAAATAACCATAAAAATTAGTGCTAATACCACAATCACAAGAATGACGATAATTACACTGCCTCTGTCTTCTTCGTGGTACGCCATTCTCCCCCCACATTTGGGACAGGGTTTACTGCTACCCATTTTGCGATAGCTCACCCAACCACATTCTGCACAAACATATCTTATACCACCCATGGTTCCCCCCGATAAAATCGCAACTGCAAGCAATCAATTATGAATTGTATCGAAATTTCGATCTAATATTAAAATGATTTTGGTAGCATCATGAAGTTATAAGGGGTGCCGTGAGACTGACACCCCAAACAGCAATTAATCTCATGCTGATTTTGGAGACTCTTCGATGTCTTCGAGATCTATTGCCATATCTTGGATACAGACTTCCAAGCAATCATGCAGGCAATGATAAGCCGTCTTGAATTTCCTGTCATAGTCACCCGGATAGCTATCCAGAATGTTGAGTGTTACGACCAAACCCTGCACTTTTTCGGCATCAAGCTTCAACTTTAAAAACTTATCGCTTTTCATGAACGTACCTGTTTATTCTTTTCTTGTATCTAGCGACACCATCGGTAGTGCAAAGCAATAAGGTAACTTTCAGGTTGGTTTTATAACAAATTATGTTTTGTCGATGTGATTAAAAGTCTCCATTCTCTTCGATATAGACAAGCAGTTTTTGGGCTGCGAGCGTGGCCTGCTCGGGGGTTTGTGCCAAATAGTGTTTGAGGATCTTATGGATATTCTCGACCGAATGCCCTGTAATGGCGGCGATTTGGGGCAGGGTACAGCCTGCACTCGCCAACCATGTAACGGACGTATCGCGCAGATCCTGATCCCTGAAGCCTTTCAGGCTCGGCATCGACTCTGCGGCTTTGTTGCAGACCTTCCGGAATTCCTTTCGGTAACGATCGCCATCATCTCCCCGATCCCAACAGCAACGGTATTTTTCATCAATGAGAAGCGTTGGAAAGCTCTTGTTGAACCGTGCTCTTCTCGCTTTGGCGGCTTCAAGGCGCTGCTTGAGCGGACGGATTGCCGGAATCTGGACGATTGCTCCCGTCTTTGACTGTTTGAAGACCATACTCTTTTCGTCCATGGCATCGAGTTGGAATAGCAGTCGGTCATTCTGTCTTTGTCCGGAACAAATGCCCAACATGATCGCGTCTCCGATATCCCGACGCCCCATTTCATCGGCTGTCGCAATCAGATGTTTCATTTCGTCGATCGAGCCGACACGTAACCGAGGCGGTGGCGTGGTCATGCGGAGCTCGCTCCAGGGATTGCTGGTGACAAGACCCATTTCCTTTTTTGCCCAACGCCAAGCCGGACGAATTGTACTGATAATGGCCTTGGACATGGAGACACCTTTTTGAGTGCGCAGCTTTTTGTAGATGCCACTTGCCAATACGTCCGTGATGGAAACGGCCGGAGCGGTCCATAATTCTTCATCGAAATCCTGAAAGGCGCGAATGTTATAATCGTATCCACGAAGTGTCTTGGATGAAGGTTTACCCGTCTGCTTGTGTTCGATCTTGCGCTCTGTAAGCCACTTGACCAGCAATTCCCCGACTGAAATGTAACCCCGACGAGAAAGGTTTCTGACTTTCTTTTTGGGAGGAGCATTCTTCAGCTTCACTTGCTGGCGCTTTGTCGTGAGTTCCTTATCGAAGGTCTCGGACCATGCGATTGTCTCGTTCAGATTGAGCCATGTTCCGTCCGGATGCTTGAGATCCTTACCACTATAGCCGAGCGCTCGCACGCCGGGACCGGGAACGAAACGCGGTCTTCCTTCGCGCCAAACAACAAACGGGATCTTGATTGTAACTTTTGCCATGATGTCACCTTTGAGCCTATCCTTCGGCAAATCTGCGTGACATTTCCCTCATAAGTGCGGACACAAAAATAGGGGCAAGCCGGAAGGCTCGCCCCTTAAGTGTTGCCCGCGGTTGCTTTTGCGGGCAATATGGGAGGGCGATGTCACATCGCTTGATTTGGAGCTGGCTGTAGCAGTGGTTTGGTCGCTAATGCTACAGGCAGCTTTTTCATTCTGCGGGAATGCTTTTGGTTTTGTCGCCTTGCACGACCGTTGCCGTCAGATCGGCGATCATCTTTCGCTGGTCATTGGTTGCCTTGAAGAATGTGCTCAAGAGCCTTCCACCCAAGACAGTCTGGAATGCAGCCTCAAGGCTGTTTTCTGATCTGGCCTTGCTTTCGACGCCTTCAAAAAACCAGCTGATCGGCTTTTCCAAAACACGGCCCAGCTCAACCAGACGGGAAGCGCTGATCCTGTTGGTGCCTTTCTCGTATTTCTGTATCTGCTGGAAGGTGATACCGAGATGGGCGCCAAGCTTCTCCTGACTCATGCCGATCATGGTTCGCGCCATACGGACACGGGAACCGACATAAACGTCATATTCGTTGGGTGATTTTTTCATTGAAATTTTCCCTTTGCTGGGTTGGCATTGACTTCATGTAACGGAGGGTGAGTCGATGTCGACATTGGATTGGATTAAAGAGACGATTGGCACGGTTAATGCTATTCTTGACGGTTTAAAATCGGTCAAGGAAATCGCGGGAAACAATGAGGTTCAATCTCAAATTGACGATCTAAGAATGAAACTCGTCACACTTACCGGTGCCTATTTTTCTCTCTACGATCGCTATTCTGCGTTGGAGCAGGAAAATGTGGATCTTAAGTGCAAGCTTGACGAGGCGATCAAGTGGAACAAGGACACAATGGAACATTGCGAGATGAAAACATTTGCATCTGGTGCCTCCGTGATTGTTTGCAATCCAGTTGTTCAGTCGAAACATACATCTGAGCAGCCATCTCAATCCGAGATATATTTGTGCCCAAATTGTTTCGATGAACGCCATCGGGCCATTCTGCAACCCCGTCCGGATACGCCAACGGAGAAGCAGATATTTTACTGTCATAAATGCAATGCGGAATTTCAACTCAGCGCGCAAGAAAGCTACCGTCAGTCGAACAAGCGCGGCGGTGGCTTTAACCCGTTTGACTTCGCGTGATCTCATCGTCCTTGTTCCTGTTCGGGGATTGTTACGTCAAGGTGAAGACTGCCAAAGGTGGATTTGATTGCTTGCCGGAATACGTCATCGAGACTGACAATCGCTTTGGCTCCGCACTGGTGGTGGAATTCTACGCCTGATCCGTCGATTGCGACGAAAGCGCGTATGCGGCCGTTGTGTCCGTCTGTCGTATCGCGGATCCATTGAAGGGTTGGCCGCGTTTGGCGGTCATCATCCAATTGATCGGGAAAGAACAATACGGGCAGCTCTGCCGAGAAGGTGACCTTCATGCTGCGCTCCCGAAATTGTCATCGCCGCCGTCAGTCGCTTCGTTCCTTACCCCGGCACCCCCGCCATAACGGGCAGTGAGTTCGGCCGGCACATCGGGAATAGGAAGCTCTTCCTCTTCGGTCTCGTTGGGCTCGCCAATTAGAATGCGATGCATCAGGTCGAGATTGCCGCTTGCCTTGATCCATGCAACCACGGCCGGTCTGGACCAGCGGTTCATGCCGGGGAGCCTTTTCGGAAAGAAGTTCTCTTCTAGGCTTGCTTGCGCACGACTGAAGCCGCTTTCGGTTACGCCGAGCACCTCTGACAGCTGCTGACGATTGAGTGTCATGGAATGGGTTTGTGATAGGGTCATAGTCATCAATCCAGTGGTGAATGATGATTATGAAGTTACATATATTGTGACTATTCGTCAAACGGAAATCACAAATATTGTGACAATTGGAAATGCAAGATGTGGTTGCTTGAGAAATTCAACCCCACCTACCTCTGTCATTTGGATTTTCAGGAAAGAACCTGCCGATAAGTTTTACACCGATATAGAAGGCCGCCCCGAAGGCTATAAGAAACGTTCCTGCACCCAAATTAACTCTCTGCATAAAACTATCAACATCATTCAAATGGATTAGAACGTAGAGAAAGATACCCAACATCACCACGGAATAAGCCAAGGTTATTCTGAAGTTGGTTGAAAAGACGCCTTTTACAAAAATGCCGTACACGGCCAACCCGATAAAAAAGGCAAAGCCGATCAGCATTATGGAAGCATAGCTGAAAGTTACAAACTTTAGGACAAGATCAAAAAGAGCATAGATACCCAACAAAATTGCTTCAAAATTATCGAGGATAGAATTGAACAAAACGAGCTCCAATCAAATTTGAATGGAAGCAAAAGTGTCAGAAGAATGCATTTAAAAATGCAATGATTTTCGGCAATTCAGAGTTAGGTAGTTTCCTAATTTTCAGAAATATTTCTTGTCTTTGATCATCCGCAGGTGGGCCTATAAGCAGGTCTGCCGTTGAACATGAAAGAGCTTCTGAGCAGGCTTCCAAAAAAGGTTGATTATACGGCGAATAGCCGCTTTCCATACGGGAAACGGTCTGCTTGGTGCTATCAATCGCTTCTGCCAGCTGCTCCTGGGTCATGCCCCGATGTTTGCGCCATTCGCGCAAATACCACCGTTGAAGCTCTCCTGCTGACTTTCCGTATCTTTTTGTCATGTCACCAATTATGCAACTTTGCGCCGTAGCAGTCGTTGTGCGTATTTGTGACTTCACATCTTGACCAAAGTCACAATATGTGTGACTTATGTGTCATGGCAAATCACCCTCTCAAAGATTGGCGCTTACAGCGCAGACTAACTCAAACCGAACTGGGAGACGCAATTGGCGTCACCAAAGCAGCGGTTAGTCGATACGAACAGGGTATCGCCCCCAGCTGGGCGGTGCAGGTAGAAATCTTTGAATTCACCGAAGGCGCTGTCACTCCCAATGACTGGCTCCCGAACAGGGAGATAGCCTCATGAAGTATCCTCTTTTCATCAAACGCAGATCTACGGTGAAAGATACGTTGCTCTGTGCCCGTGACGCCATTTTGCGGGATCGGCTGGCGGACTTTCTGCGCGAGCAACATCCGAACAACACGGCCAAGGAAGTCGGACGCAAGGCCAAGCTTCCTCCACGCACCGTGGAACGGTGGCTTGCTGGGCTTTCCTTACCACGGTTGGACCATTTCATACGGCTTTTGCATGCCTATGGTCCGGCACTTTTAAAAGCGGCGATGGATGACACCAGTCTCCGTGCCATGAAGCAAACCGGCTTTGACTGGGTCAATCATCTGCGGACAGCGGAAGACCAAGCCAAGGCCGAGGCGGACCTTGAACGCATCTCCAACGCTCTGAAAGCTCTGCGGGCTGCACGCCCTTCAGCATCTTCGCAAGGCGAAGATGACGTACGCCAGCCACATCCACGGAAACAGCAGCGGCAGGAGCCTTCCCTTGGGAAGCTCCGGGAGCCCGACGCAGAGCCGGAGCTTTGATCATGCGGCGCAGGAGCCAGAATTTTCGGAAAATCAAAAAGACCGGTCTTTTGTCAACCGAGAGTGCACAGGGTGCATCTTTTGACGTGTTTGTGCACAGGATGGCAAAAATTTCTTCTGCCTGTGCTGAAAGTGGCTTTTCCATCGCCTCGATCTGCGAACTGGCCGGAGTGCGCGACAGGCAGTGGCGACGCTGGCAATCGGGGCAGGCGATGCCGCGCCCTTCAAGCCTGAGGCGCATGGAACGGGCAATCGCTCGCAAGGAGCAGGAGCAAAGACGGGCAGATCTTTATGAAACTTCGCTCTCGACCACTGCATACCGCATGTTGCTTGCAAGGCTGGCCGATGCTGCGGGCCTAAATGTTGCGTTCGTTCTGGCCGACAATCCGCAAGATCAGGACAAGCAAAGCCCGACAAGAGCGGCGGCGAGCCTCTGCCGCCAACGGGCGCTCTATCTCATAGTGACCGAACTCAACGTGCCGCTGGTGATGGCTGCGGGGTTTGCGGGAATTTCCAAACAAGCTGTTTCAAAGAGCCTACGCCAGATCGAGGAAAGCAGAGACGACCCCGAAGTGGACGATCTGCTCGATCAAATGGCGGGGCTCATTCATGGAGGCATCCATGGCTAGTCGACTGCAAGAGGTAAAGGCTGCGCTTCAGGATGACGTTATGCGGCTGGTCAAGGAACTGGTTCCGGACGGCAAGGCCCGCGGCAACAACTACACGGCGAAAAGTCCGGTGCGCCATGACAGGCGGGCAGGGAGCTTTGTTGTCTGGATTGGTGGTAACGCCAAGGGCTGCTTCAAGGATTATGCGGATGATGACGTCAAGGGCGACATTTTCGGCCTGATCTGCCTTTGCAAAGGGCTCGACAAGAAAGAGGCCTTGGCATGGGCGGAAGATTGGCTTGGCTGGAAAAGCATGAGCCGCGCCGAAAAGGCGAAGTTCATGCGAGACGTGAAAAAGCGGGAGGCCCGCCAGAAAGAAGACGATCTGGCGAACCAGCGGCGGATGGTGGACAGGGCGCGGCGTACCTGGTCCACCACCGTGCCGATCTCTGGCACCGTGGGCGAAGAGTATTTCCGGTTTCGCGGGGTTCCGCTCGACCAGATCAAAAACCGGATCAACTTCTGCCGGTTCATTCCAGACTGCGAATATTGGTATGAAGCCGAATATGCCTATGAAGGCAGCAAGCGGCGCAAGACCAAACCGGGTCGCAAATTCCCCGCCATTGTTTCGGCTATGCGCGACATCGAGGGCAATCTGCAAGCGCTGCATTACACCTTCATTGCGCCGGACGGGCAAGGCAAGGCTCCGGTAGCCGACCCCAGCAAGGCAAAGCTGATGTTCCCGCGCACCACTGGCGCGGCAATTTGGCTAACGCGGGGTAAAGGCAACATGGACGCCAAGACCATGGCCGACAAGGGGCTGGTTTGCCCTGTGATCGTGGGGGAAGGCATCGAGGATGGATTGTCGGCTGCGCTGGCTGTGCCGGAAGCGCGGGTGTTGGCGGCGGGATCTTTGCCCAACCTCATGCACCTGCCGATCCATAAATGCTTCGGTTCAATGCTGCTGCTCAAAGACAACGACTGGAACAAGCCTCAGGCGCAAGAGCTATTTGAAAAAGCTATGGATCGGATCGAGCGCTATGGCCTGCCGGTGGCGTCTGTCAGCTCGTCTTCGGGCAAGGATTTCAATGATTTGTTGAGGGGGGAATGATGGCTACTTTTGGTCAAGTCTTCAATCTCTTCAATAGCCCGACCAACAGTTTTTCGTATTTCATTTATCCTATCGAGGAAAACATGACTGGCTCTAGAGATATGGTCATAAAACGTTTTAGCAGAAGGATCGTCCTCAAGTGTATCGTTAGCACTCACAATGGCTTGAAGATATTCCAATTTTGCTTCCGAAGCCCTATTGGGTATCTCATTAATTATATTGGCTACATAAGCACTATAAAAATAAATTTTAACAAAAAGATATTTAGAAGCGTTCCCCGCAGATTCCAGCTGAGCAAGAGAGGATTCTTTAATTCCTGGAATCATGCGGTCTTGACCATATTTGTTGTCGAACAAAAGCGGATCAAGATCGTTATAAAAATCAGTCAACTCTTTGGTAATCGTAGCGATATCGGCTCTCTCCCTCATTTCTTTGTCAAATTTCATGATTTCGAGCTGACGATAAACGGGTTTTACGGCGACGTAAGCCGCAGCCAATGCGACGAGAGCGCCAAAGAAACCACTCAAAGAGCTTACAATAGTCCAAAAATTCTCGAATTCTCCAACACGAAGCGCCGCAGTATCGATTGTAAAAAATTTAAACAAATCAAGTACCCAAAGCGCTCCTGCAATGGCAGCAGAAACCAGTACTCCGGCAAAGATACCGACCAAATTATTTTCAATCCATCTCATACAACCCATATGCGCAGATTCTCATCTTCTCGCCAATCGGGGAGTGCTGCGTGATGCCCAGAAATCTGTTTCAGGAAGCTTTGGATCGAGCACACCAGAAAGGCCTGCACCCTGACAAATGGGTGGTGAACAACCATGTTGCCACGGCGCTGGTCGAGAACCGGCGCAACAGCGCGATCAATTATATCGATGTGGTGGACATCAAAAGCCAGACCATGGAGATCCTCGGTTTGCCGCTCGTCAAGAGCGTGAAAATAGACCCCATGGTGGTGATCCTCGCCGAAGGCAAAAGAGGGCTTTCCAGCTTTACCATTCCGCTTGTGCTCGATCTGACCGAACTCGGTCCGCTCGGCTAATTCCATGGCCCGTCGCAAACCCAAGGAAATGATCATGTCAGATGAAACAAAAACCATTCTTGATATCGATGCCACAAAGGTGGCGCTCGCTGTTGGTCATGTTGCGGCTTTGGCGCTGGTGACACAATTGCGCGACGGCTCACCAGATGAACTTCAGCTCTATTACCGGATGTTCAAGCCACTGGAAGAGGGCCGGACTTGCGAAGAGGATCTGGCGATCATGGCGCAATATATCTGTGATCGGCCGGGCGATGTTTATGGCGAACAGCTCTATCGCAAAGCGGCGGAACTGGCGCTGCATGATGCGCCTGCCAATGGCTATGACGACCAGCCTTTCGTGGTTCGAGAGGCCTATCGTCTGTTTGCCAAATCGTGTCGGCTGGTGGCCGTCGATCTGGCGATCTCCAAGCGGCAAGCGCAAGAGAAATTGGCAAAAACCAGCCAGAAGAGGGCACCGATCAAGACGGAAGATCAGGCCTTTGCGCCCGATGAACCGGCCAATGCGCAAGACCCTGTTCGTGCGGCGGCGCTCAAAGCCATGCGCGAGATGCCCAAAGCCAAAGGACCGATGGTGCATGAGGATGCATCCGAAGATGGCTTCATCCCCGAGTTTGAGACCCCAAACCCCGAGCAGGACGGGATCTTTTCGATCGGGGAACGGCCGGTCGCCCATCAAGGCAAGCCGCAGCGCGGCGGCGCACGGAACGGCAAGTAGAAGCCAGAAAGAAGGTGCGCCTTGGCAACATCAGGCATCCAGCAAATCAGAGATACGGTTATGCCTGCCTTGCGGGAAGTAACGCGGGAACAGGAAAAGCGCAAGGAAGCAGCTCCGATCCCTCAAGGGCCGGACTATCTGCGCGGTGATGACTATCCCGGAGATTGGGTGCCTGACGGGCTTGGTCTGCCGCCCGATTGCCCTGTGCAGCCCTTGGGCATGGACGGGGACACGATTTTCCTCATCGATGCCATGGGGCAGCTGGCGGCTGTCAGTCCTTCAAGCTTCGGGCAGGCGTTTATCCAGCGCCTGTTCGGGCGTTACATCGGCTATGCCTATTGGGCTTGGCCTGCCTACAGCAAGGAAAACGGCATAACCGGCTTCAAAGCCGAAAAGGTGCGCGAAAGTTTCTATACGGCGGCGTCCATCAAGGGACTATGGAATGCCGTGGAGAAGGTGCGCGGGCTCGGCGCATGGCGCGGCGATGACGGCGAACTGATCATTCATTGCGGAAACTGCCTCTGGATCAATGGCAAACGGATCGAGACGGGAGAAGAGGGGCGTTATTTCTACCCCAAGCGCCCAGCCATTCATGGACCGTGGGAAGAAGCCATCGGGTTTGAAGACAATCCGGCTCGAGATCTCTTCAAGATCCTCAAGACCTGGAACTGGAAGCGGCCGGACGTGGATCCGCTGTTGTTCCTGGGCTGGCTTGGCACCGGTATGCTCGGCGGGGCGCTGGAATGGCGTCCATCGATGTTCCTCATCGGTGACAAGGCCGTGGGCAAATCCACCCTGCAAGGCATTGTCAGTCAGGTATTGGGCGATGGGCTCGTTTCCTCAACGGATACGACACCGGCCGGTATCTATCAGCGCGTGGGTAACGGCTCGTTGCCTGTCGCCATCGATGAGCTGGAAGCGGAAGCAGACAACCGGCGCGTGACCGGCGTTGTCAAGCTGGCGCGACTAGCTGCGAGTGGTGGCCTGATGCTGCGCGGCGGGCAGGACCACACCGGCGTCGAGTTTCAGGCGCGATCGACTTTTCTCTTCTCGGCCATCAACCCGCCGCCACTTGCGCCACAGGATCTCTCTCGCATGGCGGTGATTTCGATCGACCGGCTTGATCCAACCAAGGTGAGCGAGCCGCCAAAGCTCGATCCGCACACCGGACCGAAGATCATGCGGCGGCTCATCGACCATTGGCACCTTTTTGAAGGGACGTGGCAAGCCTATCGCGAGACCTTGCGCGATGGTGGGCACGACAGTCGCGGGCAGGACACCTATGGCACTTTTCTGGCTTGTGCGCACCTGATCCTCGGTGATGAAGGCATGGAGGAAGCTGGCTACAGGGCTGATGATCTCAGCGGTTGGGCCGATACGCTCAACGCGCAGAACCTCAGTGAGAAGGAAGCGGCCGAAGAGAACTGGAAGGCCTGTCTTGAGCATTTGCTGACCAGTCGCGTCGATGCCTGGCGTGGCGGCATGCAGCACACGGTCGGCGCTCTGATCGAAGGATATCTCGACAGCGGCAACAGCTATCTCGATGTTGCCAAGACGCGGGAAATGCTGGCTCAGGTGGATCTGGGGCTATTGCCCAAGGGACAGAACAAGATCGACAAGGCCAGTGACTATCTGGCGATCCCGAACAAGGGGCCGAACCTTACAAGCCTGTTTGAAGGCATGCCATGGGGCAACGGGGTCTGGACCTATGCGTTGCGTCAGGGGCCGCTCGATATCGTTGAATATCGCAAGGAGATCAACAAGGTAAAGATCGGCGGTGTTTCCCGACGCGTGACGCTCATCAACCTGACAACCTTTGCTGCCTATGCCGAGGAGGTGGGATGATGCTAGACCAGATCATCGACATCTACGCCAAGAATATCGGCAAGGGCTTTGACCGTGTCGATGGAGCCTTTGCGCTTGCCGCTCTCGATCTGGGAGATCATCTCCTGTTTGACACCGACGGAATCGGCCAGCTGTTTCTGGGTAATACCGCGATACTTGCGATAAACCTTAACGGGGTTCTCGCCACTCAACAGGGCGTCAACCACCTTCGAAGGGAAGTATTCTCCGTCTTCTTCCTTGGCCTTATCGTAAAGCTCTTCGTCAGACAGGGTGATATCGGCAGCACTCGGATCAAGAGCGAGATAGTCTTCCCAGCTCAGCTCCACTTTGGAGGGACGACCTGCTTCGTCGTAAATGATATTTGGAACAGCCATCTTTCTCTCCTAACGCTTATATACGTCGCCTCTAGGACCGATCTTTTCGATGGAAAGGATACGGATCTCGTCGTCTCTGTCGTAAAGGACGCGATAATCCCCGACCCTCAGTCTAAAACCATCTCTTCCGGCAAGCTGCTTGACGTCCAGATCTGTTCGATCAGGATCTTCTGCCAGCTTATTGATAGCAGACTGAATGCTCTTGGCCCTTTTGGGCTGAACGCGCTTCAGTGCCTTCACTGCCTGCGACTTATAGGCGACTTGATACATGAGGTCTTTGCTTCCTTAATACGTCACAAATATAACTATGAGTTATTTTTATGTCAATGTGCTTTCGTCTTTCCCGATCGAATAGGACGAATGCGAGGCGGGCTTTGCCGCCAGTTACCACTCATCCGTACCCCGACCCGTTTCCAATGAAATGAACCCGAAGGAGCCCCGATAATAATCACTTTTGTCTCCATACCCTGACCCTTTCCTGTCTAAAGCAGACCGCGTCCTGTCATGCCTTTTGCAAGAGCAAAAGCCACGCCAGTCCAAGCGGACAGTTGACCAGGGGTAAATGGAGATACCGTCGAAATGCAGCGGATGTGTTCCCGTCATTGACGGGTCCGGGGACACCAAAGGGGACACTGGGGACACCTGAAATTTCCTAGTGTCCCCGACAATTCAAAGCAAATTCATAGGCTTAACGGAAAAGTTCCACTGGGGACACCAAACAAGCCTCACGTCACGCGCACGCGCGCGCGTATAGAGAGATAGGTGTCCCTAGTGGAACCAGTGGAACTATAGAGATAAGTATATGGTTTCATTGAAGTTTCGCGGGGACACTTGCGGGGACACCAACAAGAACAGGTGTCCCCGATACACCAACCCGAGCCGCTCTGCGGTCTGCTCGTTTGAATAAAATATCGAGGTTTATCAGATAGATGACGAACGATACCGAACAAATGGACCTGCTTCAAAACAGCGAAAATGAGGGGTGGGAAGGGACGCCGATGGCGGTTTTTCCTGCGCCACGGCTGGAAAAGCCCAGATCCGCTAGCGAGAAAAGAGGGCCGGGCAGGCCGAAAGGTGCGAAAAATCGCAAAACTCAGGCAATCGAGAAGCTCTATCGAACAAAAGGACTGCGAGATCCTCTCATCTATCAAGGCCAGTTCATGTCATCCGATCCAGTTGATCTTTTGAGGCAGTTCATTGCGCTTGAAGGAGATCTGCGGGGATTGACGCTGGATAAAGCAATGGCGGCATGGAAGGCCGGAACATTGCCCGGTGTGCCATCAATCGCCGAGATCGTGGCTATGCAGATCAAAGTAGCCGATCAGGTGACGCCCTATCTCTACGGCAAGAAGCCATTACAGACAGAGGAAGATACCGAGCGGCTTCCAATGCTGTTCATTGACCTGGGCGATGACAGCCGGAGCGGGACAATTGAGGGTGATGAAGGGCTGTTGTCGATCGGGCAAATGCTCGATGATGAAAGCAAGCAGAATCAATCACTTAAGCAGAATGAAACAGGAGCGTCTCATGACAAGGCGTCTCATGAAGGTGATAAGCGATTGAAAGACAAAGGAGAATAGGCGTTGCGGCAACTGATAGAATATCAGCAGGGAACCGGTGCCAAAAGAGGGGGACCGGCATGGTTCGAGCCGGATGGTCCCCGTGAAAATTGCCTCCCCTTGGTTCTGCCCGCTCTGGCTGGACGCGACGGGGAAGGGGTAGAAATCCGCGAGGCCTCCCCCGAAGCACCCCCCACCACCCCATATAGGGGTGTGCCGCGACACACCGATCAGGATTTCGGGCTGATCAAGACCCAAAAAATCGCGTTCCCTGATGCGTTGGCTCGGGGGTCGGGGGAAAGAACCCCATTTGAGATATACGAAGGGTAAGGGGATGACAGACGCATATTCCGGGGCAAGGCCGGACGCGACTTCGGGCAGATTTTCAGGAGAAGACTTGACGGGTCTTATCGCCCCCGAGAATAGCGATATTCGGGCGCTCGTGCAAGCCTATGAGAAGGATGAAGACTTCGATCCCTATCATTTTAAACCGGCTGGCCCTGTTTCCCGCGCCTTCATTGCTGGCAAGGAAATGAGCCGCTTTATCATGGGGCCGGTAGGCGGCGGAAAAACGGTGTCTTGCGTCTTTGCCCGCGTCGTTGCGGCCATGCGCATGCCGCCCTGTAAGGACGGAGTGATCAGGGATCGCTTTGTCGTGGTCCGGACCTCGTTTCGCGATGCCGAGCGCACGGTGCTCAACAGCTGGAAACAGTGGTTTCCGCGCACCTATCCCGGTTCGAGCTGGTCTGGCGGCAACGATCGGCCCGCAACCCACATTTTGCGCTGGCGTCTGCCGAACGGGCTCAAGGTGGAAGCGGAAACGATCTTTCTGGGCATCGGGGACCAGTCGATCGAAGATATTCTGCGTGGTCTGGAAATCTCGGGCGGCTGGATGAACGAAGCAGACACGCTCGCGGACAATGTGCTGCGCTATATCGAACAGCGCACGGGGCGCTACCCCAAGAAGGAAGATCTTGCCGATCCGGACGCCAAGCGCATGAGGACGGTACTGGGCGACTACAACGCACCGGACATGGACAACTGGACCTATGAGCAGCTTGTAGAAAATCCGGCCCCGCATAGAAAGCTCTATCGGCAACCTTCGGGCCGTGCGCCCAATGCGGAAAATCTCGAACGGCTCGAACCGGATTATTATTCCAAGATCATCGCCGCCGAACCGGACTGGTATGTCCGGCGCTTCGTAGACAACCAGTATGGCTACAGCCGCGAAGGATTGCCGGTCTATCGCTCTTTTGATCAGGAGCGCCATGTTGCAGCCACAAGGCTTGATCCCGTTGAAGGTCTGCCTTTGCTGATCGGCATGGATGCCGCCTTGCATCCTGCTGCCATATTCGGGCAACCGATGCCGAACGGACAGATCCGCATTCTCGACGAGCTGGTGCCCGGCGCCGGTTTCGGCGCGGCCCGCTTTTCGGAAATGGTGCTCGATCTTCTCGAACGACGCTATCCGATGATGACGGATATTCGGGCATGGGCCGATCCTGCCAGCCAATATGGCGCGGACAGGGAAGGCGGGGAAATGGCATGGATCGAGACTGTGCAGGTCAATCTCGGCATACCCGTGCGCATTCCTGCCAACGGCTCGAACGAATTGGGCTTGCGCCTCGGGGCGGTTGAAAAGGAGCTAAATCATTTCA
Organism: uncultured Cohaesibacter sp.; assembly: GCF_963664735.1. Classification (NCBI taxonomy): domain Bacteria; kingdom Pseudomonadati; phylum Pseudomonadota; class Alphaproteobacteria; order Hyphomicrobiales; family Cohaesibacteraceae; genus Cohaesibacter; species uncultured Cohaesibacter sp. The sequence continues at coordinate 960,881 of NZ_OY761553.1, read as the reverse complement.
TAGACGGGCAAACTCCACGGCTTCTTGTTTCATCCCATTGCAAAATGCTGACCCGTGGCTTTGCCTCTGGCTATCGTTTCAAAAAGCTCTCCGGAGGCACCGAGAAATTTGCCTTGCAGCCGGAAAAGAACGACTATTCGCACCCGCATGACGCTTTGCAATATCTTGTTCTGGGCTATCGCGGACGGCCTGAAGTGACAGGCCTTTCATCCAGAGCGAAAACCGGCGCAAACAGGCCCCGCGCCAAAGCCAGCAAACGGGCCATTGATCCCTTCAAATATGCTTGAGTTGCACCATCCAGCCAGCCTTTACGATCTGGCCTGTGCTGCCGGTGAAACCCCGATGATGATCTGGCAATGCCTCAAGGCGCAGCGCGACGTTTCCAGAACATGGGCGCTTGTTGACGCCAAGGGAGAGGCTTTCATCGTTGCCGGTATCTGGCAAAGACAGGACGGCATGGCCGAAGCGTGGTTTCTGGCCCGTCCAGAGACCGGATATCACCTCAAACTGATCATCCGCCTCATACGGTTGACCCTTGCCCGCTCATCCTATGCTGGGATCGAAGTCAGGATCACCACAAGAGCAGGGGCCCGCATTGCCCGTGCCTGTGGCTTCTGCCTTTACGGGATCAACTCTGGCATGGAGATTTGGCGCTATGGGCAAACTGTTCGGGGGTGGCGACAACGGCGCTGTGGCATTGCAGCGAAAGATAGCGGAACAGAACCAGCGCAAACAGCTCGCAGCGCTTGCCAAGACAGCGGCAGAGACAGATCAGGCAACCGCCAAGGCAAAGGGCGGTGGCCGTCGCGCCGGTGGCAACAAGCTCTTGACCTATATCGGCGCATCCGATGGCCAGTCCACACTAGGTTAGGGCGGTTTCATGGCCAGAAAAAAGACAAAGACACTGAAAGCCAGCGCCCGGCCAGAGGGACAAGGCAAACCGGCCGGTGATGAAAGCCAGATCAAGCGGCTAAAACGGTTTTACAAAAAGGCCGATGACGAGTTTCTCAAGTTCAAACCGATGCTTGATGAAGCCTTCGACTATGCCATTCCCTACCGCAAGGGCATCTCTGAAACGGGATCGGGCGAAAAGCGCGTAAACAAGGCCTTCGACCAGACGGCAATTGTTGGCGCTTTCCGTTTTGCCGGTCGGCTCTGGCAGGATCTGGTTTCCGAGGAAATGTTCCACCTTGCACCCGGCGACATTCTGTCCGATGACACGAAAAACGAGCTTCGCCCGCAGTTGGAAACCTACACCGCCATCATTACCGGCATGGCCTCCAACGGCGAGTTCGACAATTCCTTCCATGAGATGGGTCTGGATCTCTCGGCGGGAACCGGCGCGATGTATATTCAGGAAGGCGAGGATACCGACGTTCCCGCCCGCTTTGTGACCGTTCCGATCGATGAATTACGCCTCCTTAAAGGCGGGCATGGCGACATTCGCGGCATATTCTGGGACCGCAAATGGGAAGCCTGGGAAATTCAGGACGAATTCTGGGACGAACGGAACAAATTCGGGCCGAACCTGAGAGAAAAGCTCAAAAAGAACGAAGGCGACGAGGTCACTTTGCGCGTTGCCACCATGTTCGACCGCAAAAAGAAAATGTGGGTCACAACGTCATGGGCCGATTGTGACGATGTGATCATCCGGCAGGAAGCAACCTTTGCCAACCCCTGGCTGACCCCACGCTATTTCCGCGTTCCCGGCGAAACCATGGGGCGTGGCCCTGTCATGCTTGCCATGCCTTCCATCAAGACGCTCAATGCAGCGCAGAGCCTTACACTGCAAGCCGCAGCCATAGCCCTGATGGGTATCTGGACCGCAGTTGATGACGGGGTTTTCAATCCGGACAATTCAGCCATTGAACCGGGGGCTATCTGGACCGTCGCCCGCAACGGCGGCGTGCTCGGACCAACCATCCAGCGCATGACAGACCCGAACCTTAACACCAACAATATCGTGCTCAATGACCTCAGAATGGCCGTACAATCGACTTTGATGGACCAGAGTCTACCGGCCGATGGAGCCGCCGTACGCTCTGCTACGGAGATTCTGGAGCGCGTCAAGCGCCTTGCGACCGATCACATTGGGGCCTTCGGTCGTCTCGTTTATGAAATTATCGCGCCGCTGGCCCGTCGCCTGATCGAGATTGCCTATAACAAGGGGCTAATCGAAAGCAAAATCCCGATCGACCAGATCCTTATCAAAGTCAAGGTTTCGTCCCCGCTGGCAACGGCCCGCGCCGCCGAAAAGTTGGAAAAGATCACCCAGTGGATCGACATGGTGCTGGCCATTCTGCAGACCGAAGCCGGACAGGTGGCCAAGCTGCAGGATGCACTTGAGCATATGGGCCATGAGCTTGGCGTGCCTTCGCGCTTCATTGTGACCGCCAAGGAACGCGAGGCAATGCAGGAGCAGGAAGCGCAGAAACAAGCCGCGCTGATCGCTGCACAAGCCGCCATGACGGGCGAGGGGGCTCAATGACCCGCACCGGCTTTGACCTACAGGACATGATTTCGCGCCTCGGCGGGGACCATAGCTGGGAAGCCCTTGAAGGGCTGCAAAGCATGTTCGCCCACCCCGAGCGCAAGAAGCTGGCCGAAGAAGAAAAGGCCATGAAGGAAGCGGCGCAACGCTCGTTCCGTCAGGATCTTGTTGCCATTTTCGCGACGGAGGAAGGCAAACGGGTTCTTCAAGAGCTCGTTTCCGGCACCATTGCGCGGGCTCCAGTCAACCTTGGCGTGGCTGGCCTTGGCTCCGATCAGGTCGGCGTTATGGCCGCCTATCGCGAAGGGCAGAACTCGATCATTCACGCAATTCTCACCGATCTGGCCAAAGCCGGATTTAACCCCTCGGACACATCCCGTAAAGGACAGGACACATGTTCAACCAGTATCGCAGTCTCTTCTCCAACATCGCTTTCGAAGCCGAAGACGGCATGGGAGCAGGAGGCGAGCAACAAGAGACAGACCAGCAAACGGACAGCGGCAACGGCGAAGAGAGCGCCGAAGGAAACTCCGGTCTCTACCGCCCCGAAGGGCTTGAAGAAAGCTACTTTGGCGAAACGGACCACGAAACCATCGACAAACTGATGGCAGGCATCAAGGACGCCAGACCGTCGTTGCCCGAGGATGTTGCCGGTTATGAATTTACGCCAGCCGATGGCCTTAAGGGCTTTTTTGCAGACAAGGATGACCCGTTGCTCAACTCTGCCAAGGCCGCAGCGCTCAAGCACGGCATTGCACCGGATGCCCTGCAAAACCTTATCAACGACACTTTCTCCGATCCTGTTGCCAAGGGCATGATCGCGCCGCCGTTCAACCCGAAAGCCGAGATCGAAGGGCTTGCCAAGATGCTTGGCGGCGACACGAAGGTGGCAGAAAAAGCGATCAATGATGCGGACGCCATTGCAGGCAATCTGGCAAAGACCATGGGGCTACCGGAACAGGCATCGGGTTTTTTCGAAGGCATGGCCGAGACCGCTTCCGGCGTGATGGTCATTCGCGCCATCCAGAAAATGGCAGGCGAAAAAGGCATTGCCCTTGGTGGACAGGACGCAGGCGCAACCAGCCATTATTCACGCGAACAACTGAAATCCATGGGAGCCGACCCGCGCATTGACCCGCAAAGCCCGAAATACGACGCCGACGTGCGCAAGAAATATGACGAGAGCTACAAGGCGCTGTATGGGGAGTGAGGTGGTAAGGACAATGCAAGAGGCTTCACACGCTAATTGAGCCAAGACTGAGAGACCGGCATTTTCAAAAAAAATCAATCTAAAAATTATTAACAAACAGCTTTGCAAGCTCTACTAATATTGATATTTATTGATGACCTTCAACCAAAGGCTGTCAAAGTCATAACCGGCTATGACTTTAAAAATGCATGTCTTTTAAGAGCCCACACTCAATATGCGCATATCCTACTCTATTGAAAATTTAAGATTGCTCGAAGCAACACCTTTTGTTGAAATTCGCCCAATAACGATACTTGTTGGACGAAATAGTTCGGGTAAAAGCACCTTCTTGAGATCTTTACCTCTTATTCGGCAGTCTTTAGAGACAAAGACTAGTGCACCTATTCTATGGTATGGAGACTATGTCGATTTTGGAAATTTCCGAAGCGCTGTCAAGGACAAGGATAGTTCTAAGAATATTAGTTTCTCTTTTGAGTTTCAAGACTTTGCGTGGCGTCTGAGCCCCACAAGTGAAATAATGCGGCAATTGTCAAATCTAAGCATTCGTGCAAACTCACGAAAAGTTAGTTGTGATTTGATGCAAATATCATATACGGTTCAAAATGTTACTAATACCTCAAATATGGACGGAAAGACTAAGCTTAAAAGTATTTATGTAAAGTTGCCAAATATAAACTCCGAATTGACCGTAGAATTTAACTCATATGGATATGCAGAAATAATTCAAATCGGAAATCTTGAACCAATTAACCTGGAAAAATTTAGGATAGTCACATTCGAAGATATATTGTTTGGAAAAATTTTATTTTTAAAAAAAGAAAAAAGTGGAGAAAAACCATATTTTTCCGACCATAGTCATACATTTGTTCTTAGATCGATGATAGAAGACACGCTTAAGTCTGTAGCAGATGGGCGCACAAGTAGTAAAAGAATTACATCTGAGGCAAACCGAATATTACGTCAAAGCAAGCTGGACGAAAAATCTCTTTCTATTCTGGAAAATGCAGAAACTATTTCTTTTAGTAAACTATACGCACAGATGAGATGGGGCCTTCACAAAGCTGCATTTGAAAAACTTAATGCTCTTTGTCAGGCCAATAACTTGTTCGGATTTTTAAAGGCCAGCGAAGAGTATTTAACGAGCTATTTTAAATCGGTTGAATATATAGGCCCAGCTCGAGTTCGTAGCGAGCGTTTCTATCGACAACAGGAGTTAGAAATTTCAGAAATCTCCCCAGATGGAAAAAACCTACCAGTCTTTCTCGCGTCACTAAAGCCCGCTCAACTAAAAGATTTTTCAAATTGGGTGCTCCGAACTTTTGGTTACGGCATTTCTGTGAAAAAATCAGAGGGTCACATAAGTATAAATCTAGATCAGGAAGGGCATTCAATTAATATAGTCGACACTGGCTATGGTGTCTCTCAAGTGCTACCGGTTTTGGCTCAAATTTGGTGGACCCAGTTCGCAGCGAACAGAATTCAATACCAGTATACTTACGGTGGTGCGAACACAAAAACTTTGGCAATAGAACAGCCTGAGCTACATTTGCACCCAGCCCATCAGGCGTTATTAGCTGACGTGTTTGTTGAAGCTTTGTCTTTAGCAAAAGAGAATGAAGATGTTTCTCATAATTACGTTGTAGAAACTCACAGTGAAGCGCTGATCAACAGATTGGGAGAACTGATAGAAATCGGGGAAAATATCGGCGAATCAGGTTCAAGTCGTCATTTTTGGAAGCGAGAGTGACGAATCAGGAAGTAGTGTAAGCATCGCTCATTTTGACGAGTGGGGAGTACTACAAAACTGGCCTTACGGTTTTTTTAATTTTGGGTAATGCTAAGAATGCTGATAGAAATTAATTTTGATACTGGAAAAATTTGCGAACAATATATTGAAGATTTATCTTTTTTATTTTCTGAAGTTTTAAGATCTAGCATTTTAGGCTTTAATCTTATAGTAATACGCAGAGACATCTGTACCTGGGCGATAGACAATCTTTCTTTAAATAGACGAGAACAGTCTCATTTGCTGCATCTCAAAAATGTTTTTAGTCAAAATGGTTCTTTGGTCAGACTTGCCAAGTCTAAATTGACGATTGAATTGGGTACAAGGCAGTTAGAAGAAATTAGCTCCAACAATTACATTATTGGACATGTTCCGATACTTCGTTCCCACTACTTGGAGAAACCATTATTGCTCATTGAGCACATTGAAAATGATGGAACTTTTTTTTCAGAAATATTGCATGGTATGCGACGAGAACAACCCGTAAAAGAAATTTGTTTTCAACCAGTAAACGGGGGTGGAGCGACAATTACGGCTTGTTTTAGAGAAGAATTAAAAAATCAAAAAATATTAGTCACTGTGATCGATAGCGACAAACTTGCTCCTTGTGACGGTTGCTCAACAACAATGTCTAATTTGAGACGAGAAGCAGCGCGTCAGACATATTTAGGAATTGTTTGTGAAACTCCGTGTAGGGAAATTGAAAATTTCATCCCATTTTCATTACTTTACGATCATCGTGGAAGAATTTGTCCAAACTACAATTGCTTTGAAAAAGTTGATTCCATACTCAACAATGAGGTCAATAGCTCCTTGTCAAACAGCATTTGGCTTTATTTTGACATAAAGGAAGGAGCCACACTTAAAAGTATTACATCAAAAGGAAATGATGAAGTAAAAAATTGGCTGTTTGAAAAATATAAATCTCAAATATCCGAAGATGAAGAATTTAAAATCGATGGTTTTGGGCCATCAATACTTAATCAATTTCTTAGGTGTGGTGAAGCCGTAAAAGATTTTTCAAAATTTACTAAAAAAAATGAGCTCTGGAAAAACGCGTTCTCCGATTTTTTTGAATTAATCTATTGGCATTTTGTTTCATCATCAAAATCTAGAATAGGCTAAGAATCAATTTTTGTTGATTTTGAAAACTAATCGCCTCGGTTGACCCCTTCCTCCTTCCTTTAGCCTTGGTGCCAAGCCAGGGCTCGATGCACCATTATCTTCTTTCCGCTGCCGGTGGAGCCTCTGGCGAGACTTGAACTCGCTATGGAAGGCAAAGAGATGAGCGTTGATGCACCAACCTGGTTTGTGGAGCAATATAGAGACGGGGTCATTCAGAAGTACCAGTCCAAAGGCTTCCTACTCAAATCCTCGGTCACCCCCGCAGGCAGCATTGAAGGCAGCAAGGCCTATTTCAACCTGATGGGCAAAGGCAAGGCCAACAAGAAGAAACGCGGGCAGGCGGCTGTTCCCATGAACGCCCAGAAGGGCCGCGTAGAAGCCATTCTCGAAACGTGGGAAGCGTTTGACGAGGTCTATAAATACGATCTCTCCCGCATGACCGCCAATGAGAAAGAGGCCATCCAGATGGCCGGAGCCATGGCGCTCGGTCGTGCGACCGATGACGAAATCATGCTCAAGCTTGATGCCTCGTCCAGCACATCCGCAGGCACAGGCAACGGTATGAAGCCTCTGCTTGATGCCAACGGACAGCCGGGTATGATCGGCGGCGCGGACACCGACTTCGAACTTAGACATCTTCTGCTTATGGCGGCAGCACTCAAACAGGCTGACGTGCCGTGGGATAACAATATCTTCTGCCCGCTGCCATCACTGCTGTTTGATCAGGCCTGTGCCTACAAACAGTTCAACAGTGCAGACTGGACCGGCGCAGATCTCAGCTGGACCAAATCGACGGTTTCCAAATTCTGGGCCGGTGTCCATTGGTTCCAGGCTCCGGATGATCTCTTCCGCGAAAATGTCGGCAATCACTACGATATCGAGATGTATCACCGGTCCTCTTCGGGATGGGCGAACAATTCCGAGCTGGAAACCATCTGGCAGTGGGACAACAAGCTCGGCTGCTGGAACGTGCGCATGGAAACCGAAGGGGCTGCGGCCTGCTTCCAGCCGACCGGCACGGTGCGCGGCCGCTTCAAGGTGCCAACGACCATTACCCTGAACTGACCGGTCCCCCAATCGTGATCTTTTGAAAGGAAATCCCATGGCTTTCAGTCTGAATGGCTTCAAGCGCGTTGTCTCCCTTGGAGCGATCGGGACCGGCTCCGGTTCTGTCAAATCCCTTTGCACCTACCACACCAATGATGATGCAGCCAGCGTGGAAACAGCAGGCTATTTCAATGATCTGGCGACAGATCTCCAGAAGGGCGACATCATCATGGCAGGGCTGGACATCGATGGCACGCCAGCACTCAAAAACTACATCGTCTCGGCCATTACGGCATCGACCGTCACCATCAAGGCCCAGACCACCGCATAACCTAACGCCTTCATCCTCCCTTAAGGCCAACTGGTGGCTCGGCCAAATCTGGTTCGGGCCACATTCTTATGAGGTGCTTCATGATTGATGCCTTGGCCGTTGTCAAACAGGCTTGCGACATTGCAGGCATTACAGCGCCGGAAGATCTGACCAAAGAACTCTACAAAGGCGTCATGGCCCGTGATCTTTACAATCATCAAAGCAGGGCCGCTCTGGCACTCTATCCATGGTCCTTTGCCCAGGAGATGGTTCTGTTGTCCCGCCTCGATATAAAGCCGGTCGCCGGATATGGCTATTGCCACCAGATCCCGACAACGGATCTTATCATCGGTGTTGATTTGCTGACCGACCGCCCCAAGGATCCCCAGCATGTTTTCACGGACTTCGTGAAATACGGACAGAAGGTCCATTCCGACGCGACAGAGCTTTACGCCGTGATCCGCAAACAGGTCGGTCCCCATCTCTGGAACCCGATTTTCGTCAATGCCGTGGCAACCGGCCTTGCCAGCGTTCTTGTTCTGGCGATCGCCAGCGACGACAGGCTTTCGGCCCAATTGAAAAAGGACGCCTATGGTGATTCACGCGAAGAAATGCGTGGCGGGTTGATCCGCGCGGCCATCAATGCCGACCAGTTTTCCAAACCGAACAAGCGTATGCGGATGGGAAGAAACCCTCTGACTTCCGCATGGCTATCCTGAGGAGGCGGAAATGGTAGCCAAACCGGGGCGTTTGCAAGCCACATTTACCTCAGGTGAGCTGGACCCGTTCGAATATGATCGCACGGAACTCAAATTCTACAATTCCGGCCTGAAATGGGCCGAGAATATCGAGCTTCATCCGCAAGGCGGCTTTTCCTTGAGGGATGGCACCCGCCATTGTGCAGCCCTCGGGGCGACCTCCATGCGCCTTATCCCTTTCAAGAATTCCTCAGGCGTAGTCCATGATTTCGTCTTGCGCGATGGTGCCATCGATGTGATCCGGAACGGTGCCATTCTGACCAGCATCGATCATCCGCTAAGCGCGGCCCAGCTGCCCCAGATTGAATGGGCGCACCGGATGAACACGCTGTTCCTCTTTCATGAGGATGTAAAAACACCCCGCGTCTTTTACGACAAGGCAACCCTCACATGGGGCTGTGACAGCCTGCCTTATGAAGATCTGCCGAACTATGACTATGGCGGCGACTATGACAACGGCATTCCGGCCGAGTGGGAAGTCCAGTTTGTGTCCTTTGGTGGCGGTTATCGCTTCCGCTTGACCGTCGCCGGTCAGGATACGGTTTCCATCATGCTGTCATCAGATAGCGACTGGACCAAATGCGCCGCCGACATGCAGGCGGCAATTCTGGATTTGCCCAATGTTGCAAGCGGGGTGACCTGTGAAGTTATCAAAGACGAACGGATCAAAGTTATTTTCGGCGGGGAAGGCAATGTCGGCGACGCATGGGCGGTTTCCGCCGATGTTCTGGATGACAGTGACGCGGCCATTCCATGCTATAAGCTTGTGGTTGGCGTTGCGCCGGGTGAAGAAATCATTTCCAATGAACAGGGTTGGCCGAGTTGCGGTCTGTTCTATCAGCAGCGCACGATCGTTGGCGGTTTCAAGGCTCTTCCCAATAACTGGATGTGCTCGCCAACGGGGCGTTATTTCTCCTTCGATACCGCTCTTGATGAAGCCAATGGTGCTTTTGTCGTGCCATTGGACAGCGAAGGCGGCGAACAGATCCTGCATATGGTCGACGGGCGCAACATGCTTGTCTTTACCACCGAGCGGGAATTCTGGATTTCCGATCGGGCTATCAGCAAGACCGAGGCGACGGTGCATGTGGAAGCCTCCACCCATGGTTCGAAAAAGGGCGTGCCGGTTGTCAAGAATGAAGGCGGGGCGATCTTCTGTCACAAGACCGGCTCGGTTATTTCGGAATTCCGCTACACTGATGTAGACGGCAACTTCATCGCACAGCCGATTTCGATCCTGTCTCCCCATCTGTTTGAAGACATTTGTGACATGGCCTTGCGCAAGGCCAAATCCTCGACGGATGCCAATCTGCTTGGTGTCATTGACGAACATGGCGGCATGCGGGCCGGTTATCTGCTCCGGCAACAGGATGTAACCGGCTTTTGCCGTGTCACCTCCGGCAAGGGGCTTTTCAGGGCCATTGATGTAAACAGCGACAATGACATGAACATCATTGTCGAACGTAGCGGCACGCGCCGGTTCGAGCGCTTCGAAAGAGGCCTTCTACTCGATGCAGCAATAGCCTTTGACTATCAGGAAGCCACCACCACCATATCGGGTCTTGAGCATCTCGAAGGCATGGAAGTCTGGTGTCTTGGTGATGGCAATGTCTATGGACCCTATATCGTTTCAAATGAAATCATAACCGTCGATGATCCGGTAAAGTCCGGTGAAGTCGGTCTTTTCTCGCCCCCGCTCATAGAGACCTTGCCGCCATCGCGTGAAATCGCGGACAGGACCGTCTTGCGCCGCAAGGCAAGGATCCACTCGGTGTGGATCTCGGTGATCGACACCACCTCGATCGCGATCGGAGCCAACGGACAGGAGCCGGTCGACTTTCCGCTCAGGCAATATGACGAAAATCTTGAAAGGCCCGAACTGGAAGACGGCTACTCCGGCCTTATCGAGATCAGGGGTTTGCGCGGTTATGTCGATGAGCCGACCGTGACCATTACGCAAGTAAGACCGGGCCGTCTGACGGTGCGGTCCATTACCAGCGAAGCCAAACTTTAGGAGGCGCTCATGACCATGTTGATTAGCGGAATCGGGGCCTTGATGGGTGGCGGCGGAACAGCGGCAGCAAGCACCGCCGCAGCGGCCGGAACTGCAGCAACGGCTGGCGCGGCCGCTGCGACAACAGCATCAAGCGGGCTCTTTGGCACCGGCATTTCCGCCTCGGCCGTGCTTAAGGGCGTGGCCGGATTTGCCAGCGCGGTTGCTGGCCTGCAAGGAGCCAATGCGCAGGCGGCGGGCTATGAAATGCAGGCCGACGACGCGGACATGCAGGCAACCGACGAAGAAACCAAGGGTGTGCAGCGCACCTTGCAGATCAAACGCGCCCTGCAAAAAGCCCTTGGCGAGAATGCGGTCAAATATGCCGCCGCTGGCCAGCTTGTGGGAGAGGGCGCGGCTGAAGACAACGCCAACGCCATGGAAGAAAGGGCCGTTTCGGACATTTCCGTAGACAGGGCCGACACCGACGCCCGCGCCGCAATGTTGCGGGCCCGTGCTGCCGGATATCGAAAGGTCGCCTCCAAAACACGCTCGGCCGGAGGCCTTGGCTTTATCGGCAACATATTCGGATAGGGGAATGTCATGACAAACCGCAGAGCCCGTGGTTTGGGCAAACTCGCAGAACTCAACACGCAAGGGCAGGTATCGACCAAACCCGGCGCAGCGGTCGATCCAAATGCCGGGATCTGGTTTACAGCATCCGCCAGTTTGAGGCGTGCAGGGCAGGCGCTTGGAGCCATGGCTGACAGGGCCATGAAACGCCAGCAGGACGCGGCGGTCAAATCCGCCCTCAAGGAAGGACAACAGGCAGGCCTTGACGCGGATCTCGGGACGGGAGACCCGAATGCAGAGATCGGATTGCGTTTGATGTCCGATTTGCAAAAGGATTTTGGTCTTTCCAAGGCTCAAGCTGCTGGCTTTGTTGGCAATCTTGCTCATGAAAGTGGCGGTTTCGAGACCCTTCAGGAAGTCAATCCGACTGTTCCCGGTTCGCGCGGCGGCTATGGTTACGCCCAATGGACCGGAGACCGTCGCAAACAGTTCGAGAATTTTGCAAAGAAAAACAATCTTGATCCTTCATCCTATGAAGCGAACTACGGCTTTCTGAAGCATGAGCTAACAGACACCAAGGAAGGCGCGTTTCTTGACCAGCTGAGACAGGCACAAGATGCCCATGCTTCGGCCGATATCGTTTCATCCCGGTTTCTCCGCCCCGGCATCCCGAATATGGATAGCCGGTATAAATGGGCCGATCGCTTTGCCGGAGAAAATGCGGTTGCAGGCACCGGCCGTCCATCCTCTTCAGGACCGGCGCTTGCCTTGCGTCGGGGTGACACGCCTATGGGCGAAGCCTATTGGGCGGCGAGAAATCGCGGTATTGCAAGGCGCTATCCTGTTGAAGTGACCCAACGGCTTGATGAAATCTATGAAGAGCACAAAGACGATCCGGAGGCTCTGGGGCATGCTTTTGACGAATTCCAAGCCTCGTCACTTGCACAACTGGCCAAAGCGACAAACAACGATCCGGACACATTATTGCTCGGGCAGCAAACCTTTGCCCAGAAACGGCGCGTCTATGAAAAATCTGCCCGAGCCGCTGAAGACGCTCGCGTGCGCGACGGGGAACGTGCTGATTATGATGAAAACATCGGCTCGGCCGTTAACAGCTTACAGCGGCAAGCCTATCAAGCGGCCAATGACGAAGAGGCCGGAGCCAGCCTTGGCGTTTCCATCAATGAAAATCTGGCCTCGATCGAAGATGCTCTGCAAGCCGGTGTCATTACGCCGGAAGTGGCCAAACGGGACAGGCGGGCGATACTGGACACGGTCACGATCGGCCGCATCGATGGCGCTTTTGCTGCTTTGCCCGATGCCGATGCTAAGGAAGCCTTTGTTGAAGACCTCAAGGAGAAATGGGCCAACGGCGAAGAGTTCCTCAAAGACCTGTCCCTTGAAAAAGTCCAGTATCTTGAAGGCAAATATCAAAGTGCCATTTCGAAGGAAAAGCGGGCCGTTACTGCGAGCGCCAAGCTCAACGAGCAGAAAATGCGCTCCATGGTCAATGATGATCTGGCGTCCACCAAATCAACCGGCGTGGGGCTTTCCATCGATGGCAAAGGGCTGACATTTGACGAGGTCAAGTCGACACTCGGACCCGAAACCGCAGCCAAATGGCAAGAACAGCGCCGCATAAACGCGGGGATTTTCAACGCCACCACCGGCCTTGACGTGATGTCATCATCGGAAATGATGGCCCATCTGGAAGGCCTTGAACCGAAAGCCGGCGCATCCGGATTTGTCGATCAGGCGACCATTCACGACGCAGCGCAGAAAAGAGCCCGAAGCATTCTCGAACAGCGCCGCGAAGACCCCGCCCAAGCCGTCGATGAAGCCTTTGACGATCTCGCCCCTTTGCGCGAACAGGCCTATGACGGCGATCCCGTTGCTATGGAAAGCCTGATCAAAGGCAGGCTCGACGCACAGGAAGCCATAGATATCCCGGATTATGCCAAGGCACCGCTAACGAATGAGGAAGCATTGGCGTTGCTCGCTCCATTGCCTGACCATCCGACAAGGCAGGAATGGCTTGCGGAGGCTGCGAAATGGGATCGCTTTTACGGTCCATATGCAGACGAAGTACAGAAGCAACTACTCCACTCGAAAGGAGTTCCAAAGGCAATTCTGGAAGAAGCCCACGCATATCTCAAGGATCAGCCGATAGGCAACCGACCAAGCCTATTGCAGACAAAAGCGGCCGATCAAAAAGCAGCTGCGGTTCAGTCTGAAGAAGCGATGAACGGTTGGGCTCAAAGGAAGGTAGCCGAACAAAGATCATATAACCAGCAAGCTGATGCCGCCAGTTCCGCGCGAGATCATAGAGGAAGGAAAGCTGAACAAGCTTTACCTCCCAAAGTCATGTGGCCTGGAGACGTAGATATCACAGCACTCCGCGTCAATCCGGATAAGGCAGCTGACTTTGACGCCAAGTTCGGAGAGGGAGCCGCAGAATATTATCTGCAAAAAGCCGAAAGAGATAAATCGGATTTGAATGCTTATCTCGCAGCAAGAGAACAAGAACCAGAGCTTTCATTTGATGATTGGCTTCAGGATCAAACCCCGAGGCAGAAGACACGGCAGGCAACTGACAAACCAGTTAACACGCGATATCAGCGACGACACAACAGGAAGAAGGACTAAAGCTATGGTAGATCAGATCGATGGCGAAAGTTCTGTTCCTGAGGGAAATTTCTTTGATCAATTTGATGACCAGAGAAGTGAAGCTTCAATTACCGAAGCTCCACGTCCATCATATTCTGAGAGGTTTTTCCTAAATGCGGAAGCAGCAACACGACAGGGAACCGTAGTGGGGGCCTTGCGCGATGTCAGCCGTCCGGAAAATAGAGAACGGTTTGATAGTCGATATGAAAGCTTCCCTGAATGGGATACTCCGATGGAAGGGCTCGCAGCTCTGACTGGGCAGGTCGTTGGTACGATTGTGGATGCTGAACGTGGCACGCCAAATCTGGAAAACCTGATCCCGGTTGGTATCGGTGAAAAGGCCGTGGTTTGGTCTGGAAGAACTCTTGCAGCTTTAAAATCGCGTCTTTTTGCAGGGGCAATTGATGCCGCAGCTACCAATGCGGTTACAGATCCGATTATTCAGGGCGTCGAAATGTCTGCGGGCTTTCGCGAGACGTTCGATCCGGTCCAGTTTGCCAGTTCCGTAGCGCTCGGCGCTGTTGCTGGCGGAGTGATGGGGCCAATCACGCACAGAGCAAAACCTGAAGACCATTTGGCAGGTGGTTTAACAGACTGGGCAAGAGATCAACAATTTGCCGAACCGGTTCGTCAGGCCGACATGCTGGCTTCCTCTGTCCGTTCCGAACCGATGGAAACCCCGCAGTTAAGTCCGGATTTGCCAGAGGGAACGAAACTGGACTTCGGCGACGCCGCGAGAGCGACGGGCGCGAAACGCACTGTCGCGGCTTCTGAAGAGCATTCCGGACCAACAGCCCTTGGCGATCGGTTGCAAGCAAAACCGGAACGGCCGGAAACCCAGACCATGGCGCAAAAGCCGGACACCGAACCGCTCTGGAAGGACAACGGCACATGGAATGAAACCGATCCGGACATTCTGGAAGTCGGTCAATTCGGGCCGGTGATCGACATCGAGGCACACAACAGGGATTGGAAAAGCGTTGTAGATCGCCTCAGCCAAATGGACGCAGGAGAAGCAAGAGGAGCACTGGATCATCCGGAAATCGGCAAAATAGACGTTATCTGGGGTTGGTATGATCCCGAAATTGATAAGGGCATCGGGCTATCCAAAATCGTCACCAAACATCCGGAAGTCTTGCAAGATTTGCCAGAAATCATCCGCAATGGCGAAATTGATCCGACTTCCGGTAAACGCATCATTTTGCTGACCGAAGACAAACGCTCCATCATTGCACTTGATTACATGGGCGAAGAGAAGACATGGCTTCTATCGTCCTATCAGGATCTGAAACACGGAAAGGGGAAAAGCCAACGCGGTGGAAAGTCGATCCTCCGTTCCACCGATCACCAGCCGGACGTATCTTCCGGCTCGTTGGCTGAACCCAATATACCGCCAAAAGAGGGTAAATTCAAGAAAAGCCAGCGTGACAAGGATAGTATGGCGCGCCCTGTCAGTCTCCAAGAGGACACGTCCTCCTCTTCGCTGGCTGGTAACCGACGTGCCGAAGGTAGTACAGAGCGCCCCGACAGTCGCCAGATGGACACACACAGCTCCTCCACCTCGTCGGCAGACCAGAGTATGGACCTGTCGGGAATTTATGACAAGTCTGATCCTGAACTTCAGGCTGCAATTTCAGCCGCTGAAACCGATGGTGATCAACTGCAAGCCAGATTGGGCCGCATGGCCGGGGAATTAAGGCGCAACAGGGACGGCGTGGAGCGCCATGCTGCTGACGGAGAACATTCCGCCGCCGGTCAACGACTGCAAGCAATTGCCGAAAAGCTCTATAAGTTGACAGGTGTCGCAGCGGTGCGCCCCGGTATCAAGATGCCGCTCGGCGTCCGGAAATCAGGCGTCATGGGCACGCATAACACCAGAACTGGCGTCATCCGTCTCAAAGACCCTGAAGATTTTGAAGTCATAGCGCACGAAGTCGGCCATCACATTGACAAGCGGCTTGGCAAGAATTTCCGGACCTTGATGGTCTTGCATAGCATGGAACTGGAAGACATGGCTCCTCCGGGCTATCCGCAAGAGCTTTGGCTGACCGAGGGATTTGCCGAATTTTTCCGCAATTTTCTTGCCAACCCCAATTATGCTGCCAAACACGCACCCCGTTTCAACAAGGCCTTTACGAACTACCTCAAGGTTCATAAGCCCGATTGGCTCAAGGGCTTTGGTGAATTGCAGGATGCCTATTATGCCTGGCGCACCATGCCGTCCGGAGAGGCCGTTTCCGCATCGATCGTGACCAGCAAAATCGATGGAGCGATCGGGCAGACCATTGAGGAGGTCAAAACGTCCGGAATTGGCCAGACGATCGGCGATAAACTGCACAACGCCTACACCAGCTTTATGGACGGCAAGCACCCGATCCAGCAAGCCGTTTCGGAACTGGCCAAGGTTTACAGAAGCAATACCGGAAAGACACTCGATCTGAAGGTCAAGGATGATCCCTATAAGCTTGCCCGCATGATGAATGGAGCCAAAAGCGCCGGTCACATGGATCTGATGTATGGCGTTCATGGCTATCATCAGATGGAACCGGAAGGACCGTCCTTCAGGGATGCAATTATCTATGCCCATGGCGGCGGTAATGTCCTGTCCAAATGGGATGAGGCGCTGGTTCAGGATTTCGGCACCTACCTCTGGTCCCGTCGCGCACTAGGCGAATGGGACAGGTTCGAGGCGGGCGACATACCGAACACACCGGACAAATTCACCAAAGGAGACCATGAAGTCGTCGTTCGGGAAATGGAAGCAAAACACCAGCATTTCCAACAAGCCGCAGAAATGGTCTATGGCTGGAACAGACTTCTCTGGAAGAAAAAGCGGGATGCTGGCCTCATTAGCCAAGAGCAGTATCGCGAAGGTTTTGGCATTCGCGACTATGTGCCGGGCCTCAGGAAGCAGGATTATCCGGGCAACACCAGAACGGAAGGTAAGGGCGTTCGTACCGGCAAGCAGAACCAGATCAACCGGTTTCAAGGATCCGGTCTTGATGTAATCAATCCGCTCGAAAGCCTGATGATGGATGCCTATGAAACGGCTGTCGCCATCTCCCATAACGACATGATCCGGTCATTGAAGCGGCTTGGCGATATGGCCGGTCATGGCGCTGGGGCAATTGTCGAAGAAGTGCCTGCGCGCGAAATCCGGTCCATGATGATTGATCCCATTGAAGCCGTGGAAGCGGCCGCGAAGCAGAGAGGCTTCACCAAGGCCGAATTTTCGATTGTTCGTGATGCACTCGAAGCGACCATCGGAGAAGAAAAGGCGCGTCTATTCCGACCTGAAGTTATTTCCGAAAATGGTCAGCCGATTGTCTTTTATCGCGATGGCGGCACGCTTCGGGCGTTGAGGCTTGCTGACGGAAAGCTTGGGCAGCAACTTTATAGCAGTTTCACCATGATGAATAATATCGAGCGGAACATGCTTCTCGACATCATGGCAGGATCTGCAAGCATGATGCGTTTCGGCATTACCGCCGCTCCTGAATTCATCGCCGCCAACATTATTCGCGACCAGGCAATGGCAGCCATTTTCTATGGTCATCCTTTCAAGCGCCTGAAAGCCACATTCGAAGGTGGCATGGATGAGTTCTTCAGTCGGGATGCAGCCCGTCATTACAACGCCATGGGCGGGATCATGGGTGGTGAGAATGTCGCGTCATTGCGGGATGGCGCTTTAAGTCGCGATCTCAAGGCATTGGAAAAGAAAGGTTATATCACATCCAAACTAGCTAATCCGGTCACCCATCCATACCAGTTTGCCAAAGGTCTGGCCTCTCTAACCGAGGTCTCGGAAACCGCTACCCGCATCGGCCTTTTCCGCAGCTTTGTTGACGAAGCAAAATTGCGCGGCCTTGATGACTTTGAAGCATCCATGGAAGCTGCCTGGCTGGCACGGGATTATATCGATTTTGATCGTCGGGGATTGCAGATGGTGGCTCTTTCCCGGATTATCCCGTTTCTTAATGCCAGCTTGCAGGGGCTCGATAAGACAACCCGTCTGATGATTACGCCCTTTGCCAAGAAATATTTCGGCGGCATCCTGACCGCTGAAGAGGAAAGGGCCTTGCCTCAAGCCAAGGCTGCATGGGCGCGGCTTTCCGTTCTGGCCATGGCAGGCATGGGGCTTCACGCGCTCATGAGCCAATATGATGACTATCACGAGATCTCTGAAACCACCCGCGCCACCCACTGGATGGTCAAGACTGGGAATAAATGGACCGCGATCCCGAAACCTTTTGAATTGGCGACTGTGCTTAACATTGCCGAAGCCGCTTATGACGGCATCATCGATAAGGATCCGACTGCATCGGAACGCTATTTGAACGGTCTGTTCGAGGTTTTGCTTCCTCCGAACGTCATGGAAAGCAACCCGCTCGTGAAAACCTATTTCGAATTCAAGAGCAACAAGGATTTTTATACCGACGCGGATATCGTTCCCGAATATCTCAGAGGCCTTGAACCACAACTGCAATATACGGCGGCAACGTCCGAGCTTTCCAAACAGATCGGTGACATACTCGGCTGGTCTCCGGCATTGACGGACAAGATGATAACCAATTTTACTGGCGGTCTCGGACGTTCGGCGCTTTCGCTCTATGATGCCTTTGGCAGCAACAAGCCGGGACAGTCTGTCGACGACATGGCCATTCTGCGCCGCTTCATCAAATCGGCATCGCGCGGATCCCGATCGATACGCGAATTCTGGTCACTTGTTGCACCCAGCACCGGCGAATTCGAAGGGGCGGTAAAAAGCTATCAGGCCATGCTCGATGCTGGTGATAAAGTGGAAGCATCCGATTATCTGGGAACACTCGGCGAAGAACAGCGGGTCTATCTCACATCCCGCTTCATGGAAGGTAAATCTGCCCAGGCAAAGAAACTGCACCCGCTGGATCGGGCACGCCGCGTTGTCCGGGCGATTTCACAGTTGCGCAAGGATCTGGCCGATGATGATGTGAGCGGTTCGGAAGGGCCGCTTGGCTCTATTCCCCGCAATGACCGTGGCGCTATGGTGGACATTCTCGAAAGCCTTGCCGTCAAGGAATCCAGGAATGCTCTTGTTCTGCTCGATCAGCCGGGGTGGCAACATCGCGGCCTCATGGAAGTAGATGGCCACTACCGCGAACTCGAAGCGCTCAATCCGAAAATCCTGAAGGTGCTCGCCGATCGCTACGCCAGCGCCGGTGTCGTTCCATTCGAGACAGTCCGCAAGAACTGGCCGGACTATCGCAAGCGCCTGCTTGAAGACGGCTCCGATGCTCCAATGGCGGACTTTGCGGCCATGGCCAAACATGAACGCGAGCTTGATGGCGACAAGATCAAGCGTCCTCCTAAGGCTGTTGTTCCTGGTGTTGGCAATTAAGCTACATCTTCCAATGCATCGAAAACTGCTTGCGGATTTTTATCGAGAACACGTAACAGGGTTTGTGCCGGGCCGCTGACTTGTCGCTTGCCCTGTTCCCATTTGCGGTAACCGGACAGGCTCATGCCAACCAATGGGGCCATTTTCTCCTGTGATAGCCCGATTTTAGCGCGCACTTTAGCCGGATCCGGAAAACAGTGAATGCGAGTTCCCGGAACGTCGTTGCCTTGAGCATGAGCTGCTGCTTGCTGCATGGCTTCGATCAGATCTTTTCCAAAGTCACCCATTTCTATCTCTCCTGGCCTGTGCTTTGATGATGGCCGCCAATTTGGCGAGTTGCTTTTTTTCAGCTTCGCTCAGGTTTTCCTTCTGTTTCTTTTTTAACGAAAAGAGGCAACTCAACAACTGTTAACATGACGCACATATGACCCAATGGGTTACTAAATTCAATGGAGTTTATTGAAGTGAACGTTGAACAGTTGACCATGTCGCTTTTGCGCGATCCTGAGCATGGAAAATTCTGCTCGGGATTAGCGCCATGGCCACAAGTATCTACACTCAGGACAACAGGGACATAACCCACATTGCGACGGAGGGACAAACCGATTTTTCCGTACCGTTCAAGTTCCAACAGGACGATGATCTTCTTATCTCGATCTTGGCTGATGACAACAGCGAAACCGTCCTGACGCTAAGAGTGGATTACACCGTCACAGGCGCTGGTAATGACGAAGGTGGCACAGTCACAATGTCAACGGCAGCACCGGAAGGCACAAAATACCGTATCCGAGGCGATGCCAAACGGGAACTCTATCAGCGTTTGACCAGTGCCAACTATTCCCGCAGTACCATCAACTCCATATTCGAACGCTGCCTTATCTGGATCATAGAACAAGATCACAATTTCAAGGAAAAGCTCTCCCGCTCGATATTATTGCCTCATTCTTTATCGAAATCAGAACTTGAAAAGCTGCAAGAAAACTTTGTTCTGATCGGAAACAACGCCAAATCGATTGTTAGCCGAATCCATGAACATTATTTGACTGAAAAATCAGATGGTCAGTTTGATGCTGCCGGTCGGTCCATCCGCAATTTGCCTGAACCTACCCAGGAAGATGAAGCGGCCACGCTCGGGTGGGTTCTGAAACGCTCTGCTATTGCCGGTCCTCAGGGCGAGAAAGGCCCTGATGGAGATCAGGGGCCGGAAGGCCCAACGGGACCAGTCGGTCCGCAAGGCCCCATCGGGCCAAAGGGTCCGCAAGGAGATCAGGGCGAACAAGGACCGGTAGGTATTCAGGGACCGCAAGGCGAACGCGGGCCAATTGGCCCCACTGGTCCAGACGGTCCTATCGGGCCTCAGGGTATCGTCGGTCCTCAAGGGCCGACCGGTCCTCGTGGTCCGGAAGGCGTTCAAGGACCAATTGGCATCCAAGGCCCTCAGGGGCCACAAGGTGCTGAAGGCCCGATGGGGGAAAGCTATGAAGTCGATAGCATGGGGCTCATTGCTAACCGTGCCGAGTATGACACCAAGCCTTACATGTGGTCCTATCTGGCCATTGATGAAGGTAAGATCTATTGGAAGCGATCCAACGAAATCGCCCATTGGACCGATGGCATCCCGTTCGGGCGCGGCCCGACTGGTTCCCAAGGCCCCCAAGGTCCACAAGGTGTAAAGGGCGAGAAGGGCGATATCGGCCCTGAAGGGATTGCCGGACCACAAGGCCCCCAAGGGGTAAAAGGTGAGACCGGAGCAACAGGGCCAAGGGGGCCTGAAGGCCCACAGGGACCAGATGGGGTGCAGGGTGTTGTCGGCCCAAGGGGGCCTCAAGGCATTCAGGGAGTTAAAGGCGAGACCGGTATTCAAGGTCCAATTGGTCCGGCTGGACCGACAGGGCCTCAGGGGCCGAAAGGGGATCGCGGGGCTGTCTGGCGTGGTGCATGGTCTGCAGCAACCGCCTATGTTGTCAATGATCTGGCCGAGTATGACGGATCCACTTACATTGCGCTTTCTTCTTCTTCGAATATCGCGCCTCCCGGATCTCTTGGTACCAAATGGTCGCTTTTTGCAGAAGCCGGATCGGCAAACAATCATACCCACGATGACCGCTACTACACCAAGTCAATCTCGGACGGGCGTTACTTGGGTAAGACTGCGAAGGCAGTTGATAGTAACAAGCTGAATGGCCAGCTGGCGAGCTATTACGCAATCGCGGCGAACTATTACAACAAGACCACCTCAGATGGTCGATACCTTGGAAAGTCTTCAAAGGCTGCTGACAGTGACAAGCTCGATGGCAAGCATTTGTCTGAGTTGGGCATAGTTGACAAGTATGTAAGCAATGAAATTAGCATCGTACTTGGTGGCTCTTTCACTCTGACGTATGACCTCGGCGGGGTGCCGACCATCGCCAATATCTTCATTAAATGCAAAGTTGCAGATGCAGGGTATGCCGTGGGCGACGTTGTCCCAGTGCATCACAATTATCGTCATGACACAAATTGGGGTCAGACGGGTGTTGCTCTCGCTCTCACCTCGACCAAGGCTGCCGGACGTTTCGCAAATGGCACCCATGCCTTCACCATCATTAACAAAGCCACTGGCAACAAAACTGCGATTACCGAAAGCAGCTGGAAGCTGCTGGTGTCTTTGCATCGGTGAATGGGATGCAGCTGGTCTACCTATTTATGGAGTAAGAAAATGCAACTAGTAACTGACTGGCGGCGCGTAGTCGCTACATCGCTTTCCTTCTGGATGCAAATACTGGGCTTATTGATCCTCATTGCTCCGGAGATCCGGTTTTATGTGACTGGGCAGGATTGTGACCCCTTCCTTGTCTGGTGGCTCGGTGTGCTGTTTCTGGTCGCAGGCCTTGTTGGCCGTGTCTACAGGCAGAAGCTCTCCATGGTGCGTGAGTGGCTCCGGATTGGTGCCATTGCCTTGATTGTTGTCTTGCTTGCGATCCTGTTGGCTGGCCGTGCCTTTGCCGCTCCGGTGAGTAAAGAGGATACTCTGGCCGTTGCCGTTCCCTTTATCGCACAAGAGGAAGGGGAAAAGCTTGTTGCCTACAAGGATATTGTTGGCGTTTGGACCATCTGTAGTGGATCGACGCGGGGCGTTTATAAGGGCATGCGCAAGACGGTTGCTGAATGTCGCGAACTGCTGCGTACTGAAGTGGCCGAGTATCGCGGCAAGCTGCATCGATACTTTACAAGCACGACCAAGGAAAAACGTCTCACTGCCAAGCGTGACACGGCCTATGTGAGCCTTGCCTATAACGCGGGTGTCTCAGCGATCGGAAAGAGCACAGCAACGCGAAGGCTTAACGCTGGCAACATCAAAGGGGGGTGTCAGGCGCTTACATGGTGGAACAAAGCAGGCGGCAGGGTGATCCGTGGACTTGTGGCAAGACGTGCGCGTGAGAAGGCATACTGCATGGAGGGGCTCCGATGAGCTTCATTCTCTCTCTATTCAAAAACTGGCGCGTTGCACTCGGTTTGGCTTGCATCCTAGCCCTCATAGGCTCTCATGTCGTTGCTTACTGGAAAGGCTATTCAAGCGCCTCCGAGGCTTGTCAGACAGCAGCGTTGGAAGCTGAGATCGGAAATCTGAAGCGGACCATCCAGATAAGCGAAACCGCTCTTGATGCATCTGTGCAGCGAGCACAGGCAAGAGAAGCAGATGCAACCTCACTCGAACAGAAG
This sequence comes from uncultured Cohaesibacter sp., assembly GCF_963664735.1. Taxonomy (NCBI): domain Bacteria; kingdom Pseudomonadati; phylum Pseudomonadota; class Alphaproteobacteria; order Hyphomicrobiales; family Cohaesibacteraceae; genus Cohaesibacter; species uncultured Cohaesibacter sp. Next base: position 937,842 of record NZ_OY761553.1, on the reverse strand, counting down.
GTCGAGGCCTATGAAGCCCAATTGGAAAATGCTGGCAGTTGTATTCTGTCTGCCTCTGATGCTCGGCGGCTGTCCGAAATCAGATAAGACGCTCGATCCTTCCTTGCCGGTTCTTCCTGCCGATCTTGCCATGCTCTGCGAAGATCCCGGTGTCAAAGCCGGTCGCGATATGCGCGTGGAACTGGCGATACAAAGAAAGTTTCTTGCACTCTGTCGCAACCGGCATCGGGATACTGTGGCTTTCTATAATCAGGTGAGACAGCTCTATGCGGAGGTCAAAAGCAAATGACCCTTGTTCCGTCGGAAATGGTTTCAAAAGCAACTAGCCTCTGGGTATGGATCCGGGCGACATTGGGGTGGACCGTGAGTGGCTTTTCAATCTACTGGGAAAACTACATCAACCCGATACTGATCGGCGCGGCCCTTATCGCCTCGCTTTGGGCTACGGTCCTGCTCATAAAACAGCGTCGCCTCGATATCAAAATCAAAGAAAGACAATTGGCAGACTGGGGCGACAACCGTTAATCGTTCACAGGGCTGTAAGGAATTCAAAAATCTCATTGAAAAGTGTCTCATAGCCACTTAAAAGGAGGCTTCAAAAGCGCAAAGTCTCATATGAGACGTGAGACGGTCTTTTCGGTGTCTCACAGCGCAAGACAAGAAACTGAAAAGCGATACAGTTTCAAAGGCTTGGCCCCTTAGCTCAGTTGGATAGAGCAGCTGACTTCTAATCAGCAGGTCGAAGGTTCGAATCCTTCAGGGGTCACCACTTTCAAAACATCATAAGCAATTGATTTTAAACGTTAAATTGACGTTATGAACCGACCAAAAAGCAGCCAATTTGCAAATTTGTACTACGTATTGTACTACAAACTGTACTACTCATGTGGTTTACAGGCTGTATTCTTATGAAGCTTTACCTCCAGCTACGCGGCAAAAAATACTATTACAACAGGCGAGTCCCAAAGCATTTGCGCGAAATTGAGGGGCGGGGGGATTTGAAAATCTCCCTCAACACCGATTCGTTCGAAGAGGCTAAAGCCAAAGCCGCGAATATCAATTCCAAAATCGAAAAACGATGGGACGCGCTATTGGCTTCGGATAGCGATAGGGCGGCGGAATGCTGGCAGGCTGCAAACACGATAGCAAAATCTTATGGGTTTGCATTTGTGGGCATTGATAAGCTTGTTGACCCTGACAACATTAAAAACCTTGCAGATCGTCTGGACGCTATCGAGAAAGAGCGCAAGTTCAATCACAGGCCAACCGTCGAGGCTCTCTTGGGGACGGCTAAACAGCCTAGCGTTACGCTTTCAGACGCCTTGAACAGATACTTTTCGTTGACAGGAGAGATACAAGCGCGCAAGAGCGAAAATCAAATCAGGAAATGGAAGAACCCGCGCATTAAGGCGGTAAGCAACTTCTCCAAACTGATAGAACGAGACATTCCAATCGAAGAAATTTCTCGTGAAATGGCGCTCGATTTTCGTGATTGGTGGCTTGATAGAGTGTTGAATGAAGGAAAACAGCCAGACACCGCAAACAAAGATATCCAGCATCTGAATTCCATTATTACCAAAGTCTCTCAAGCATTGCGCTTAAAGGACATTGAACCTTTCAAGGGTCTTAGGCTCAAGAAAGGGCAAAACGAACGCACGCCACCATATAGCAATGAATTCGTTATCAATCGTCTCCTGAACAGCAATGCTCTAGCAGGGCTGTCTCTAGACCATCGCCTGATTTTCTACATGCTGATTGAGACCGGCGCACGACCTGGTGAAATCGTCAATCTGAGGCCAGAAAACATAAGGCTGAATGATCCTATTCCACACATTCAAATTCGCTCTGTATCAAAGCGAGAAGTCAAAACGCGCAATGCTGAAAGAGATATCCCGTTAGTTGGAATATCGCTCTGGGCCGCAAAGAAGCGGCCAAAAGGCTTTGCTGCGCTTTCTGACAAAGAGGATAGCGTTAGTGGAAATATCAATAAGTATCTTCGCAACAATGGCCTCAAGGAAACGCCAAAGCACCGGCTCTATTCTCTTAGGTCAGCTTTCCAGGACCGCATGATAGCTGTAAGGCATCCAGACCCGTCATTAGGGCAAATGCCGGAACGCATGCAAGCCGATCTCTTCGGACATGGAATCGGGCGTCCTAAATATGGTGTTGGTTGTTCTGCAAAGAATGAGGAAATCTTCAAACAGGCAGAAAGCTATCTAAAACAAATGGCTTTCCCTTTGCCAGATTGGGCAAAGTGACCATTAATCATCAGAGGCAAATTTCATGGCTAGATCGAAATTGTCTTCCTGATGTTCAGCTAAAATAATCGCTTCATGGAAAACATTGAAAATGGGTAAGTATTTCTTGCCGTGCAATTTAACAATGGTGGCCGCTTGCGCTCTATGGCGCTTTAGCTCTTCCAATGTCATTGTTTGCTGTTGCATAGCTTTAAATCAATCCTGAAGCCAAACGAGGGTCTCCTGCAAAGGCCGCGTCCCTCGTTTGGCGCTTTCATTTCAAATAAAATTACCTGCTTGCCAGCCTTTCTCGGCTTTCGACCCTGCGGTGCTCATCATGGCTCCAACCATGGTGATTTTTGCACGCCTGCGAGACTGGCCTTTTTTCACCCCGCCCATGCAGGTCGGGCGGGATCGTTAGCGGCACCGCTTCGGGATTCTGTTATTTCGCCACTACTGCGCGGACTGCAGCGTCTTTTGCTTCAAGCAGTTTTCTAAGTGCTGCGCTTCTTTCCGGGTTGCGGGGCAGGGAGACAATCATTTCGTTCGCAACCATTGCAAATGGCTTGCTGACCTTCTGCAAATGCTCTGGCAAATGAGAATAAGTGAAGAACTGCATAATGTGTTCTTGGTGTTGTTCGTCCATAATCGTTACTCGCTTGGTTGGAGAAAGGACTTTCGGCGTCGACGCTATGCGTCTTGCCTATTCTGCGGCGATGGCTGGTTTTTGGTTGCTGTCCGGTTCGGCTTCGGCCTCTGGTTCGATGCCGATATCAAAGGGCAGTTGATTGCTTTCTATCTGCTTGGAGCGTAGGGGCATTAGCAGACCAAACCAGTCTCTTTGCTCATGCAAAATAAGCATTGGTTCTGGGCCAAACTGGACAAGGCGAATAGGCAACGTGTCCGCTCTTGTCCCGTAAGCTGCTTTGATCATTGGGGAGAAGGCGGCGAGCAGGGTGTGATTCACGCTGTCTGAAACGCCTTCCATCCCTACTTTGATGTTTTGAAAAGCTTTCCGCCAATCCGGGAAAGTGCCATCAATCTCACTATAGATTGAAACGTCAATTCTTGCGTCTGGTTCATCTTCATTTTGCTTTTCATAGAGATGGATCAAATCACCATCTGCGATAAGTTCGCGCTCTGCGGCTTTTGCTGAAAACTTGCAGGCGTTGAATAGTCTTTTTGACACTGGCAGGATGTGGGGCTTGTCTGTCATGCCTTCAGGATCGCGAAAAACAACCATGCGGTGACCATCGGTAGCGACGATGAAGACACCGCCTAACGGATCCGGCTCGATCTGAACGCCATTGAGATAATATCGACACATATCCTTTGAAGCGAAAAGAGAGGCGGCGGCGAGAAATTGCGGTTTCTTGAGGATGATTTCAGTCATGATCATTGCTCTTGTGAAAGGATTGCTCTCGTTCATCTCCGATGAACTGGCGCGCTTTGCTTGCGGATCGGCGTCGGCTTTCGCCTTGCCTTTGGCGGCGAGCGCTATTCGCTCGGGGCCATTCCTAGGGCGTGCAGATAGAGGTCAAGCAATGCGTCCATTTCCAAGCGCTCGCTGGTATCCAGCTTGCGCAGGCGGATAAGCGCACGCATGGCCTTTACGTCGAACCCGTTGCCTTTGGCTTCGGCATATACGTCCTTCACGTCGTCGCTGATGGCTTTCTTTTCTTCTTCGAGCCGCTCGATACGTTCAACAAATGCGCGTAGTTGATCGGCGGCAACGCCTCCGGTGTTGGTCATGGTGCTAACTCCAAAATTTGTGATTGATGATTAAAAAGCGGATGGTTGCAGGATTACTGCCCACGCCCACACGGCGCTCGAAAAGGTAATGAGCGAACCAAGGGCTAGAACGTCACGAATGATCATGGATTGTGCTCCCGTGGCCTATTGCTTCTCATATTGCATGGTGTTGAAATTCCACACATAAGAGCTTGGCGGGATCAAAAATTGAGCTGAGTTTTCGCCAGTGTGCTCGATCATGCAATCAAATCGATTGTCAAAACCTCTGGGATTGAGCGAAGGCCAAGCACTGAAAATGGCTCTATGATGAAAAGAGCCGGGGGCTTGAGCAACTGGTACGCTAGAAGGCGTCGAACTGGCTAAAAACCGTAATTCTCCAATTGGAATTTCTTTATCTAAACAGTATCCAAACTCGATATAGATCGTTTTTGGCAAGTTTTGAAAATTGATAGCCAGCCAATCTTTGCGGATATAAAAGCAAATTGACGGGGCCAAATTTCGGCAGAAGTTATCGGCAACGTGGGCGCGGATGGGCGATCCCTTTTGATAATTGTAATATGATGGCTTTGCTTGCTCGAAAACGATTTGATCCATTCCGAATTTCTCCAATCTATTGCGCTTTGCTTGCATCGGCGTCGGCGCGATGCGCCTTGCCTGTTGCGCAAGGGGTGAGGGAGGAGGAGCACCCCTTGCGCCTTGTCGCCTGTGGGGAGGAGGTCACAGGCGGATTGTATGGGTAACTAAATTCCAAATTAATTAGAATGTCAATGTTAAATTCCAATTTAATTGGAATAATAATTTTGAATACAACGATAGCGTTGATGCAAGAATCGAGCTCGCATGGATAAACTGGTAGGTAACCACGAAATGAAATTGAGCTGTTTTACGTTTTAAGCGTGATACGAATTTGCTCTGTCAGGTTTATGGCCTCTTGGTGTGCCATATAGAGCGTATAGGAAAGCATTGGTTCGTTAAGGGCTTCGGCCTTTTGATATGCTTGCGCAACGAGTTGTTCGAGCTCAATCAGCTCTTGCCTATGCGGGTTAGTTTGATTGGCTTTATGGATGATCTGGGGTGCTTTGTCTATGGCTTCGGGTTGCGCTTCAAAGAGTGCGGTATCCAATTGATCCATGTCCTCTTTTGGCTTTTTTCCGTAAACCAGAAAGAAGACGCCGCAGATCGGCAAAAGAATAGTTACTATTCCAACGCAAACGACAAATGACGTGAACATGTCCATGTTTCGCCTCCGGCCTGGAAGATAGCTCTTTATGACCAACTCATGCAAGCTGTTGCAACCAAATGCAACTGTAGAATTAATTATAAAATCACACTCAATCTTGGATTTTAATATGGTGGTTGTGTTTTGAACGAGTGAGTACTAAAGTTGCGGGGCAGGATGTTGGCGCATCCTGCGTTCGGCGGCTTATTCGCCTTATCGTAAAAGAACTACGCCCGCACCCACGCGCGGGAACGGTGAGGTTTTAGGTTATGAGTGCAGCCGCAAAAAGCCGCAATTTTCCCATTGCGGTTCTTTCAAAATATTCAAATGTGTATGTTTGGAAACAACTAGCAGCGCAAAAGGGCTGCTGCAATATCCTGCAAGTCGTTGTTATTTCGGTTGCAACTAAAGGCGGGCTTTGAATTATGCAGGATGAAGATGCTAGATTGCAAATGATGCTTGAGGCTTGTCAATTTGGTTTTTCTTTAGAGCTTTTGGCACGGCTCACAATAGGATTGGACATCCAGTCTTTGCGCATTTGTTGCGATAACGTGTCAACTCTTCCAAAATACAGAAAATCTAAAGATACGCCAAACCTGTCGGATATTAGCAAGGCACCTTGAAGAGAGAGGCGACTAGTTCCTGTTTCCCAATTGCTATATCGCTTCTGATCAACCCCCAACGATTCGGCAAAGCTTTTTTGATCGGGCGAGAACTGCTTTCTTACCCAACGTAGGCGCTCGGCTACTTCAGCTTTGTCTGTTTGGTTCATGTTTGACATGTTGCTAATATTGAATATTCCAAGAAAAATAGAAAACTATAAAAATTTGAATTGCAAAATTCTAAATATTTTGGAATATTTGGGTTATGAGCACTGCGAAGATAATCATAACTCAGTTGGGAACTAGACAGATTGCAACTCGTATGAAGGTCGGTTTGTCGGCTGTTTATGCAAATTGCGATCGCGGTTCTTTCCCTGCCTCTTGGTTTGTCCCTCTAACCCTTATGGGGTTGGAGAAGGGTGTTTCCGTTCCTGTTTCCCTTTTTCGCTGGCGCTCGGTTGATGCTGACAGTTTGCAAAACTGTCAGTGCGATTTCCATGTTTCAGGCGCGGCGGGTGGCTCATGAGCGGCGAACACAAGCTTTTATCCAATTTCAACGGACGCGACATTTACGGCGAGTTGCTGGCGGCTTCCAAGCTGGACGTGAAAACGGTTGGCAGTGACGCTCTGGCCGAAGTAACCGGTTATCGCAAGCAAAGCGTTGACCGCTGTTTGCGGCGGCGTTCGAGCCCGGATGATATGCGCCAGCAATCGCTTTCGCTTTTCGCGCTGGCTGATCTGATTGTCTTTTCCGATGGGGAAGCCTTGCGGGTTTTGCGGCTGCTCAATGAGCTTGCAGGCCTTCAGGCTTTGCCGAGGGCTGAGGCTTTGACGGTTCCGAGCGGGGCCGGTGCTATCGCTGGGGTAAGTTCGGACTTTGCCGGTTTGTTGGCAGGCATGAGCAAGGCGCTTGAAGACGATGCGCAAATCTCGGTTTCGGAAATCCTTGATTATGATCTGATTGAAGCGGCGGAAAAGCTGCACCTTAATGCGCTTTCGCTCAAGGAAAGCTTCAAGGCAAAGGTGGCCAAAGCCAGCGCTAGAGGCCACGGCGGGGGCGGCGATGACGATTAAGCCACTCCCAGAATTGCAGCTCACCTTTGACGGGCTCGGCTTCGGTCCGGACATGCTGGGCAAGGTGCCACATGTGTTCAAGCGCAAGAAGAGCAAACGCAATCCGATTCCAAGAACCTGCATGGCCGACCCTTACGGGCTTTGCGCCTTGCGGTGCCAACGGCAACTTGGTTTTAGGCGCTCTTACGCTCTGGGCGAATATATCGCGGCGGCGCTCAAGCATACAGTTCTACCGGAAGAGGGCCGACATTGGCGGGATTTTGCCTATTGCATTATTTCCGCCTATGCGGTGGCAGATCGCTATTTCCTGAAGCCTGAAGAAATTTTTGTCGATAAGCGCGACCTGGTAGAAATCAGCGGGGCGCGGCATGTGTCGCAGCACTTGGCGGTAGAAATCGGCAAATGCTCGACCGTGACCGTTGGGCAGGTGTTTGACCGGCACCACGCCAGCATCAGGAATGCGGTTGACCGCGTGGCCTCTCTTCGGCTGGCCAGCCCTGCGCTAGAGGCGGAAATCGACAATCTGGAAAATGTTGTTTTGGACCTGTGGGCCATGTCTGACGAAGGCGAAGGCCTGCGCAAACATGTAACCATGATCGCATAGGAGCTGGCAGTGAGTAGCAGCTTTCTTGATTGGCTGGAAGAATTGGAGATGCCGTTTCGCGCAGAAAGCGGGGTTTGCTTTGGCCGTGATGTTGCGGCAGCGCTTGCCTATTTTGACCGGCTGACAGCCCCGAAAATCTCAGGCGTCTCTGGCGCTACGGTGATTGTCTCCCGCGTGCAAAGTGGCCTTGGCAACCGCGAAACCATGGCAATGCAGTTTGAAAGTCGCGCGGCTTGTTCGGCCTTTGTTGACCAGCTTGCACAGCGGGCGATTGAAGGCAGGGCGCAAAGCGGCAACAGGGAGCTTTGGCCATGTTGAAGACGAACCGACGCCCTTATTTGCCACCCGCCCAACGGCTGCAAACCCGGCGCATTCAAATCAATCTCATTGAGGCGCGGGGCTTTAATCCACCTGTGGTGACCATGCGCGGGCCGTGGAACTCGCCCGACTGGCGCGAACGCAATCTCTTTTTACATGAAGCAATCGCGGTGCGGGACCGGCTCAACGAGCTGTTGCCGCCTGATGAAAGGAGTTTCCCCGATGAGTAGCGACAGGGGCAGTTATTCGGCGGCTTTGCAGTCTGGCGGCGTGCCTCTCTATGGGCCGGTGCTAAGCGCTGAAGCGCCAAAGTGCGTACAAGCGCGCGTAAAGCGGGAACGCGCCCAAAAGGCAGGCCGTTGCTTTGATGACAAGGGCAGGGTGCAGCTCTGTTACACCCGCATGCAATGCGGCAACGGCGGCGGGCTAAACCGCGTCACCCTTCCGCGTTTTGTGGTGTTGGATCGGGGGAGGGATGAGAAGGGGGAGGGGACTATTTGGGGGGGATGGAATGACGTGTGACCCAATTTTTAAGTCGGCTTTCTTCATCCCGCAGGGCAGAGACTATTGGCTCTATAGACTTTTCGATTTCGTTTCGAATGGTGGTTATGTGCTGCGTAAAATCTTCAGTGCGGAGCGCGTCAAATACTCTTTCTGGCATGTCGTTCTCTCCAATGGCTACGGTAAGGAATGTTCTAATTCTCTTTGCTTGTATTTCAAAGTGCCGAGATCTTCGGAGCCACAAGTCTTCTATTTCCGCACTGATAGGAACTATTGGAGCCGCATTAGATATCGCAAGGCCAAATGTCTCAATAGAACTTGCCAGCCTTTCGACTTCGCTCGTTCGATAGCTTTGAAAAAAAGTGTCCATGTCAATGTCGGTAAGTACGTTTCTTGCATCTTGTTGAAAATATCGGAGACTGATCGAAATTTTCTCAAGTTGCCTTTCAGTTGGAGCCAATTGAGTTTGAGCTTTGAGCCAGTAGAGAGTTGGGCCTCCGACGCCAATAGCTCCCAAAGCTGCAACCCAACCACTCAGAGCTCCGATCCACTCTCGGGCGCAAGTGACAGGTGTTTCAGCGGCGCTTTTTGCTGCTTCAAGCTTGCAAAAGCCCATATCACCATCCAGCCCATAGCCGATGAACAGCATAAGCAAAACCGTCAGACCTGCGCCAAGGCTGAAAGCGTATATGTGAGAGGGTTTGAACATAAAGCTAAAGCCTTAACTCTGATCTCTACCCATGACCTGACGAAAATCTATGTTAGGCGGGAGAACGTCAACTTTCTGATTGTCGATTATTCTGGCGGCAAACAAGGTTTCGAGCAGTTTTTTGTCTCTCCCTTCTTCGAGGGCCTTGCTGGCTTTCATGTCAACATAAACCTGAGAAAGGGCCAAACGAAATCGAGCATCGCTGGCTGCTTTTTGGCCTTCAACATACATACGGCTGAAGTGCTTCATCAACCAAACAGAGATCAGAATTACAAAAGAATATATTGGCAGGCGGCTGACTATTTGAGGAGAATTCATGTCTTTCAGATCTCCGAGTATTGCATGAACGCCAACGAGGGCGCCTGCAGACAACAAAGCAGTAAGAAAGAAAAGTCCGATACCCAAGTAGGATCGATTGGAGTTCTCTTTTGCATCACGTTTCCAATGTGCGGTAGCCGAGTTCAAAGGATACGCTTCTTCAAGCTTCAGAATTGTTTGCTCGAGCACATGGTATTGAGCTGCACTTTTCAAGATTGTTTCTTCTGTCCGGGCAATATTTTTGCTGGACGACGAACAAACTGCAGATATCGCTCTGAATGGGATTTCGTTGTCTATTTCGGTTTGTTGTTCTTCGGAACGATTCAATTTCAGCTGTTCGGAATTCTTGTGATAAAAATTTCTCAATTGTTGGGCAATTTTTTGATCGGGCTCTTCTCCAATTGCAGCTACGTGAACAGCATCGAAATTTATCTCAGACAAATAAGCCAGAGCAAACAGCTTACTTGCGTTTTGTTGGTCAGTATTTGTCGACATATCGAGAATATATGCTCCAACTGGCGACTGAGGTATCAACACACCTCCCATTTGAATCAATTTTCCGAATTTTCTCAACTCTCTAGCGTCACCAGCGTCAAGAGCAGATGCGATTTTTTCAAAGTACTCAGCTTGCTTTACGAAAGAATTTCGCAAACCTCCCGGAGGCAACAGTGTTTGCGAAATCTCCTTTGTTCTTTTGCCAAGGTCTTTGAGCCAGCTCTCAATCTCAGATTGACTTCTAAGAGTAAAGCTAATCCCAAGCCTTTCATTTTGAATAACGGCGTCATATCCATCTTGCCATTCGGAGAGGGCTATAGCCTTTCGAGGCTTTTCACCCTCGCTTGGCAAGAGTTCGCTTCCTTTTGTTTTTGTTTCGATCTCGTAATTTTTGCCACGTGCTCGCTCAAAAGCTTTAATCAGCAGAAAGAAAACCACGATAAAAATTCCAAAATCAATTATGGGCTCTATCAGCATAAAATCCTGTGCCTTTTGCTGATTGTAAATTCGGAGCGCAAATTTCGTTGCAATACTGAGAGCCACTGCAGAAATTACAGCGTTTTGGCTGATCCAATTGGATATCGATTTGCTTGTAGGCACGAAGTTATTTCCCAAGTCGGGTTCCTGTTGAATTCTATTCCTTGTTACCCCTCTTGGTTGAATTTGACAATCCTACCAAAACAGCGCATGATTCCGGGTGAGGCGTCAGAACCTCTTTCAGCAGCGGATACCGCACCCGTCAGCATGCGGTATTTTTGTGCCCGGAATCCGGAAAATAGCCGGATTGCGTGTGTACTCGCCTATGGGCGGGAGGGCGGTGAATACAAGACCCGAAAGGGGAATAAGCCCGCCTGGCTGTTGACAGGTTCTGAACCTCCCGCTCACCAGTGGGTCGTCAGAAGCTCTCTGAGAGCGGCGTATCAACGCCACGACAGGGGCATTATGATGACTTGCCATTCCTCAAGGCAGAGGCGCGCTTGCGCTCTGTCTCATTCCCTAGACCAGATAGACCTTGCGCTAGAGACAGAACGCACGCTGATTGATGCGATGCTGTTCGTTGCCAATGAAACGCTTTGTACGAGCCACCAAGGCCAAATGCTGCACGGTCTGCTCTATCTCCTCAGCGAACACCAAGCCAAAACCGAACAAGCCGCTTCTGATGCGCATAGAGCTTTGAGAGAGCAAAGAACTGCGAGGGCTTCGGCATGAAGAGTTACAACGCGGGGCTTGTGCAGCGGGCTAATAAAATCGGTGTTGTTACCGAGGCGGCGTTTATGGACGCCTGCCAAGAGGTGCTTGAAGCGCCAACGCTGGTTGACCTTGGATGCGCCTTTTCTGCGCATTTGGGCACGGTTCGCCTGTTTGGTGACAAGGCCGTAGCGCTTTTCACTGAGGTTCACACCTTCAGGAAAGGGGAGCTGCAATGCTTGGACTGCAGGTAAAGAAAAAGGCCTGCGCGCTTGGCATTGCGGCAGGCCTTCTCACAAGAGAGAAAAGGGCGGACGGATCAACCGGCCATCATGTTACGGGCGGCGCTTGCAAGGAAGCTGGAGCGCGTCATATTGAGCCGCTTGGCCTCATCATCAATCGCATCAAGCAAGCCGGGGTCAAAGGTAACATTGACACGCTTTGTCTGTCCACGGTCGACAATAAGCGGCACGGTGGCGAGCGTTGCCCCTTCTTTCAACTCTTCCAGATCAACAGGGCGCAAAGCTGTTTTGTAGGTGCCTGGAGCTGGAATCGGTTCGCCTACATCTTCCATGGTGGCAACATGCCCGCCAAGGGCCTCAATGGCATTGGTCAAGGCTTCTTGCTCGGTATCGCCTGCGGTAACGCATCCGGGGAAGTCCGGGAAGCTGACGCCATAAGCGCCATTTTCTTCATGAATGAATGCGAGATAGCGCATCACTGTTTCTCCTATGAGTATTCAAGCGTTGAGCATGGCTTGGCTGGCGCTGGCAACAAAAGCAGAGCGGGAAATGCCTCTAGCCTTGGCCTCTTCATCAATGGCGGTCAACAAGCCAGCATCGAATGTGAGATTGGCGCGGACGGTGCGTCCGGTCAGCTCGATGTAAGGAATGGCGACCAAGGTGGCACCTGTGGCCAGATCGGCTTGAACATCTTCCAGCGCACGCACTTGTTCCATAGACCAAGGGGCCGGACGCTCGGCGGGATTGTCTTCAAAGAAGAGCTGCAAGGCCTCGCTGGCGTTGCGCGTGGCTTCATCAAAGCTGTCACCTGCGGAGAAGACGCCTTCCAACTGCGGAAAGCTCACTCCATAGGCGCTATCAGGGTCTTTCTCGATCACTGCGATGTAGTGGATCATGACGGGTCTCTCTCATGCTGCGGTTTGGTGAGGATGGGTTTAAATCCATCCTGCCATTTTGGCTATTTTACGGGCCGTACCAAGGGGAAGGTCTTTCTTGGGGTGCGGGACAATGACAACCTTGTCTCCCTTCCTCAATTTATGATGCGAGCCCTTCACCGATATTTCCTCAAACCCTTCGGCCTTGAGCCTCTTTATGATCTCTCGGCTGTTTGTTTCCATCGCGGTTCCCATGGTGGTTTGAAGTGTGGCTCGGCGTTCTCTTGTGTGCATTATAATGTGTATTTGAAGGTGCTTTGTCAAGGTTTGAGAGCATTATTATGCGCACGCAAGAGTGTGCAAGGGGGTGTTGCATGACAGATATTTTCATTCACCGGTCAACCCCTTCGGCCAATTATACGGTTTTGCGCAACGAGATATTCGAGGCAGGGCTTGGCATCGAAGCGCTGGGCCTGCTGACTTATCTTATCTCGAAGCCTTCTAACTGGAAGGTCTCGCAAATGCAGTTGCGCAAGCAGTTCGGTATAGGCCGCGATAAGCTTCTAAAGATCCTCAAAGAGCTGGAAGGAGTCGGCTATATCGTCAGAGAACAACAGCGCAACGAAGAAACCAAGTCATTCGAGAAGACGAAGTTCTGTGTCTATGATCAGCCGGTCGCGGGTGATGGTGAGCTGGCCGAAGAGCCGCGCCCTGAAATGCCGGATACGGAAAAGCCGGATACGGCAAACCCGGAGCCGGAAAAGCCGGAGTCGGGAAATCCGCACCTACAAAGTAATAATAATATAATAAATAATAATATTACTAACCCTAAATCCCAGGAACCGCCTGACTACAGCGCCTTGATGGCGATGGAGCCGCAAGAGCGAGCCAAGGCGATGAAGCGTTGGGGGCTGACGCCTGCCAGTTTTGGCAAGACAGCGCGAGATATGGGCGTCAATCCGCGATCTATGGGGCGCAATCCACGAGCCAAAGCCAAGCAAGGAACGCCAGCATCGCTAGAGCATCAACGGGTATTTGTGGTACAGTTCTCGCCACAGTGGGAAGCGTGGCGAAAACATCGTGGCACCCTGTTTCCGACAACGAACTACGAAGACCCTGCAACGGGGAGATACAAAACCGGATGGTGGTTTCCGTCTCTCTGGCCGCCTGACTGTGCGGAAGCATCGTAAGGGCTCGGCAGAACGGGGAAAGGGGAGGAAATCACCATGCCAAAGGCACCAAGCAAGTTCAAAGCGCCATGGGCTCCAAAGCCAGACAGGGCCGCAAGCAACAGGGAACATGACAACGAACGGCGCAAGCGTCATCCTTGGCGGAACTGGTACAAGCTGGCGGCATGGAAGCTAATCCGAAAGCGGCGGCTGGCAGAAGACCCGCTTTGCGTCATGTGCCTGGCAGAAGGCCGGACAACGGCGGCGACGGTGGTCGACCATATCGTCCCGCATAAAGGCAATAGGGAATTGTTCTTCAGCTATGCAAACACGCAAAGCCTTTGTGAGACGCACCACAACAGAGACAAGCAGCGCATGGAAGCAAACGGCGAAACACAAAGCCCATTGCCAAGGCCAAAACCCGAGCCGGATTTCTATTTCTGATGGGGAGGGGGGAGGTTAAATCTTCCCAACTCCACCCCCTGCGGACCGGCGGGGTAGACAGACTTTTACGAGGTGGAAATTCAAAAGGAAAAACCCATTATCTTATTGAAATTATTTAGTTATTCACTTTTTAAAATACTTTTTTGAAGCTCTTCTATCAGTCGTTTTGAGGACGGACCAATTGAGCTAGAAAGATTCGGATTAAGCAAATAGTAGCCTTCAAGACTCTGTAAAAATTCAGAACTTATCTCTCCCTTTGCAACCCACATATTAAATTCATCTTTCGGTATCTCGACGCCGGTGTATTTTTGTAAAATGCGCAATGCAAATTTGCGTCCCGGTTCATAGTCAACGCCCTTGTTTTCACCACTCAGCATGGCTAGGCCAATATTGATCATTTTTATATCAAGTTCTCTATCTTGATTGGCATATGTAAAATATCCCGTTGCAATAGTTGCAAAACTGCCAACAACAGCGCTAGCAAGCGCAATAAAACCTGTTCGCCAAAGATTTTTAGACATTTCTAAACTTTCACTATTACCGGCTAATGGCACAATTTAGCAGTAGTTTCTTATGCGAGTAAACCACGACTTATCAACCAACTGAAATCCAACTCCATCATGTGAGGGCTGGCGGGTTTTCCTGCTGGCCCTTTCTTGTGACTGGAAAGGCCTGCCCGGTTCTTTGCACCCGAACCGGGCGGGCCGCTTGGGGTTGATATGGCTAGAGGCAGAAAACCGGATCTTGAAAATGTTGTCCCTATGAAGGCAACAGACGGGTTGACGCATGAAGAGCGTGCAGAACGGGACGCGGCGGCGCTGAAACCGTTCGACCTGACCGAATATGAAGCCCAGATTTGGGACCGGATCGCGCCACAGTTGGCACAGCAAGGCAGGCTTAAGCCCTATTATGTGGACACGGTATCGGAATATTGCCGCGCATTGATCCGCATGCGCAAGTTGCGCAATACACTACATGATGAGGATGAAACCTACGTTGTCGAGGGGCGCAACGGAAAACAGTATAAATCACGGCCTGAAGTGGCGCAGCTCAACGAGACTTGGCGGCAATGGCGCAACCTGACTGCAGCGCTTGGCCTATCGCCAACCGATGAACGCGGACTTGCAGAAGGGCAAGGCGATCTATTCCCGGATGCTGACAATCCCTTTGCAGGGATGGGCGCATGAGCGCGCTTGTGATCGATGCTGAGCTATATCCACGCACCGCGTCGGCCTTCCAATATGCAGACGACATTCTAAGTGGGGTCATTCCTGCTTGTCGTTGGGTGCGGTTGGCGTGCGAGCGGCACCGGCGCGACCTGGAGCAAGCGGCGGGGGATCTGTTCGGCTTTCGGTTCGACCCTGCCAAATCTGAAAAGGTGCTTATCTTTATCGAGGCCATGCCCCACACAAAGGGTCGATGGGCGGCACAGCGCAAAAGGCTTGTGTTGGAGCCATGGCAACGCTTTTTTGTGGCGTCCCTCTTCGGCTGGGTGCGCAAGCTGGACGGCTTGCGGCGCTTTCGCGAAGGGCGGCTCATGGTGCCGCGAAAGAACGGCAAGTCGGCGTTGGCGGCTGGCATCGGGAATTATATGCTGTCTGCTGACGGTGAATATGGAGCTGAGGTTTATAGCGGCGCAACCACGCAAAAACAGGCCTTTGAAGTGTTTAAACCGGCGCGCCTGATGGCGAAAAACACGCCCATGTTTCGGCGCACCTTGGGCGTCGAGGTGGCCGCTCAAAAGCTGACTACCAAAATGGGCGGCGTGTTCGAGCCGCTTGTGGGCGATCCGGGCGACGGTGCGTCGCCATCGTGCGGCATCGTTGACGAATATCATGAACATACGAGCGATAAGCTTTACGACACGCTGAAGACCGGCATGGGCGCGCGCGATCAGCCCTTAATGCTGGTGATTACCACGGCAGGCGATAATATTGCGGGGCCGTGCTATCTAGCCTTTGACGAGCTTAAAAACGTTCTTGAGGGCGTGATCAATGATGATGAGCTTTTCGGGCTGATCTATACGATTGACGAAGGCGACGATTGGACGGACCCGTCCAATCTCATCAAGGCAAACCCGAATTTTGGCGTGTCGGTCGGGGATGAGTTTTTGCGCTCCGAGCAGCAAAAGGCAATCCGCACCCCACGCAATCAGGCGCGTTTCAAGACAAAACATCTCAATATCTGGATCTCTGCCAGAACTGCCTATTTCAACATGGAAGACTGGAACAGGCAGGGCGATAGGGGGCTTTGCATCCCTGAAGGCGATGAGGTGGCGCGGTTCGGTGCGCTCGACCTTTCCAGCAAGCTTGACATTACCGCGCGGGTTGATTTGTGGCGCAAGCTGATCAACGGTCAGCATCATTATTATGTGATTGCCCCGCGCTTCTATCTGCCTGAAGAGACCGCGCAAGACCCCGAGAAAAAGCACTATCTGGAATGGTCAGAGACCGGCGCGCTCACTGTAACCGATGGCAACATCATCGATTACAGCGTCATCAAGGATGATATCGAAGACGATAACGACGCCTTTGCGTTCGAGCGCATTGGCTATGACCCTTGGGGCGCTACTCAGTTGGTTCTGGAAGTCCAGAATGAATTGAATATCGAAGTGGTCGAATATCCTCAACGAGTTGCCAATCTTTCAGAACCAATGAAATGGGTTGAAGCCTTGCTTAAGGCAGGGCGTTTGCACCATGACGGCAACCCGGTTTTATCCTGGATGATCTCGAACGTCATCGCCAAGCCGGACGCCAACGACAATGTTTTCCCGCGCAAACCTTCGGACGAAAAGAAGATAGACGGGGCGGTCGCGCTGATCATGGCTCTGGGGCTAGCCATGGCTGAAGACCAGAACGAAGACGCGGACATGGATAGATATTTTGCGTCCCTGTAATGGCTGAAACCCTTGGATTTTGTCGCCTCTGGTGCCTCTTGGTGCAGAAGATATCAACCAGATCAGGCGCGGTGTTAGCCTCGGTTCATCAATTGGAGGTCAGAGTGAAGTTTACCGTTCATACCAAGTCAGCCCTTATCAGGCGGCTATCCATCAGGGAGCCTGACGGTTGGGTGCCCGATGGGGCTTATTCAGATAGCGGTGAAGCTGTAACCTTTGAAACGGCCATGGCGCTTTCTGCTGTCTGGTCTTGTATCAATCTGCTTTCAGGCACAATCGGCACCTTGCCGCTATCCATCTATCAGAAGAAAGGCGATAGCCGGGTTGAAGCGGTCAATCACCCTCTCTATTCGGTGCTGCATGAAAGTCCGAACTTCAATCTAACTGCGGTTGATTTTTGGGAATTCATGGCCGCGTCTCTTGAGCTGAAAGGCAACGCCTATGCCCGCAAGGTGAAGACAGGCAACCGGATTGTTTCGCTTGAGCCGATCTATGCTGAGATACTTGTCACAAAAAACAAAGATGGCAGCTTGCGCTATCGCTGGACAGAAGACGGGATCAGTTTTGATACATCTGAGACTGATGTCTTGCATATTCGAGGCTTTGGCGGCAATGCGCTTGGCGGCTTTTCGACGCTGCGTTTTGCGCGCAATTCCTTCGGGATCGCACGGGCCGTGGACAAATCGGCGGGCTCGACCTTTAAAAATGGTTTGCGTCCGAGCGGAGCCCTGACCTTTGAGAAGTTCCTCAATGAAGAGCAACGCAAGATTGTTGAAGAACGGCTCGTCGAAAAATTCCTCGGTGCGGTCAATTCGGGGCGCCCGCTCATTCTGGAAGGCGGCACCAAATGGGAGCCGCTTACGATCAATCCTGAAGACGCGCAAATGCTCGAAAGCCGCAAATTCTCGGTAGAGGAGATTTGCCGATTCTTTGGCGTACCGCCCCATATGGTCGGGCATACCGAGAAGAACACGTCTTTCGGCACCGGCCTTGAGCAACAAACCCTCAGCTTTATCAAGTTCACTTTGCGTCGGCGTTTGAAGCGCATCGAGCAGGCTTTGAAAAAGCAGCTCTTGAGCCCTGCTGATCGGGCGGCGGGATTCTATGTGGAATTCAATCTTGAGGGGCTTTTGCGCGGCGATAGCCAAGGACGATCCGCTTTCTACCAATCAGGGCTAACCAACGGCTGGTTGACCATCAACGAAGTAAGGCAACGCGAGAATTTGCCCCCTGTGGCGGGTGGCGATGTGCCGCGCATGCAAATGCAGAATGTGCCGATTACGGAGGCAGGAAATGCAAATTGATACAAAGGTTACTGCGCCAATTCTCAATATCAAGGCTCTTTCCGAGAAGGGCGAGTTTGAAGGCTATGCCAGCACCTTCGGCGGTAAACCTGACGATTACGGCGATATCATCGCTGAGGGCGCATATTCAGAAAGCATCGCAGAGCATGCGGCCAATAAGACCATGCCAAAGATGTTCTGGCAACATAACAGAGACCAGCCAATCGGGCGTTGGCTTGAGATGCAGGAAGACGCCAAGGGACTGTTGGTGCGCGGCAAGCTCAATATGGGCGTGCAATGCGCGCGCGAAGGCTACGAGCTTTTGAAAGAGGGCGATATTGACGGGCTCTCTATCGGCTATCGCATCAAGGAATATTCCGTTGATACCGAGACCGGCGTCTGGACGCTGGAAAAGCTCGACCTTCGGGAAATCTCGATTGTTTCGATTGGAGCCAACCCGAACGCGCTCGTTAGCAGCGTCAAGGCGCTAAAACAATCCCACGAATTGACAGAACGGCTCAAGGCTGGGGACCAGCTGCAAGAGCGCGAGTTTGAACTCTGGCTCAAGGGATTGGGCTTTTCAAACTCACAGGCGGAACGTGCCGTGCGTCTCCACCTGAAGGGGCAGGGGGAACCTGCCAATGCGGACAATGAACGGGCCTTTTTACAAGCCCTGTTGCACTAATTCAGCACCAAAGGAGCAAAGCAATGGCTGAACCAAAATCCCCTGAAGAGCTGGCCAAAGAAGTCAAAGCCGGTTTTGACACTGCAATCGACAAGGTCAAGGAAGTGGCCGAAGAGGCGCTTGGCAAGGCAGCCAAAGGCGAGAAGCTGACCGCGACCATCAAGGAAACGGCAGACGAAGCCCTACTCAAAATGAACGAGCTGAAAGGTCAGTTTGACGAGTTCGAACAGAAAATGTCCCGCGTTGGCGCGCCTCTTGATGAACGAGCCAAAAGCATTGGTGAGCAGTTCACCGAAAACGAAGGCGTCAAAGCATGGATTGCCGATAACCCGACCAAGGGCAAAGCCGATATGCGCATCAAGGCAACCATTACCACCTCGACCGCTGATGCTGCGGGATCGGTTGGTGCGGCAATCGCACCGCAACGCGCACCGGGCATTCAGGAATTGCCACAGCGGCGCATGACGGTGCGTGATTTGCTCTCACCCGGCACCATGAGCACGCCAAGCCTTGAGTATGTACAGGAAACCGGCTTTACCAACAATGCGGCACCGGTTGCCGAAGGGGCTGCAAAGCCTTCCTCCGATATCCAGCTTGATTTAAAGAGCACGAGCGCAAAGGTGATTGCCCACTGGTTCAAGGCGTCCCGTCAGTCCCTTGATGATGTGCCGCAATTGCGTTCGCTGATTGATAACCGCTTGCTCTATGGTCTGGCCTTCAAGGAAGAATTGCAGCTTTTGAGCGGTGACGGTACCGGCCAGAACCTGCATGGCATCATTCCGCAAGCCTCGGCCTATGCGGAGCCGTTTACGCCTGCCTCCGGCACGAATATCGACACCTTGCGCCTTGCCATGTTGCAAGCCGTTCTGGCGGAATATCCGGCAACCGGTCATGTGCTCAACCCGATTGATTGGGCACGCATCGAGCTGACCAAGGACGGACAGGGCAAATATATCATTGGCCAGCCGCAAGGCACCTTGACGCCTACGCTCTGGAATCTACCGGTTGTCCAGACCCAAGCGATTACGGTCGACAAGTTCCTGACTGGCGCTTTCAAAATGGCGGCTCAGGTCTTTGACCTCTGGCAAGCCCGCGTTGAGGTCGGCTTCGAGAATGACGACTTTACCAAAAACCTTGTCACCATTTTAGGCGAAGAGCGTCTTGCGCTGGCAGTCTATCGGCCAGAAGCGTTCATTTATGGCGATTTGGGCAACGTCACCGAGTAACGGCAGGCAATGACCAAGAGGGGCGGCGCGCTGTCCCTCTTCCAGAACTCAAAGGAACGATCATGGTAAAGCGAGATTACGCGGTTTTGCGCCAGCATTTGGGCGACAAAATGTATGAAAAAGGAGACACGCGCACAGCCGAAGAGTCCAGCGTGCGCCACCTTGTCAAAGCGGGTGTGTTGGCTGAAGACAAGGAACAAGCACCGGCTAAAATCAGCGGCGGGGATAATGAACCGGGGCAAGATGGGGCAGACCAGCCCAAGGATGATGCGGGCAAGCCTGACAAGGCGGAAACCGCCAGCGCGGCACCGGAAACCAAGGCAGCGGCGAGCGTGCCGGAAACAAAGGCCTCCTTGTTCTCTGAAGCGGAAACGGCTGCAAAGAAGGCCAAAAGCGCCAAGACTGACAGCGGGGCCGCAAAATGAAATTCGCGCCATACCAGATAACGGCACCGGATGCATTGCCGGTCACGTTGGACGAAATCAAGACGCATTGCCGCGTTGATGGTGAGAGTGAAGACGATTATTTGACGGGCCTTTTGCAAGCCGCTGTCAGTTATCTGGATGGTTACAGCGGCATCTTGGGCAAATGCCTGATGACACAGGAATGGGCGCAAGAATTTGAATGGTGGGGCGACTTTCCTCTTTGCCTCGGGCCGTTCCTTGATCTGACGTCCATCGCCTATTTTGACGAGGATGGGGAAAGCCAGACAGTGGACCTTTCGAGCGTGCGGATTGAGCGGCGCGTGCTTGGGGCTGTTGCTTGCCTCAAGGTCGGCGCGAGCTGGCCAGATGCTGATCCTGACGCGGGGCCTATTACGGTTACTTGGCGGGTTGGATATGAGGACGCGGCGGCGGTGCCTGCGGGGATCCGGCACGCTATCAAGTTGATGGTCGGGCATTGGTTTGAAAATCGTGAGGCTGTGGTCATTGGCACCATAACGTCACAGGTTCCACTCGCCGTTGATGCTCTGCTGTCAACGCATAGAAAGGTCTTCTGATGGCTGAAATACGGTTGAAATTGAAAGTCAAATTTCCTTGGTGGTGGCGGCTCTATTTGGCTGGTGTGGCTTTTTGGGAATGCACCATTGGCGGCATTGATGGCGAAAAAACGGCGGCATTCATTTGCAAACATACCAAGTTTGTGACGGAAGAAATCAAAGGGGGCCATGATGCAAGCGGGCAAGCTTAACAAGCGGGTGACGTTTCAGGAACCATTGCACCGGGATACCGCCAGCGGCGGGCAAGAGGAAGAATGGGGCAATGACCTTACTGTCTGGGGCGGTTTCCGGCCTGACCGTGCAAATGAGAAAGAAGGCGGCGGGCGCTTCGAGGCGACCGTTACCGGTGTTTTGCGCGTGCGTGGATCGATCAAGACCAAAGCCGTTGGTGAAGATTGGCGGGTTTTGATTGATGACGAAATCTACAGCATTGGCGGCATTATCAACCCTGACCAGCGGGGCCGCGAATTGCAAATGACGGTTACGCGCGGGGAGCTGGTTTGATGGCGAAAACAAAATGGATCGGCAAGGAAAAGGCTTTCCGACAGCTTAGGCGCATTGCGCCAGAGGTTGAAAAGCAGCTTGGACCGGGCCTTGAAAAAAGCGCAGATGAGTTGGCCAATCTGGCTAGAAGCTATGCTCCAAAGAAAACCGGAAACTATGCAAAAACCATTGAGGCGAAACAAGTTGAAGATCATAAGCAAACGCCGTCTTGGGGGCTGTTTGCTGATTTCATTTGGCGCTTTATCGAGTTTGGAACAAAGCCGGGCAGATACGGGGCGCGGACAAGCAGCGGCGGACGAGACAGGAAAGTTTACAGAACGCATCCGGGCACGCCTGCGAGGCCGCATCTCTGGCCAGCCTATCGGGTTCTAAAGCGTCGTATCAAATCCAGAACATCCAGAACCATAAACAAGGCCGTCAAGACAGTAACGCACAGGTGAGCCATGGCACTCGATTTTACGGCGGTACAAGAGAAGCTCGTAAGCGCCTTGAAAGCTGCGGGGATATGCGGCGGGCGTGTTTATGACTTCTTGCCGGAAAGCCCCTCAAAGGCACGTCCAAGCCATGTGGGGCAGCATTATCCATTTTGTGTTCTAGGCAATTATGCCAGCGATGAAAGTGATATTGGAAACGCCCTTGGCGAAGTGATTTTTCAGATGTTGGAGGTTCATAGCCGCGACAGGGGCAAGGCCGAAGCGATGGCCATTGCAGCGCAAATCAGGGCTGTGCTGCACAAAGCAGCCTTTACGCTTGATGACGGTTCAAGCGTGCGGGTGATCTGGCGGGGGGAAGATATCAACGGACCTCAAAACAGGGTCTATTTTTGCGACATGCGTTTTGAAATCAAACTCTATGAGGCTTGCACATGACAAAGCATCTTGGCCAAGAGCTGTTTATTCAGGTTGAAGACCCTGAGAATGCGGACACTTACGTTGACTTTTGCGGCATTACGTCCACGGATTTTTCCATGGGGCCGGAACTGGTTGACCGGATTGTACCTGAATGCGACGGGGACCGGACCAAACCGGCACAAGTCACAAAGCGGGCTGGCAATATTGATCTAAGTTTTACCGGCTCTGGTATCGCTGAAATCAACACCCGTACAAAAGCGATTTTCGACGCGGCTCGCACCGGCGTCACCATGAAATTCAAAGTGACAGTGCCGAACTACGGCAGCTTTACCGGACCTTGTTACGTCAAAATCACCTTTACCGGCAACACCAACGAAGACTTGGCGATTTCTGCAGAATTCGGCTGGGAAAGTGTGCCGACTTGGGCGGCAAAGGCTGAAGCTGCGGGCTAAGGGGCAAATCATGCAAATCAATGAACTGACCGGGGAGGTTCTTGTTGAACTGGATGGCAAGGCCTTCACCCTCCATGCGACCATGCCACGGGTTGCCGCTCTTATGGCTGAGCTTCAAATTTCAGGGCTCAAGCAATTGCATTTCATGGCGGCGGTGCATGACCCGCGTCTGACCTATGCAGGGCTTAAATGTCTTTGTGCTTCGTGCAATTGCGATGAAGTGGAAGGCCTGCTTTTTGGCCGTGATGGTGGGGAAGCGGACGCAGGGATTGTGGCCGCGCTCTCTGCGGGCATGCCAGAGGCAACCAATCAGCCGGGAAAGCCGCAAGCGGGGGAGACAGAAGCGACCGCATCCCATGGCACCGCATCAAGCAAATAGCTTTTGCCTTTCTTGGCTGGCGTCCCTCCGATTTCAGCCAAGCCACTTTGCGCGATTATGTCGAAGCAATCGAAGGGTTTAACGAGCGATATGGCGAGCCAGAAAAACCGACCATGTCGAAAGAACGGTTTGACGAATTGAGGGCGCAATATGGATAAGGAAGAACTTGACAAGCTGGTTCTGCGGATTGAGGCGAACACCACCCAATTCAACAATGCTTTAAAGAAAATCGAGAAGAACACCGCAACCACAATGGGGCGCAGTGAAAAGAGCGTTGTCAAATTCACCTCTCGGCTTGGTGGTCTTGGCAATGCCGCAAAGGGAGCCATTACGGCAGTAGGCGGCTTTGCCGGTGTTGCTGTTGGAGGAGGGCTTGCGGGGCTTGCTGCGCTTGCCAAGAATTCAGCCGAAGGAATTAGCGATCTTGCAACCGAGGCAGAACGGGCAGGGGTAAGCTTTGAAGCCTTTCAGGAACTGCAATATGCAGCTTCCAAAAGCAATGTTTCCATTGATGCCCTGACAGATGGCCTTAAAGAACTACAGCTTCGAGCAGATGAATTCATCACAACGGGCAGCGGGTCTGGAGCCGATGCGTTCAAGCGTCTGGGCTATTCTGCTGATGACCTGAAAACCCGTCTGAAAGAGCCGGACAAGCTATTTGACGACATTATCGGACGGCTGCAACAGTTTGATAAGGCGGCGCAAATTCGTATTGCTGATGAAGTCTTCGGCGGCACCGGTGGTGAGCAATTCGTGCAAATGATCGAGCGGGGTCAAAAGGGGCTGAGGGATGCGCGCGAAGAGGCGCAAAAACTCGGAATTGTTCTTGAGGATGATGTCGCAAAGCGGGCGCAAGAGATCAACAACAAGTTTGAAACCCTCTCAAAAGTAATTGGAACCAACCTGAAAGGTGCGGTTGTCGGCATAGCATCCAAGCTTTCGGACGTGGTTGATGACTTCAAAGAAGTCAATGAGCTGAGTGTGCAAGCTCAACAAAGACGCATGAATAGCAATAGCACAAGGCTAACCGGGTTGGACGACGAACTGGCCAACCTGAATGAACAGCTTGCCAATAGTCAGCTCAACACCACGCGCGCCTTTATTCAGCGTCAAATCGACCAGATATCCCAAGTTAGACAAGGCCTCATTGATGAGAATAGTCAAATCATTGAGGATATGAAGAAAGCCCAAAAACTAGCCAACTCATTTGGCGGGGACTCTTCGGGATCTCATAACACCAAGCCCAATACAGGCAATGGTTCTGGTGGAGGCTCTGGCAGCGGCTCTGGAAGCCGGATAAAGGCCGATCAGGTGGACAAGGTGCATGACGTTATTCTTGCCTTGGAGCAAGAGGCCGCGCAGCTTGGGCGCACCTCAGATGAACAGGAACTTTACAACGCTTTGGCCAAAGCCGGGGTTAGCCTTCAAAGTGATGAGGGGCAGGCCATAGCTCTAGCTGTGAACGGACTGCAGGCGAAGCGGGTGGCCATGCAAGAGGCTGCAAACACGGCAAAAACCATGCAGCTACAAACCGAAGAGCTAAGCCAGAGTTTTGAATATCTGGGTCAATCGGGCCTTGATATGCTAACCGACATTGTGAGCGGGGCAACAACGGCAGAGGATGCCATGCGTTCGCTTGCCTTGCAGATCGCCAATGCGGCTGCGCAAGCCGCTTTGTTCGGTTCGGGGCCTATGTCCGGTTTCATGTCACAGTTGACCGGCCAATCTGGCGGCGCGCTTTCCGGCCTCTTTTCTTCCCTTTCGTCCTTCATTACCGGCGGCAGGGCTGGCGGCGGAATCGTTTTGCCGGGCAATACCTATGAAGTGAACGAACGCGGAGTGGAATTATTCTCGCCCAATGTGGCCGGAAGGATTGAACCGAACCGGCCTTTCGGGTCTGCCTATGGCAAGGCGGCAAAGAGCGGCGACACGCACAATTGGTATATTTCGACGCCTGATGTTCAAGGCTTTAAGCAGTCCAAAGGCCAGATTGCAGCTTCCATGGCGCGCCTGGTGGCTCAAGGCGGGCGCAATCAATAGGAGCTTTTAGACATGGCGGCATTTCTTGAGGTGGTTTTCCCTGTCAAAATCGGCTTTGGTGCAACGGGTGGGCCGCAACGTAAAACGCAAGTGGTCGAAGCGGGATCGGGCAGGGAAGAACGCAATCAGCAATGGGCGAATTCCCGTCGCACGTGGGACGTTGGCACCGGCATTCGCGACATTTTTGAAGCTGAGGAAGTCATTGCCTTTTTCGAAGATGTACGCGGGCGGCTTTCCGGCTTTCTCTTTTGCGACCCGTTCGATTTGCGTTCATGTGCCATTCTGGAAAAACCCAAGCCAACCGATCAGGTGATCGGCACAGGCGACGGGCAGAAAACAATATTCCAGCTTTGCAAGACTTACGGTAGCGCCAATCCCTACAGGCGGAAAATCAGTAAACCAAAGCAAGGCTCGGTTCGGCTGGCTCTTGATGGCGCTGCGCTCTCTGATGCGGCTTACAGCGTTGATCATGCGGCGGGGCTGGTCACGCTCGACAATCCGCCAGCGGCGGGCGCAAGGCTTACGGCTGGCTTTGAATTCTATGTCCCTGTGCGCTTTGACACCGATGGCCTTTCAATCGCTTGGGAAAACAACCGGCTTATCTCTGTTCCTTCCATTCCCATTGTGGAGCTGATGTTATGAAGATTTTGCCCGATGGCATGCAAGCCCATCTTGAAAGCGGCGCAACAACGCTTTGTTGGTGTTGGAAGCTGACACGGCGCGATGGCGCACTATTCGGTTTTACCGATCATGACTGCGATCTTTCCTTTGGCGGTGTCACCTACTCGGCAGACAGCGGCTTTACAGCAACAGAGCTGCAATCAAGTCTCGGGCTTTCGGTCGATAACGTCGATGTGGACGGGGCGCTTTCTGCGGACTTCATAACTGAAGAGGATATATCGGCGGGGCTCTATGACGGGGTAAGCGTCGAGGTCTGGCGGGTCAATTGGATGGACCCGAGCCAAGCGGTTTTGATGCGGTCGGGCAACCTTGGAGAAATCACGCGAGGTGACACCTATTTCAGTGCAGAGATAAGAGGCCTTGCAGCGCAATTGCAGCAAAAGCAGGGGCGGGTTTATCAGGCCGGTTGTGATGCCACCTTGGGGGATGATCGATGCGGTGTTGATGTAAGCAAAGACGCCTATCAGGTGGAGGCAGTCGTTACCGGCTATTCAGGCGGGCAGGTGATCGAAATATCCGGCGCTGAAGGGTTTGAGGCCGGTTGGTTCAATCGCGGTGTGTTGACCTTTACCAGCGGTGCAAATGCTGGGCTTTCCTATCAATTGCAAAGCCATATGGTAACGGGCAGTATCGTTACGCTCGGTGTCTGGTCCTCCTTTCTTCGAACGGTTGCCATAGGTGACAGGCTCACACTTGTTGCTGGCTGTGACAAGCGCTTTGCAACATGCGTCAAAAAATTCGGCAACGGGGCAAACTTTCGGGGATGCCCCCATATGCCGGGCAATGACTTTGTGACCAATTACCCGAGCCCTGATGATGACGATTTAACGGGATCTGTGCGCTATGACCGCTATTAGTCGAGGCCAGATCATAGAAAGCGCGCGGGGCTGGCTTGGCACGCCTTACCATCATCAGGCCAGCGTCAAGGGCATAGGCTGCGATTGTCTGGGGCTTGTGCGCGGTGTTTGGCGGGAGCTTTACGGCTATGAGGTCACAAAAATTCCGGCCTATTCGCCTGATTGGGGCGATGCCACAAACGCAGAAAGCCTATTGGCAGCGGGCCGGACCTATTTGCAGGAAATCGCCTTGCAGGACATGGGGCCGGGGGATGTGTTCGCCATACGTTGGCGCGGGGCAAAGAGCGCCAAGCACCTTGGCATTCTGACCGGCGAGACGCGATTTATCCACGCCTATGAGAAATGTGGTGTGGTCGAGGTGAGCCTTTCCCCTCACTGGCGGCGGATGATTGCCGCTGTCTTTCGTTTTCCTGATTTGGAGGCCTGAAATGGCAACCTTGGTTTTAGCTGCGGCGGCTCCTGCCATAAGCGGCGCATTCGGCTTTAGTGCCGGGTCAATCGGTGCCGGTATCATTGGTTCTGCTTTGACTGTTGCCGGTGCTGCGATTGACAACATGCTGTTTGCCGGTGGCAAGGACACACACGCCTACGGGCCGCGCCTTGATAGCCTGCAGGTGACCAGCTCGACCGAAGGGGCGGCGATCAATCGTGCCTATGGTCGCGCCCGCATTGGCGGGCAAGTTATCTGGGCAACATCACTGGAAGAGGTGGCCACCACCACCAAACAGGGCGGCAAGGGCGGCGGGGCAAAAGCCAAGACAACCAGCTACACATATTACGCCAATTTTGCGATTGGTATTTGTGAAGGATCGGGCGTTTATCTCAACCGGATATTTGCCGATGGCACCGAGATAGACATGTCAAAAATTGACTTTCGCTTTTATGACGGCAGCGAAAGCCAGGAGCCGGACAGCTTGATTGAAAGCGTGGAGGGAGAAGGGCTTGCGCCTGCCTATCGCGGGCTTTGTTACATTGTCTTTGACAGGCTGGAACTCACCGACTACGGCAACCGGATTCCACAATTCACATTCGAGATTATCAGGCCTTCCCCATCCCGCCAGCTTGAGAAAGACATTCGCGGGGTCAATCTTATTCCCGGCTCGACCGAGTTTGGCTATGAACCGGAAACGGTGCTTAAGAAAGAGCTTTCATCCTCTGGTAAAGTCATCTCTGAAGCGTGGGAGAATGTTCACCAGAAACAGGGCGCCTCTGATCTTTGCGTCTCCCTTGATCAGCTTCAAACCGTCATGCCGAACATAAAAAGCGTGTGCCTTGTGGTGGCTTGGTTCTTTGATGATTTGCGCTGTGGCAACTGCACAATCAGGCCGAAAGTGGAAATCAGGAACAAGCCAACATCGCCCTATAATTGGCGTGTAGCGGGGCTTTCCCGTGACACGGCGCTTTTGATTACGCAAATGAGCGATGATGCGGGAAGCCAATATCCGGTTTATGGGGGCACGCCTTCGGACAAATCCGTCATTCACGCCATTACCGAGCTTAAGACGCGCGGCTATGAGGTGATGCTGTACCCGTTTCTTATGGGAGACATTCCAGAGGGCAACGGGCTAGACGATCCATGGGGCGGGCTTGAACAATCCGTTTTCCCATGGCGAGGCCGGATCACTTGCCACCCGGCAGCGGGGCAAGAGGGAAGTCCTGACCAGACCAGCGCGGCGGCTGATCAGGTCGGGGCCTTTCTCGGCTCTGCTTCTGTCTCTGATTTTTCCATTTCGAATGAAACGATTATCTATTCCGGTGCGGAGGATTGGGGCTACCGGCGCTTTGTCTTGCATCTGTCCAATCTGGCCAAAGCGGCGGGCGGGGTGGCCTCTCTTTGCATCGGCTCGGAAATGGTCAATATGACCACGATACGTGATGGAAAACAAAGCTATCCCTTTGTTTCGGGCCTTAAAGCCTTGGCCGCTGATGTGCGCACCATTCTCGGGGAGACCGTCAAAATCGGATATGCGGCGGACTGGTCAGAATATCACAGTCACAGGCCGGGGGACGGGTCGGGCGATGTTATATTTAACATGGACCCGCTATGGTCGGACGCTAATATTGATTTCATTGGAATTGATAATTACTTTCCGCTGTCTGACTGGCGGCGGGGTAGAGAGCATCTTGATTATGATCAGGAGCGCGGCTTTGTAACCCCTTACAGCCTTGACTATCTCAAGGCCAACATCGAGGGCGGGGAATATTACGACTATTATTATGCAGACAGTGCGGCACGCATAGCGCAGACACGGACGCCAATCAGCGACGGGGCGCATGGGGAAGACTGGATTTACCGCCAGAAAGATTTGAAAGGCTGGTGGAGCAACAGTCACCACAACAGACCGGACGGGGAACGCCAAACCTCGGCAACCGGCTGGACGCCACAAAGCAAGCCGATCTGGTTTACCGAGCTTGGTTGTCCGGCGCTTGATTTGGCCAGCAATCAGCCCAACGTGTTTTTTGATCCCAAATCCTCTGAGTCTGCCTTGCCTTACTTTTCCAGCGGGGCGCGGGATGATGTGCAACAGCATAGCCACTTAAAGGCAACGCTCGACTATTGGCAGGATGAGGCCAACAATCCGGCATCAAGCCAGTATGACGGCTCTATGATCGACATGGACAATGTGCATGTGTGGAGCTGGGACGCGCGTCCTTTCCCTTCGTGGCCGCTGGATCGGGCAAGCTGGGCCGACGCGGACAATTGGCAATTTGGGCATTGGCTCTCTTCCCGCGTTGGCATGGTCTATATGCCCGACCTGATGGCGCATATCACAAAGGACTATGGCTTTAGCGCCTATGATTTTGATGAGGCCTACGGGGCTTGCGACGGCTATGTGATCGACAGCACAATGAGTTTGCGCAGCGCTTGGCAACCCTTGGAACTGGCTTTCGGCTTTGACCTTATCGAGACAGGCGGCATTATCAAAGCCGTATCGAGAAAAGCCATTCCTCTTTGTGCTGGCGTTGATAACAATCTGTTGCAAGACACAA